>JAOPYH010000086.1 GCA_025964715.1 Streptosporangiaceae bacterium | reverse complement strand
GAGAGGGACAGCCGGAGGCCCGGAACGGCGTCGAGGATCCGCTCGGCGGCGGCCGTCTCGTGCTCGGCGGAGCCGACGGCTCCGGTGGCGGTCACCGCCAGCGCCTCGAAGCCTGCCTCCTGGGCCGCGCGCGCCTCCCGTACCGCCGCGTCGACATCGAGGGGCGCGAGCTCGGTGCCGAACAGGTCATGCCCACCGCGCACGACGGCTTCACGGCCGACGAGTGAGCGTACGAGCGGCGCGGGATGGCGGCCCAGCGCGGGGGACACCGGCTGGCGCGGCGCGATGCGTAGTGCCGCGACCGGCGTCGACGACGCCGTGGGCGTGAGCAGGTCGGAGAGCTCCCAGGCCACTGATTCCACGGCCGCCCGGGAGCCGAGGTCGCGGAGCAGGTTGATGATCGGGCGGTCACCGGCGCCGGTGACGCGGACGGTCGACTGGCTTTCCAGCCGGCGGTCGACGACGAGTGCGGCCGTGACGGTGCCCGCCCGCACGCGTACGCCGATCCGGCTGACCGGCCCCCGATGTTCCACCACGCGAACCTATGTGCGGACACGGCCGATATTGGGCGGCGGGCACTGTGATTGTGCTCTCGTATGTGCTCAGCGCCCAAGAGCCCGTGGCGGCCTGCGGCGTGCGAGACCAACGGAAGCACGTAGGGGAGCACCGATGGGAAAGCTGCCGCGATCTGTGGTTCGAACTGGGAACAGACGGTGCGGCATGAGGTGGCGGTCTTGCGCCGCCACGTTGCCCGTCCCAAGCCGGACTGGGCTGATCGGGCGATCGTTCGCGCGACATCTTCCGCGGCGGCTCCGTGCCTTCCGGATCGTGACACCGGCAACGCTGTTGGCCTGGCATCGCAGGCTGGTCAGACGGCACTGGAGGTATCCGAACCGTCCGGGCCGCCCTGGGCCGGAAAGGAGATCCGGACCTGGTGCTGCGGCTGGCGAGGGAGGGCCAGGCGTGGGGGTACCGGAGAGTGCAGGATGAGCTTTACCAGGTCGGTGAGTCAACGGTGCGGCGGATCTTGCGGGCCCGAGGGCGTGGTCCGGCTCCGCGGAACCTGGACACCTCCTGGCGGGCGTTCCTCCGTACCCAGGCCAACGGCCTGCTGGTCTGCGATTTTCCATGTGGACACGATCTTTTTGAAACGGTTGCAGGGGCCTTGTCACCACCTGCGATCGGCTCGGGCGGCGCGTACGTCGTGTCACCACCACGGGTGCGGAAACACTCTGGGACTACGACGCGGCGGGCCATCGTCACTCCCGGCGGCTCGCGCGACAGGCCGCACCGGCGACGGCGAGGTCCTCCCAGGCCATGCCGACCGACCGGAAGATCCGGGGTCGGCCTCGATCGATCCGGGCGCCCGTGAGGACGGTTGCCAGTGGGATGACGTCGGTGAGGTCCCCATCGGCGACAGCGGCCGCGACGTCGGCCGCTTCCCGGATCGCCGTGTCGCGGTCTTCCACGACGACAGTTGAGCGGCGCAGGGTGTGAGTGTCCAGCTCGCGGGCGTCGAGGGTGTGGGAGCCCATCGCGACGACGGTCGCGTGCGATGCGAGCTGCCGACCGTCGAAGAGCGGTGTCGGGGAGGACGTGCAGCAGAGGACCAGGTCGGCGGTCCGGACATCGTCCTGCGTGGCTGGACGCACGGGCGTGGTGCCGGCCCAGCGTTGGACGAACGTCGCGGTCGCGTCCGGGGTGCGGCCCGCGACTGCGATCTGATCGATGTCGCGCACCGTGGAGACGGCGCGGATGTGCGCCGCGGCTTGGGGGCCGGTGCCGAAGAGCATCACCCGGCGCGTGTCGGGGGTGGCCAGTTCGTCCACGGCGAGCGCGGAAAGCGCGGCGGTGCGCAAGAGGGTGAGCGCCGCGCCATCGATCGCGACTACGGGCTGCAGGGTGGCGGCGTCGTGGAGCAGGTAGGTGCCGGTGATCCGGGGCAGGCCGCGCTCGGGGTTGGCCGGCGCGACTCCGGTGACCTTGACCCCGACGAATTCCTGGTCTTCGGCCGGCATGACCAGCAGGTGTCCTGCGCGAACCAGCGTATTCGTGCGTGCGGGTCCCCCACTCGTCGGCGCGCCGTCTCGAGCCGCGCGCCGCAGGGCGTCGACCGCGGCGGCGACGGGGACGAGTTCGTCCAGTCTCGCGCCATCAATCATCGCGAGCACGAGAGGTCCTGTCGTCCGGCGTTGCTAGTCCAGCTGATCGGCATGGGCATACCGTAATTCCATTATCAATGGTGTGTCCAGGTCAGGGCCGAGTCAGCAGTCCGGCGAGTGCTGCCGCCGCGTCCGCGGCGTAGTCCTGGTCGACGCTTCCCGGCATGAGGACCGCCTGCTGGGCCAGGCCGCGGAGCAGTGCGGCCAGTGCCGTCGCGATTCGGGAGGCGTCGGCCGGCGTGGTGCGGCGGGTCGGCAGCTGCGGCGTCTCGCGATCGGTGAGGAGTCTGGTCAGGCGATCGATCGCAACGGGGATGGCGTCGTCGATGGGGCCGCGGTCGGCGTCCCCGCGCAAGGCAAGGATTACGGCCTCGAGTTCGACGGCGTACCTCTCCTTGCCTTGCGGCCTTTTGACCACCTGGAACACGGTCCTGGCGTAGTGACGCAGGACCTCGTCGAGCGAGAGGTCGGGGTCTCCGAGCGGAGTGAGATCGGCTTCGAGGTCCGCGGCGACCAGCTGTACGGCGGCGTCCATGAGCTTTTGCTTGCTGCCGAAGATCGAGTAGATCGCACCCGTCGTCAGGCCGGCGTTCGCGGCGATGTCCTCCACTCGGGCGGCCTGGTAGCCGCGCTGCGCCATCTCGGTGATGGCGGCGTCGAGCAGGGCCGCACGGTTACGGCGCCTGGCCTCGGTCCGTTGCACGTCGCCTTCCCTCCATTTCCTCGTCACCCTCTGGACACGGACGCCCGTGGCGGCTTCAATAATCTCATTATCGAAGCTGTTACGGGTGGCGCTGTTCGAGCCGCCGTTGTGCCGGGGTGCACCGTTGCACACCCCAACCCTCCTCGCCTCGAGAGGATCATGGATGACAGATGACCATGCCGACGTGGTGGTGATCGGCAGCGGGATCGTCGGCGCCTTCGTGGCCCAGCGGCTCGCCCGCGCCGGTGCGAGCGTGGTGGTGGTGGATCCCGCGCCGGGCGACGGGGCGTCGTCGGGCAACGCCGGGATGCTCGTTCCGAGCTACTGCGTGCCGATGGCGAATCCGGCCGTCCTCGCCGACGGGGTGCGCGCGATCCTCGGAGGCGGTTCGGCGGTCGCGCTCCGCAGGCCGCTATCACCGGCGGCCCCGGGCTGGCTCGCCCGGTTCGTCGTCGCTTCTCGGCCGGGGCGGGCCCGTCGAGACGCTCGTCGTCTCGCGGCGCTCGCCGCTGGTGCGGCCGACGCCTACGCGGAGCTCGCCGACTCCGAGGGGGTCGACATCGGGCTGCGTCGGTCGGGCTGGCTGTACGTCTGTCGGCGACCGAGGGTCCTCGCCGCCCAGGTGCGGGCTGCCAGCCGGCTCGCGGACCTCGGGATCCGCCACGAGGTCCTCGACCCGTCGGGCCTGCGCGAACGAGAGCCCGGCCTCTCCCACGACCTCGTCGGAGGCGTGCTCTACCCCGACGACGCCTCGCTGGACCCGGCGGTCGCGACCCGAGCCGTCCTCGACTCCGCCCTCCGACACGGCGCACGCCTGCACCGCCAGCAAGTCGTCGGAGTCGAAACCGACGGATGGGGTTCCGTCCGAGCCGTACGGACTCCGGAGGGAAGGTTCACCGGCCGGACCTTCGTCCTCGCGACCGGCGCCCACAGCCGGAAGGTCGGTCGTCTGTTCGGTCTGCGACTGCCGGTCGAACCCGGATTCGGCTGTAGCACGACCCTGCCCGCGTCACCAGGGCTCGGTGCGCCCACCGCGCACGCCCTGATGGGAGCCGACGAGCACATCGTCATCAGCCCCGGCGGCTCCACGGTCCGGGTGACCGGCGGCATGCAGTTCGGCGGACGACAGACGTCGGCCGCGGACCCCGCTGCGATCGCAGACCTGCGCTCGGCCGCGGAACGGCTCCTGCCCTCGCTGCGCGCCCTTCCCGCCGGCACCGCGTGGCGCGGTGCCCGGCCCATGACCCCGAGCGGGCTGCCGATCATCGGCCCCCTCGGTCGCAACGTCGTCGCGGCCACCGGCCACGGCACCCTCGGGATGACACTCGCCCCGGCCACAGGGCGCCTCGTCGAGTCGCTCCTGACGCACGGCACGTCCCCGTTCCCCTCGCGTCCCACATACGGAGACCCGTCATGACTTCGACCACGACACCCGTCAGCAGGGGCAGGCGCGCGCCGGCGGTCGCCACGCTGTTCGTGCTGACCGCGGCGCTGTTCGCCTACTCCACATTGGAGACGATGCTCTCCCCGGCCCTGCCCATGATCCAAGAGGCCGTCGGGGCATCCACCCCGGCGATCGCCTGGGTCTTCACCGGTCTGCTGCTGGCCGGTGCGGTGTCCACACCGGTCATCGGCCGACTGGCGGACGTGCGGGACAAACGGCCGGTCCTGCTCGGTGTGCTCGCCGTCGTCGCGGCGGGGACACTGCTCGCCGCGCTGGCCACGAACGTCGCCATGCTGACGGTGGGCCAGATCCTGCAGGGTGTCGGCCTCGGCCTGGTGCCCCTGTCGGTCGGCATCATCCGCGACACGCAGTCCGCCGACCGCATCAAGTCGGGCAACGGGCTGATCGTCGGCACCGCCGCGTCGAGCACCGCCGTCGGGTTGCTCGTCGCTGGTCCGCTGCTCACGGTGCTGCCCTACACCTGGCTCTACTGGATCCCGTTCGCGGTCATCGTCGCGACGACGGTCTGCGCCTGGTTCGTCGTGCCCTCCTGCCCGCCTTCGCGACAGGGTCGGGTCGACTGGGCCGGAGCCGCGCTGCTGGCCGTGGGGCTCGGGCTCGCTCTGATCGGGATCACCCGGTCGTCGCGGATCGGCTGGACGTCGCCACTGGTGCTCGGTCTGATCCTCGGCGCACTGGTCGTGCTCGCGGCCTTCGTAGTGGTCGAGCTGCGCACCGCCGAGCCGCTGGTGGACCTGCGGCTGCTGGGCCGTCGAGCGGTCCTGCTGACGTGTGCGGTGTCGTTCGTCGTCGGCTTCGGCACCTTCGCGGTGTTCGTGCTGGTCCCCACCATGGTCGAGATGCCGACCGAGACCGGTTACGGACTGGGCGGCTCGGCGATCGCCACCGGGCTCTACCTCGTTCCCCTCGGGATCGTCGGCACGCTCGTGGCGCCGCTGACCGGGGCACTCGAACGACTCGTCGGAGCCCGAGGCGTGATGCTCGTCGGGACCGGCGCCATGGTCGCCGCTGCGCTGGTGCTCCTCGGCGCGGACACGCAGCCGTGGCTGATCCTGCTGTCGACCGCGCTCGCCGGCCTCACCGTCGGCTTCGGCCTGACCCAGGGGATGAACATCGTCGTCGCCACCGTGCCCGAGGAGCGCACGGCCAGCGTCAGCGGCCTCGCGTTCGTGGCGAAGAGCATCGGCGGCACCCTCGGTGCCCAGATCGGCGCCGCCCTCCTCAACGGCTCCACCATCCCCGGCACGGAACTCCCGGCTTGGGACGGGTTCCGCTCGGCCTTCACCGTCGCCGCGGTGATCAGCATCGCGGCGGTCCTGCTCAGCGCGGCACTGCCCAGCCGCCTCACCCGCCCTTCCGGTGCCAACGCCGCACCCGTCCCCGCGACCACGGAGGGCTGATCATGAGCCACACCACGACAGACAAGATCGACCTGTCCGCAGTGCTCGACCAGGCAGCCGTCGGGCACCTCGTCGCGGGGGCATCCGTCTGCCTCCTCGCCAACGGCCGGAGCCGCACGGCGACGACCGGAGTGCTCCGGATCGGAGACGACGCACCCGTCACACCCGACACCATCTTTCCCTTGGGCTCGGTGACCAAGACCTTCACCGCGGTGATCGTCTGCCAACTCGTCGCGGAAGGCCGGGTCGAGCTCGACGAGCCGATCGTCCGGCTCCTGCCCGAGCTGTCCGTCCTCGGCGCGGCCGGCGAGGTGATCTCGATCCGGATGCTGTTGTCCCACACCGCCGGAATCGCCGACGCCTGGGAACGGTTCGCCTCGTTCTCCGACCTGCTCGCCGCCACCCGCGCGGCAGGCCCCGTCGGCGATCCCGGCGAGCTGTTCTCCTACACCAACACCGGCTACGTGCTGCTCGGCAGGCTCGTCGAGAAACTCACCGGAGACACCTGGGAGAACGCGGTCCGCGCCCGGTTGCTCGACCCGCTCGGCATCACGAGCGCGACGTTCGCCCCACCGGACCGTCTGCCCGCCTCGGCTGCTTCCGGCCACGCGTCGGACGGCGCGGGAAGCCTGGTGGCGGGGGACCTGTGGCCGGCCACCGGCCGGTTGTTCGGCCCGGCAGGCGGAACCCTGCACGCCTCCGCAGCCGACACCGCCCGGCTGATCCTGGCCTGCGTCACCGGCCAGGACCCCCACGGAAGTCAGCTCCTCCCGCCAGAGCTGCACCGGGAGATGCTCACCGAGCAGATCGCCCTCCCGGGCCTGCCCCTGCACTTCCGCGGCTGGAGCCTGGGCTGGGGCATCCCGGCCCGCAGCTACGGCGCACCACGCGCGGTGCAGCACATCGGCGGAACCTCCGCACTGGTCCACGCCGACCCCGATCAGGAGCTGGTCCTCGCAGTTCTCACCAACTTCCCCGAGGGCTGGTCCTTCGGCCGCGACGTCGTCCGCACCGTGCTCGGACTACCCGCCGACCTCCCGGTCATCGGTCATGACGAGGTCGACTCGACCCGCTACGTCGGGCACTACCGATCACCGGCGTTCGGCATCAACGTCAGCGACGTCGACGGCAGGCTGCGGATCACCAACCCCCTCAACGGAACCGACGTCGACCTGCATCACCAGCACGGCGACGCGTTCTGGGCCGACTTCGGCGAGCTGGTCACCGAGGTGACCTTCTTCGACGTCGTCGACGGTCGGGCCCAGCGAATGCACTCCGCGCTGCGGATGCTCCAGCGCGAAGGCCATTGACCGGTGCCGGCGAGATCCGGCCCCGAGCCGCCACAGATGCTCGTCGCGGACGCGCACAACGACCTGCTGAATGCTCGTCGCCGGGCATCCGCCGCACCGCTGGGCGAGTTACTTCCGGGAGCACTGGTACCCCCAGCTCCGGGCCGGAGGCGTCGGCCTGCAGGTCCTCCCGGTCTTCGTCGACGAGGAGTTCCGGCCGGAGGGCGCGCTCCGCGAGAGCCTGCGCATGATCGAGGCCGCCCACCGTATCGCCGACGCCAACGTTGTCGCCCTATGCAGGACCGGACCGGACATCGACGCCGCCATCGCATCCGGGCACATCGCCCTGGTCCTGGTACAGGAGGGCTGCCCGCAGATCGACACCGACACCGAACTGCTCGAGACCTTCGCCAGACTCGGCGTGCGGGTCGTCTCGTTCACCCACTTCGGCCGCACCTCAGCGGTAGGCGGCCAGGTGCAGGGCCAGGCGGCGGTCGGGGCGGTCCAGGTCCACCCCGTACGACCGGATCCGTTCCAGCCGTCACGAGCTCGGCCGCCAGGGGTTGCAGCGCGGCGTTGAAGACGGCCGCCGCCTCCCGTTGCAGCAGCCCCAGTCCGCCGATCTCGTCGGAGAGGGACAGCCGGAGGCCCGGAACGGCGTCGAGGATCCGCTCGGCGGCGGCCGTCTCGTGCTCGGCGGAGCCGACGGCTCCGGTGGCGGTCACCGCCAGCGCCTCGAAGCCTGCCTCCTGGGCCG
>JAOPYH010000186.1 GCA_025964715.1 Streptosporangiaceae bacterium | reverse complement strand
CATCAGCGCCCACCGCCTCGCCGGCGCCAGCAACATCGCCGCCGCGCTACGCCACTGCTCCCGCAACTCTTACCGAGTACTCGCCATCCTCAAGATTGCCCGCTGACGACTTTGCCGGGGCCCTGCGACATCTTCGGGTCGATGTTTCAGGCGGTCGTCAACCCCCACGAGCGCAGCAACCTCGGGCAGCACTACACCTCGGTGCCGAACATCCTCAAGACGATCGAGCCGCTCTTCCTCGACGGGCTCCGCGAGCAGTTCGACGCCGGCTTCGACTCCGTCCGCAAGCTCGAGGCGCTGCTGGATCGCGTTAGCAAGATCAAGGTATTCGACCCCGCCTGCGGGTCTGGGAACTTCCTGGTCATCGCATACAAGGAGCTGCGCAAGCTCGAGCACGCGATCCTGGAGCGCCTCGCCGACCTCGACCCCAAGCACCAGGTGCTGTTCGCCGAGTCGAAGATCAGCATCGAGAACTTCTATGGCATCGAGCTCGCCGACTTCGCGACCGAGGTTGCGATCCTTTCGCTGTGGATCGCCAAGCACCAGATGAACACGGAGTTCAAGGACAAGTTCAACGTCTCGATCCCACTGATCCCGCTGAAGGAGACCGGCCAGATCCAGCAGGGCAACGCGACCCGCGTCGACTGGAGCACCGTCTGCCCCAACGACGGCGGCGAGATCTACCTCATCAGCAACCCGCCGTACGCGGGAGTCAAGGAACAGACCAAAGACCAAAAAGCCGACTTCGCGCCTGTATTCGGATCTCGGCCGTTCTCGAAGAAGCTTGACTACGTCTCGCTCTGGTTCGTCAAGGCAGCGGATTACATCGAAGACACAATCGCCCAGGCCGCTTTTGTGAGCACAAAGTCGATCACACAAGGCGAACAAGTCGGGCTCATGTTCCCGGCGATCTTCGCCATGGGGATTGAGATTGGCTATGCCTACACGCCATTCAACTGGTCGAACAATGCAAAGCGAAACGCAGGCGTGACAGTCATCGTCGTTTCACTCAGAAATTCTTCAACCGCTAAGAAGTTCCTCTATCAGAGCGACCTTCAAATAGAGACCTCCAACATCAATGGTTACCTTACCGAAGGCGGGAATGTCTTCGTGATGCCGCGCTCGAAGCCGCTGTCTCAATTGCCGCTGATGACGTTTGGCTCGAAGGGTGCCGACTGGGGAAACCTGATGCTCGATTCGGCCGAGCGGGACAGCTTACTTAATACCGCCCCAGACGCTGCCCGATTCATCCGCAGGATCTTGGGAACCGATGAGTTCGTCAATGACCAGGAGAAATGGTGCCTCTGGATAGAGGACAGTGATGCATCCGTAGCATGGCGGATACCAGTTCTTGCTAGGCGCTTTGAAAGCGTTGCCGAGAAGCGTTCCGCGAGTTCAGATGTGGCGACCAGAAAAGATTCTGCAACACCGTATCGGTTTCAAGCAAGAAGATTCAAACCGACTGAATCGATCATCTTTCCAAAGGTATCCTCGTCGAGGCGCGAATATATTCCCGTCGGGTACCTGGGGGCCGGTGCTGTCATAAACGTTTCAGCATTTGCTATTTACGACGCCCAACCTTGGGTACTTGCTCTTTTGATATCAAGGACGCACATCGCTTGGACAGGAGCCGTTGGTGGACGAATGCGCGAGGACTACCAGTATTCGAACACGATCGTCTACAACAACTTTCCGGTACCGCCGCTGGCCGATGCGGTCAAGGAGAAGCTTACGGTCGCGGCGCTGCGTGTGCTCGATGTGCGTGAGTACCACTGCGAGAAGACTCTCGCCGAGCTCTACGACCCCGACCTGATGCCGGAAGACCTGCGCGCCGCTCACAAAGAGGTCGATGCGCTGGTCGATTCGATCTACTCCAAGCGGGACTACGAGACCGATGAGCAGAGATTGTCGGACCTCTTCAGTATGTATGAGGTGATGACTGCCGAGGAGGCTGCGAAGGCTCCGGCGAAGAACACGAGGAGTGCTCGGAAGTGAACGACGTGATCAAGAAGCCGGTCAACATCGTCGATGTGACCTACGCTCGCACGGGCGGGTCGGTGAACACCGACGCCTTGGGCATGCGCGAGATGCAGCAGCGGGTCTTCGCCAAGCGCGACGCCCAGCACCTGCTGGTCAAGGCCCCGCCGGCCTCTGGCAAGTCACGTGCGCTGATGTTCGTGGCCCTCGACAAGGTCTACAACCAGGGGCGCAAGAAGGTCATCGTCGCGGTCCCGGAGCGGTCTATCGGGGCGTCCTTCTCCTCAACAGAGCTCTCCCAGTTTGGGTTCTTCGCCGACTGGGAGGTCAAGCCCGAGCACAACCTGTGCGACCCGGGCTCGTCACAGGGCAAGGTCGGCGCGTTCATCGACTTCCTGAACGGCCCGGACGCGATCCTGATCTGCACGCACGCGACGCTGCGGTTCGCGTTCGAGAAGCTGGCCCCCGAGGCGTTCAACGACACCGTGCTGGCCATCGACGAGTTTCACCACGTCTCCGCCGACATCGAGGCCAGCCGCCTCGGGGCACTGCTGCGCGATGTGATGAACGGCTCAGACGTGCACATCGTCGCGATGACGGGCTCGTACTTCCGCGGTGACTCTGTTCCCGTGCTGTCGGCCGAGGACGAG
The DNA here is from genome assembly GCA_025964715.1 of Streptosporangiaceae bacterium. Classification (GTDB taxonomy): domain Bacteria; phylum Actinomycetota; class Actinomycetes; order Streptosporangiales; family Streptosporangiaceae; genus Actinomadura_C. Next base: position 24,137 of record JAOPYH010000186.1, on the reverse strand, counting down.
GCCCGGTTCACGCCGGTCACGTTCAACTACTACGACCAGCTCAACGGCTACGAGTACCTGCACTCGCTCGGCATCGGCCACCATTTCTACCAGGGCCGCTACACCGACGCGATCGGCGAGGTCCTCGACCTGGACAAGAAGACGATCCTCCACATCCCGAACGTGAACTCGGGCGAGTCCACCAAGGACAAGATCGAGGAGGTCGGATTCATCATCGACTCGATCGGCCAGGTCGAGTCCACCGACCCCGACACCGGGATCATCAGCATCCACCGGTCCGACACCGGCGAGATCCTGCGTCTGGCCGATCTCGTCGACGACACGGACCAGAAGAAGCGCGCCGACACCCTGCACTACCTCTCCACGGTCGCCTCGAAGGACCGAGACGCCGTGGACGTGATCCTCGCGCTCGGGATGGCGAAGGAGGGCTTCGACTGGCCGTTCGCCGAGCATGCGCTCACCGTGGGCTATCGGGCCTCGCTTACCGAGGTGATCCAGATCATCGGCCGCGTCACCCGTGACTCCCCAGGCAAGGAGCACGCCCAGTTCACGAACCTCATCGCCGAGCCCGACGCCTCGCAGGCCGAGGTGAAGGTGTCGGTGAACAACATGCTCAAGGCCATCACCGCTTCGCTGCTGATGGAGCAGGTGCTCGCGCAGAACTTCGAGTTCAAGACCAAGCGCACCGGCGACGACGAGCAGACCCGGCCCGGCGTCATCAAGATCAAGGGCTTCAAGGAGCCGTCGACCGAGCGGGTGAAGCAGATCGTCGAGACCGACCTCAACGACCTCAAGGCGACCATTCTGCAGGACGACACGTTCGCGAAGGCCGCAGCCGGCTCCGTGGACCCGGAGACGACAAACAAGGTGCTGATCCCGAAGATCATCCGGGAGCGCTACCCCGATCTGGACGAGTCGCAGGTCGAGGAGCTCCGCCAGCAGGTCGTCGTGGACTCGGTCATCAAGAACGGCGAGGTCCGCGAGGTTGGCGATAAGCGGTTCATCAAGATGTCCGAGAAGTTCGTCAACATCGACGACATCAACATCAACCTCATCGACTCGGTCAACCCGTTCCAGCGGGCCTTCGAGGTCATCTCGAAGTCGGTCACGCCGTCGGTGCTTCGGATCATCTCCGACGCAATCACCGCGACCCGGGTGGCGATCACCGAAGAGGAGGCTCTCGCGGCGTGGCCGAAGATCCAGCAGTGGGCCAAGGTGAACGGCCGCAAGCCAGACGTGCGATCGGACGAGCCGACCGAGAAGCGGTACGCCGAGGTGCTGCTGTTCCTTCAGCGGAAGAAGCAGGAGCGCGACGCCGCCGCCCGGGCAACGCAGATGGCGGACGAGTCGTGAGCGCCAGCGAGAGTATCGGACCCATCGACATGGCCTTCCCGACCAGCATCGAGGCGATACTCGACTCCGACTTCGACGGCCTCCTCGACGCCCCGGAGAAGCCGGCGAAGGTCACGTCCGCAGACCGCCTCGAGCGGGCTTTCCTCGAGGTCGTGGAGTTCCGGCGCACCCACGGCCGAGTCCCGAGCTCAACGACGAGGGAGATCGCCGAGCGCAAGCTCGGCGCGCGTCTGGAAGGCATCCTTGCGAGCGACGACAAGATCGCGGCGCTGAAGCCACTGGACGAGTTCGGCCTGCTGGACACGCCGGAGGCTCCCGCGTCGATCGACGACCTGCTCGGAGGCGACGACTTCGACCTGCTCGGGGACGAGTCGGGCCTGCTGGACGTCTCGGACCTGCCGGTGCGCCGCCAGGTCCACGACAGCGGCGAGGTTGCCCGACGAGAGAAGGCGCAGGACTTCGAGCAGTTCGAGCCGCTATTCAAGCAGAAGCACGCGGAACTGCGAGCGGGCGCGAGCAAGCTTCTCCCCTACCCAGGTCTCACCCACATCGTCGAGGGTGCGTTCTTCGTCCTCAACGGCGTCATGCTGTTCGTCGCCGAGGTCGGCGAGACGGAGTACAAGAAGTCGACCGTGCGGGAGAACAAACGCGAGCGGCTACGGTGCATCTTTGAGAACGGCACCGAGTCGTCGATGTACCGGCAGTCGCTGGGGATCCGGCTGAGCGATGAGGACGGACAGGTCGTCGTTCTAACCGAGATCCCGGAGATCCTGACCGATGACCGAGTCAGCGGCTACATCTACGTGCTGCGGTCCCTTAGCGACGACCCGCAAATCACCGGCATCAAGGACCTGCACAAGATCGGATTCACCCGCGACTCCGTCGAGAAGCGGATCAAGAACGCCGAGAAGTCTCCGACGTACCTGATGGCCCCGGTCGATGTCGTGGCCAGCTACCGCACGTACAACCTGAAGACATCAGCGCTGGAGAACCTGCTCCACCGGGTCTTCGCTGACGTTCGCCTGGATCTCAGCCAGGCCGACCGCAAGGGCCGCGACTACGACCCGTCCGAGTGGTTCGTCGTCCCCAGGGACGTGATCGACCAGGCGATCGACCTGATCATCTCGGGCGACATCATCGGCTTCGTCTACGACGCCAACGCGCAGAAGCTCATACACCGTGACCAGTAGCTCCAACCCGGCGAAGTTCCGCGCGTCGGTCAGGTGCGCGCCTCCAGCGCTGCGGCCTCCTCGTCCAGGCGGTACAGCAGGCTGCAGACCAGCATGACGCCCTGAACCGCGTTGCGCCGGTTGTACTGGCGCGTGCTGACCGCGTGCGCCGTCGCGTGCCGGCTGAAGGTCCCCGGCACTCTGTCGCCGTTGCTGACGAAGAACTGCTGGTAGGTCTGCCACATCGGCCCGAAAGCGATGAACTCGCGGATCGTGAACTCGTTGTAGGCGTCGGTGGTGGTGGTCTTCTTGCTGGGCGTGTACTTGTACCGCTCGTCGCCGAAGTAGCCGGTGACGAGCGTGTCGACGAGAGATCCAGCAAGGGCCTGCGCGGCCTCGGTGTGACCGGCGTCCAGCGCGTTCAGGGCAGCCAGCGCGAAGGACACGTACGGAGCGACGGACTCCGACGCGCAGCCCGCGACCGCGGCTCGGCAGTCGGCCGAGATCGCCCTCCATCGCCGACCGAGGATCTCCCGGCGCTTGCTCACGCTGTCGGCACGGATCAGCGCCTCTGCGATGTCGGTGCGCGGCACGCCGTAGAGCGGGATGCCGTCGGCCAGGACGACCGTCTCCACGGCCTCGAACCTCAGATCCTCGATCGCGCGCAGGTTCGGTGGGTAGAAGTTCGCGCGCATCGCCTCGAGTGCCGGCGCGAGGTTTTTGAACAGGGCGGACTGCTGCTCGGCAAAGGTCGCGCCGATCTTCGCCACGACGTTCAGCGACTGCGCGATTCCTCCGAAGTCGAGGTTCCGGGCAGCCTGCTCGGCGATCCTGCCGAGATCCGCCTGAGTCAGGGCGAAATTCTTGAAGGCGTCGGTGGCGATGACGCCCGAGATCCGCTTCTGCCAGACCGCCTGCGCGTCGAGCATCGGCTTGATGGCGTTGGCGAAAATCTGTTGTTGCGCTTCGACCATTCCGGTGATTCCAGCGACGTTCTTGAGCACGGCCTCGGGGAGCGTAAATCTCGGAATGTTGATCTTCGGGATCAGCGACTGCTGGACGCTCGCCATCGCGCGACGGAGTTTCTCCGTTTGCTCGGGAGTAAGTTCGGTGCGCTCTTCAGTTCCATCGTCCTCTGCGGGCTGCTCCACGTCCTCGTCGTCGGTCACCGCTGTCCCCTCGGCGTGACCACCACGGTCTCGAGCAGGTTCCGGAGCTGGGCGAGGAGGTTCTGCGACAGGAACCCGCGGTCGTCACCGTGACTGGCGATGTTCTGGCAAGCTGCGCCGTCGGCGCTCTCCATCTGCTGCAACACCGATGCCACTGCAGTCAGTTCTCCCCGCCGACGAGGCGCAGAACAGGGCGCTGGTCGGCGTCGCCGAGTAAGTCACGCACCTGCGAGGCGCTGAGCCTCAGCGCCTCGGCGAGAGCGGGCACCCCGGCGCCGTGGTCACCCGCGAGGTCCGCGGCCTTCTTCAGCAACGACGGCATTTCCCCCGGGTACGCGCTTGTCGGGTCGGCCAGCGGGTCGTCGGTCATGGCCAGGCGCTGGTAGGCCCGCCGGGCCGACGACTCGGTAGTGCGCCCGCGCTCGACCATCCGGCGGACGAGAGACTTCGGCGAGACGCCCCACGTCCGCCCTAGCCGGTCCAGGGCCGCCAGGTCGAGCCGCTGCGGCAATGCCGCATCCATGGCGGCTGCAGGCGTCAGGAACGCGGCCGCGAACTCGTCGGCCTCCTTCTCGACCGCAGCGCTGTGCTCACCGGAGTCGCCGTGCAACAGCAGATGCCCGATCTCGTGCGCGGTCGAGAACCTGTGCCTGAAGACGTTCTCGCTGCGGCGGGGCGTGGTGATGATGACCGGACGGTCGACGATGACGACCGAGAAGGCGTCGACAGCCTCGATCTCGCGAAGGGGGCGCACTGCGACGACGATGCCGCGGGACTCGGCCGTGGCCACCAGGTGCCTGACCGGACCGTTGGGCAGTCCCCAGTGCCTGCGGAGCAGGGCGGCGGCCTCGGGCGGCGTCGCGCCGGCGGGGAGGACAGGGAGATCCACCTCCGGCAGCTTCACGTACCGCTCGAGCGCGAAGGTCAGCTCCCACACCAGCGACGCCGTGGCCAGTGCCTTCTGGCGGTCGCTGACGCGGGCCGAGCGAAGGCTGCGGAAGTGCGCGTTCACCGTGTCGATGCGCGCGAGTGGCCGGCCGACGCCGAAGAATCCCGGGCGGACATTCAAGGCGGTCGCCAGCCGGTCTAGCACCTCGGGCCGCGGCGAGTTCACGCCCGCCTCATACTGTCCGATCGCCGCAGCCGAGACGCCGACCTCGCCAGCCAGGTCGCTCTTGCTCACGCCGAGGCGAGCCCGGGCCTGGGTCAGCCGTGCCGGCTCGAACCGCCCGGTCCCACTGGCCGGGAGCTCGAACAGGCCTGGGCCGTCCTCAGGCATCCGGCCCGGACCCTTCCTGCTCGCGCGGCTCGACCTTCGGCGCGACAGGCACGCCGCTGTCGAACGACTCGATACCGGATGCGGTGCCGTCGGCGACCGGCTCCGGCTCCCAGATGGCCTCCTGCCCGCGCAGCTCGACCTTGCCCTCACCGTCGAGCACGGCGACGGCCCACTCGATCGACTGCAACTGCCGCGGCGTTGACTCGACCATGACGAGCACCAGAGGCATGCTGTCCCCGGCCGCCTTGAGCACGGGGCCCAGCTCGCCCTCCCCCGGGGCGTCGTCTGTTGCCTCCTGCTCCTCCGACAAGCTCGGCTCCCACAGCGCCGGGTCGAGCGGCGGGGTTGTGAAGCCGTTCTTGCGGGTCGGGCTCGCCGCGAACTCGCTCACCGCGTCCGGGTGGTTCGAGACTCGCCAGACGTACACCATGCTGTCGTTGACGACCGGGATCTCATGGCCGCCGGGGGCCAGCTTGCAGGACCGGAAGCCCCGGGCCCGCAGGGCGTCGCGCGTGTCGTCCAGCAGGTCTCGCCACTGGGTGCCGAAGCCCATCGCGTACCGGGACGCGGAGACCAGGTGCGCCTCGGCCGCGAGAGCGTGCCGCGCCCGTACGATCTCGACGATCAGGTCGCGGAGCGCGGGGGCCTGAGCGCCGAGAGCCTCGGCGGGCGAGTCCGGAACCATGGGTGAACCTCCTGAAGCCCGTCCGGGTCGCCTGTCGACGGCACGGGGCTTCAGTATGACACACGATTCGCGCATCACTACTTCAGAAGTTCCTTACAGGTGCGCCGCGCACCCGCCGATCTTGCTCCTCGCCGTCTCTGCGTTGCTGCAGTACTCGATCACCGCGTAGCGCTGCTGACCCTGCTCCACCGTCGATCGGGCGTGCGCAGCAAGGCCGCGCCGTCGTCGGGGCTGCAAGGCGCGCCGGTGGCGGCGGGCGCGAGGCACGCTCTTCGCCTCGTGCTCGTCGTCGCCGGCGCGTTCGTGCCTTGCGGCCCCGGCGGCGGTGTGGCATCCCTTCAGGGCGACCGATCGGCGGTGGAGCAAACCCACCCAACCACCTCCGCCCACCGCCTCACCGCAGCCAGCGCTCGCTCCCCCTCCACCGGAGGAGGGCCGGGGGTTCGGGGGCGGAGCCCCTGAGCGCTCTTCGCCCGTGCCGGAACTGTCGGTGGTCGGCCGCACACTGCCGTCATGGACCCTGCCCTGGACGAGCTGGTCGACGTCGTGGAGTCCGGGAGCGTCGAGCTGGCCAAGGAGATGCTGCGCCGGTCGGGTGCGGTGTGCCCGCCGACGGTGCACCTGCTATTGAAACACCTCGCGCAGCCCTACCTCGGGAGCGTCGCGACCCGGCCGTTCCGCCGCGGCAGCGATGCGGCGGCGGCGGTGGCTGCGCTCGGGTCGCTGCCGTCAGTGGTGCTCGCGACCCGGCTGGTGGTGGTCTGGGAGTACTCCGACCTGTGCGCGGCCCTCGACCTGCCCGGCTGGCGGGAGGGCCGCTACCCGCTCGGGCTCGTGGTGCTCGACGCCGACCTGGCCGAGCACGTGGTGCGCTGGCACCCGTTCCACATCCGCACCGACGCCACCGTCGACCCGATCCCGGTCGCAGCGTTGATCTGGCCCGAGTGGGGCACGGTCGTCCGCCATCCTGGAGTAAAGCTGCCGGCACCGATCGCCGAGCTGCTCGCCACGTGGCGGGAGCTGCGGCGCGGCGACGTCGCCGCGACCCGCGCGGAGCTGGAGGCGGCGGGGTTCGGCGTCAGCTGGGTCTCCGACCTCGCCCGCCGCTGACCAGCCCCGCTCACGGCTCGCGGCTGAGGGCGTCCTCTCCGCCCGCGTCGCTGCTGGCCGCGTCGTCGGCGCTCGTGCTGGTGTCGTCGACAGACCAGCGGGTGAGTTCCTCGCGGCGGGCCGCTTCGGCGGCCTCCCGGTCGGCGGCGTCGGCCGCGGCGCGTTCGGCGTCGGCGGCCTGGCGCTCGGCGATCTCGGCGAGCGTGGCTTGCGCGCGCTGCACCGCGGCGGTGGACTCGGCGGCGGGCAGCACGCGCCTGCGCTCGGGTGGGTCGACGGTCTCGGTGACCTCCGGCGTGCTGACCTCGCGGATGTCGGGAACGGCGGTCTCGATGAGCTCAGGCAGGGCCGTACGGTCGTCGGGTTGGTCGACGTCGCCCCGGGCGGGCTCGTCGGGCAGCATCGCACGGTCGTCGTGGTCGTCCTCGAGCACGTCGGCCTCGGTGATCGGCTGGTCGCGCTCGCGGTCGGCCTGCTCCGCGCGGTGTTCGGCGAGCCACTCCGGGCCGGTCGTGCGGTCGTCGGGCCGGTCGATCTCGACGCCGCGGGCGCGCAGCTCGGCGCGGGCGCGCTCGGCGAGCTCCCGGCCCACAGCGGTGTGGGCGAACCAAGCTGCTCGTGCCGCGTCGACGATCTCCAGTTCGGCGATCAGCTCGACGAGCCGGGCGATCTCCGCTCGGGCCGCCTCGGCATCGGCATGCAGCCGGGCCGCGTCGTCCGGGTCGGTGTCGGGGGCGTCGGCGCGGGCGGCCCACATGGTGGCGTCGGTGCAGGCGCGGACGTGCTGCTGGTGGGCCGCGGCTAATTCCTCCTCGACCCAGCGCGGCGCCCAGGCGAGTTCGCGGTCGTAGGCGCGGACCCGGCCGCGCAGCACGCCGTCGGACAGGTTCGCCTCCTCCGCTCCGGCGTCGACGAGGGCCAGGGCCTCGTGCGCGGCACGGAACATCACGCCGTGCTCGACGCGGCCCTTGCCGGGGGCGTTGCCGAGCGGGTCGTGCTCGTCGGTGTGGTCGACCAGCTCGCGGTAGGCCGCGGCCCAGCCGGCGCGGTGCTCCCAGTCCTGGCGCGCGACCACCTGAGTGGGATCGGTGCTGTCGGGGACGGGTCCGAGGGCGTCGATCGCCCACGCGGGCGCCTCGTCGGCGGTGCGGGCTCCGAGTTCACGGCGCCGCTCGTCCACGGCGTCGGCGAGCTGGTGCAGCCGCGCGGCGCGCTTGTCGGCGGGGTCGGCGTCGCGCAGGTGGTGCGGGATGAGGTCCATGGCGCCGCCGTGCATTCGCGGGGTGAGCTGCCCGGCGAGCGCGGTGGTGATGCGGTGGTGCAGCACCTGGGCCGGGGAGTCGGCGTCCTCGAGGCTGCGTGCCTCGATCGCGGCGGTGAGTACCTGCTCCGGGTCGTGGCCGGCGAGTTCGGCGGTGCGCAGCAGTCGCTCCATGGAGCCGAACGCGTCGTCGGCGGCGAGCTGCGCGCGGTGCTGTGGGGCCAGCTGCCCGGTGGCGGCGAGCCGGTCGAGCGTGTCGGCGACGCGGCCGGCGCTGACGTCGCGGATCAGGTCGGCCATGCGGTCGATCTGGGTCATGACCGAGCGGGCGTCGTCCTCGGCGTGGGCCTGTTCGGCGAGCGCGCTGCGGTCCTCACGAATCGACGACAGGACGTCGGCGAGCACGGCTTCGGGGGTGCGGGCCGCGGCGTCGAACGTCTCCCCCGTCTCGGCGTCGGGCGCCAGGTGGCGGGTCACGGCGTAGATCGTGTTCCGCTCGCGGCCGCGGGTGGCCGGGACGTAGAGCCCGGCGGCGTCGGTGCCCGGCCCGGTCACGGCGTGGCTGGTGTCGACGGTGCGGCCCTGGGCGGCGTCCTTGGTCGAGGCGTAGCCCAGCGACAGGTGCTCGCGCACGTAGGTGCCGGGCAGCTGCATGGGCGCCCCCAGCTGCTCGCCGCGGTCGGCGGCGTCGCGGCCGAGGACCGGGGCGACGGTGAGCCCGCCGTCCGCCCGGGTGGCGGTCACGCGGTAGGTCTGGCGGGTGATCGGCGCGGCGGTGTTGCCCTCGAACCCGCGAAGGTGCCACGCGAGCGCCCGGGCCTGTACCAGGTCGCCCACCCCGGCGACGGTCCCCCTCCAGTCGGCCAGCACGGACCCGTCGCCGCCCTCGCCGAGCGGAACGCCCTCCTCGGCGACCCGGCCGAGCCGGACGAGCTCGGCCCGCAGGGCGGACGACACGCGCGCGGCCGCGGCGTTGCTGCCGACCATCAGCAGCGACTCGCGCCCGTCGAGGGTGTCGGCGAGCCACGCCCGTGAGGCGACAGCTTCGGCCTGCTCCGCGGTGCCACCGTCGACGAGGCGGCCGCGCTTGGTGTACTCGGCGAGCACGTCGGGGTCGCCGTCGCGCAGCCGCAGCGACGCCGGGCCCTCCCAGTCGTTGGCGAAGCGGCGCACCTCGGAGAGCTGGTAGATGATGCCGTGCTCGCCGATGTCGGCGAGCGTGCCGCCGGGCCCGATCGCGGTCAGCTGCTTCGGGTCGCCTACGAGCAGCAGCTTCGCCCCCGCGGCCTCGCAGCGGGCGCGGATGGCGACGAGATCGCCGGTCTCGGCGGTCCCTGCCTCGTCGACGACCACCAGGTCGTCACGGCCTAGCCGCCACGACTCGTCGTCACCGGTGGGGCCGGTCGCCGTGCCCGGGGCGGCTCGGTCCAGGCGGTTCTGCGTCGCGAGCCACGCCCGGACGTTCTTCGCCGAGAGCCCTTCCCCGGCCAGGACCTCGGCGGCGTTCTGGTACGGGGCAAGCCCGAACACGCGCCGCGCGGGTTCGCCCTCGGCGGTGCCGGTCCAGGTGTCGGCGATCGCGCCGACGACGAACGACTTGCCGGTGCCTGCGGCGGCGGTGAGCACCTCGACCTGCGCGCCGGAGGTCAGCACGCCGCGCAGGGTCGCGGCCTGGTCCGGGCCGAGCGTGATGCCGGACTCGGCAAACCGGTCGGCGACGTCGTCCACCTGGTCGTCGGTGAACCGGTGGGCGCCACGCTCGACCGCGGCGGCCAGCAGCGAACGCTCCGCCGCGAGCTGGCCGGGCGTGGCGTAGCGGGTGGAGCCGTGCCGGGCGTAGACCGACTCGCCGTTCGCGAGGCGCAACTCGTCGGGCAGCGCGTCGACGTCCTCCGCCGGCCCGAGCCGCTGGGCGCGGTCGAGCGCGGCGGTGGTGAGCCCGTCGAGCAACGGCAGAATGTCGTCGGGCTCGACGCCGAGGTGGCCGGGCAGGGCGTTCGAGACCGCCATGAACATGTCCGACCGGGAGTAGTGCGCCCGCGTCTTGGCCACCTCGGCGACGGCACGCTCGATGACGTCGAGCGGGGAGAACTCCGCCACCTCGCCCGGGTCCTGCGCCCGTGCGACCAGCTGGTCGGCGAGCGACGCGAGCCCGCCCGTGACCCGGTCGCGGGCCATCTCCTCCCACCGGGCGAACTGCTCCTCCCGCGTCTCGCCCTCGTGGGACTTCGCCTTGCGGGTCACCAGCGTGGCCTGCTCGTGGATGACGGCCCGCTCGTACGGGGATGGCTCGCGGCCCTGGGCGGCGGTGAACTGGCGGATCAGCTCGGCGGCCTTCGGGCCGATCTGCGCGCGGCGCGAGGAGTAGAGGTCCAGCAGGTCGCGGTCGATCCCGACGACCTCGCGGGCCTTCCCGTCCGGCCGGGTCTCGACCCGCACCCCGAGCGACTGCGCCAGGTGGGCCTCCATCACGCGTTCGGCGATCGCCGCCGCGGCGGCCTTGTGCTCGTCGATCGCGCGCCCGTCGACGCCCCGCCACACCCCGTCCGAGCAGAGGACGCGGTTGAGGATGGCGTTGTGGATGTGCCACTGCGGGTCCCGCTCGCGGGAGTCGTGCTGGAAGAACTGGGCGACGACGAACTCGTGGGCGTCGATCCATCGCCCGGACCCGCCGCCGTGGTGGCCGACGCGGGAGTAGCCGGCGTGCTCCTGGAGGTAGGCGAGCCCGGCCCGGGTGCCCGCCAGCATCGCGTCCTCGACGGCCTGGGCGTGGGTGTCCCACGCCTGGGCGGCGTCGTCGTCACCGCGCAGCCGCGCGTCGTTGGCGGCGCGCTCGAACGCCAGACCGGTGACGGTCACCGACTTGGGCGCGGAGAACGTCACGTCGATGAACGTCACCGCCTGCCGGGCCGAGCGCCCGGCCTCGGCCCGCAACGCGGCACGCTCCTCGGGCCCGGCCTCGGGGTGGGCCTCCAGCAGCGTCGCGTAGATCTGCTCGGCGGAGCGGTATTTCCGGTGGCCGGCGGCGAGCGCTGCCGCCTCGTCCCACGTGGCGCGGTCGTGCGCGGCGGCGTCGCGCGGGTCGAGCAGCCGCGTGTAGACGGCCTCCATCAGGTCGGCGTCGACCTCGCCGGTGAGCCCCAGCGACTCGGCGCCCTTGCCCCACCACAGTCCGGGCGGTTCCCCGGCGGCGACGGCGCCGGTGTAGTAGCCCTCTCGGGCCTTGGCGACCTCGTCGGTGAGGTACCGGACGGAGTGGCCGCGGTGCACGCTCAGCATCAGGCCCCCGGTTGCTCGAAGCGGGCGACGAGCGCCGCGGCGTCCGCCCGGTCGTCGGCCATCCACCGGTCGAGCACGTCGGCCTGTGCGGCCGTGGCCCGCGCCGGGTCGGGCCCGGTCATCGCGGCGATCGCCGCGCGCGCCCGGGCCACCGCGTCGGCGTACACCGCCGCGAGCTCGGCGTCGTGCAGCTGGCGCGCCGGGTTCGGCGAGTCGTCGTCGCGACGGCCGGCGGCCGGCGACACCAGAGCGGACGCCCGCTGACGCCGCTCGCTCTCCACCATCCGCTCGACCCACGCGGCGTAGTCCTTCTCCGGGTCGGTGACGTCGGGCTGGTCCGCGATCTCGGCCGGGCTGCTGGCGCGGGCGGTGGCCAGGTCGCGTTGGGCGCGGGCCAGGAACATCGCGGCGGCACGCTCGGTCGGCTGCTGGGCCTCCTCCAACGCCCGCAGTGCTGCTCGGCACTCAGCACTCTGTTGGTTGGTCACGGTCGTCCTCCTACAGGTTGAAGTGGATCTTGTAAGGCGGGCACGGCGCAGTTCCGAGCGAGCCCGTCAGGGCTCGCGACGGCACCACAGGATCGTGATGCGTGGGTGTGGGTCTTGCTCTTGGTCTCGTTGCTACGGGTGTCGTCTCGGTGGTCGTCGTCGTGCTGCTCAGGTGACTGGTGCGTGTTCGTGTCCATCTGTTCGGTGGTGATCGAGGTCCGGGGAGGTCGGTTCGAGTCGTCGCGGTTGGTCGTCATCGGCGTGACTTCTGGCGTGATCGGATCGGGACGCCGTTGGCGCGGAGCGCGCGAAGGACGGCGCTCGGGCTGGCGTCGAGCAGCGCAGCGATGCCGCGCGAGCTGGCACCGGCGCGGTAGAGCCAGGCGGCGCGTTCGACGTCCAGCGGGCCGGACGCACCGCGCGCGGTGGCGCGGCGGTGGCAGGAACGGCACAGCGGCCGGTGCCGGGCCGGGTCGAGGCTGTAGCGGTGGCCGCGCGCGGGATCGGTGCGCTCGTGGGGATCGGTGCCGTCGTAGGACCACACCTGCGCGGCCCCGCCGCAGCCTGCGCAGCGGTGCGCCGCCGCCGGACCGCGCAGCGCCACGAGCTGCCGCCGCATCGCGCAGTAGCGCGGCGCTGCGGCGGCTCGGTCACGGATCTCGGTGTCGGCCCGCACGTCCCCGCCGCGGTGGTGCCGTTCCCAGTGCGGACGGCAGAGCCCACGTCCGTGATGTGGACGCCCGCAGCCGGGCACGGTGCAGCCGCGGCGGGGACGTGCGGGCTCGCTCATCGGTGGCCCCGGTGCTGGGCGAACTCAGCCCCCTCGGCCTCGGCGATGAGCCCGGGGGCCGGCGTGGGTCCGGCCGTGCGGGTGGCTGCCCAGTGGGCGGCGACGGCGGCGAAGTGCCCGGCCAGCGGCGGCGGTGCGGGCTCGGTGACCTCGGCGGGCCGCCCGTTGCTGTCGACGTGCCGGGAGAGCGAGCAGCGTCCGAGCAGCGCGTTGACGCGGCGCTCGACGCCGGTGCGCTGCCGGTCGTGCCAGTCCCCCACGCGCATCCAGGACCCGCTCTCCGGGTGGAAGGCGTCGGCGTGGGCGCACCGGAGCCACCACAGCTCCTCGATCACCTCGGGGTGCCAGAGCCAGCACGACGAGAGCTGCGCGCGGGTGTAGCGCACGTAGACGCGGCCCATCCACTCCACGAGGTCGGCCAGGTCGGCGGCGGCGCGCTCGTCCTCGGCGGCCAGCAGCCACGACCGCACCACGGGTGGCCCGTCCTCGTGCTCCTCGGAGACGGCCGGCTCGCCGGGAGTCAGGCGCCCGCCGAGCCCGGCGACCTCCGCGGCGAGCTGGACCACGTTCTTGTCGACGGCGTCGATCCGGCGCAACGCCCGCTGCACCGCACTGCTGAGCGCGACGACCGCGGGGTCCGTCGCGCCCGGCGCGGGCACCGGGTCGCCCGCGGGGTGGTGGCCGTTGGGCGTCGAGGGATCCACGGGCCCGATCACGGGGCACCTCCGGTGTCGGACGGACGCCCGTCGTCCCAGGGATCACGCGGCGGCCGTCGCCGGCGCATCGGGAAGGCCACGACGTCAGCGCCCGGCCCGTCCTGCCGCGATCCGGCGTCGACGACCTCGCCCGGCACCACCTGCGGAGACAGGTAGCTCGGACGGCCGCCGTGACCGGTGACGCGGATCCGCAGGGACGTCGCCCGCTGCCGACACCACCCGGCGACGGCCCGGCCGAGGGCGCCCATCCACGCCCGTGCGGGCCGGGTGCGACGGGCGAGCCACCCGACCAGGCGGGCCACCTGACGGGCGCGCCAGGCGCGGGCCCGGACGGTGAGGGCGTCGGGGTGGTGGAACGCGTGCACGTCCCGGCGACGCCACGCCTGCTCGACCCGCCCGATGACCGGCGGCATGTCGCGGCGGAACACCACGACCCGCCGGGCCGGGAGGTTCGCCAGCTGCGCGGGCGAGAGCACCGGCACCCGCCGCGTCGTGCGGGACGCCACCCGCCCGTGCAGGTCCGTCGTGGTGATCGGCTCGTCCCGCTCCCCCGCCAACGTCGACCAGAACGTGAGGTCGTCCCGGTCGGCGGTGCCGCCGAACAGCATGCGGCCACCGGAGTTGTTGAGGATGACGGCGGACTTAGCCTCGCCGTAGCGGTCGACCAGCTGCGCGCGGGACTGGAAGCACGCAACGATCGACACCCCGCGGCCGCCCATGTCCGCGCTCCACTTGTCCAGCGGGACCGGGCAAATCAGCGCGGCCTCGTCGAGGCGCAGCGACAGCGGCGGGTCGAGCCGGCCGCCGGGCTGGTGCGCGGCCAGGCGGCGGGCCTCACGGGCGATGTAGCCGGTCAGCGCACAGACCAGCGGCGTGACCTGTGCTTCTTCGCCGCCGAGCATGTAGACGCTCGCCCGGGACGCCAGCAGCGCGGCGACGTCGAAGGGCCGGCCGCCCTCGGCGAGGGGCAGGGCGGCGGCACGGGCCGGACCGTGGGTGAGCCAGCCGAGCGCGGGGGCGATCGTGGACGTGATCGACGTGCGGGTGCGCTCGTTGGTGCCGATGAACTGCCGCACGGCCGTCTCGAACGCCGGTTCCGGGCTCTTGTTGTGGAGCAGCAGCAGGATGCGGTGCTGGTGCTCGTCGAGGTCGGCCAGCCACGACTGGACGTCCTCCATGGTCAGGCCGCCCAGCGCGGCGGCGTGCATCAGCGCGGCCAGGTTCCGGCGGCCCTGCTCGTCCCAGTACTCGCGGTCCCCGCCGCCCGGCCGAGTGGCGATGGCGAGCATGTCGGCGGCGCGCTCGTTGGCCGTCACCGGATCCGAACATCCGGTGAGCGGGTCGAACGAGATGGTCGACGGCCGACCGCCCAGCCCGACCGGGTTGAACACGAACACCGGCCCGACCTGGTCCCGCATGGGCCCGGTCTGATCGAGCAGATCCGTGCGCGTCGAGGTGACGAGAACAGCGCCTGGGGCGTCGAGCACCCGCCCGGCGAGCCACTGGGTCTTGCCGACCCTCGGGCCGCCGAACACCACGACGACGTCCTCGATCGACGACCACACCCGCAGCGCACCGACGTGGCACAGCTCGACCGCCACGGTCTCGGTGGGCTGCCAGAGAAGCTGCGCGGCGCGGGCCCGTCGGGAGCCGGCGCGCAGCGACGGGCGGACGTTCGGGGTGCGGCGGCGCATCGCCACCGCCGACCCCACCCGCACGATGTCGCTCGACGACGCCACCCCCGCCTTGCGACGCGACGACGCACCCCAGCGCGTGACGGTCGCCATCGTGCGGCCGTGCCGGTGCCACAACCAGCCCAGGAGCACGGCGGCCAGGAGCCCGAGCAGGAACGGGTGCGACGTGCGCACCAGCGACACGACGGGCAGGACCGCCGCGGCGGCACACCCCACGCTGATCGCCCGCGCACCATGCCGCCAGGAGAGCAGCGCCACCGCGACCAGAGCGGCCACCATGATGAGAAGGGGGACATTCACGAGGGACCTCCTGCTCCGTTGAGTGCGGGAACCCGTTCCGGGCTCGCCGTCGGTTCGGCCTCGCGCCTGTGGGCGATCAACCGGCGGGCCTCGTACTCGGTGATGTCCAGCTCGCGCGAGAGCCGGCGGCGGCCGGCCCCTTCGGCGATCAGGGCTGCGGCCCGGTCCTGCGGCGTCGGCTCCGCGGCGGGGGCGTGCTCCCACAGGCGCGACAGCCCGTGTTCGTCGAGCAGCCCGAGATCGGCGTCGGCGTCGTCTGCCTCGGGCGGCAGCGCGGCATCGTCCGGACGGCCGACCAGGACGGCCAGGTGCACGACCGCGCCGAGTACAGCCGGGGCGACGGAAGAGACGATCACGACGACCCACCACGCCGGGCGGAGTGCGAACGCGGCCAAGCCGTGGCCAAGCGCATTGGCGGCGACGGACAGCCCGAGCAGGCACAGCGCGAGCGCTCGCGCGAACCGGCGGGCGGGTTCGGCGGACCAGCCGCCCAGCCACACCAGGGACCCCGCCGCGGCTCCTGCGTCGACGACGACCGGCAGCAGCCACGCCAGCCACGGGGCGAAGCCGCAGACGAGCGCGAGATCGCGCAGCGCCGCGAACGACAGCACCGCGGCGGCCGCCGCCACGAGCAGCAACAGCACGTAGAGCACCGTGCGGGCCTTCACGACGTCGCTCCGTCCTCGGCCGCGAGCAGCACGGCCCCCCATGCGCCGGCGCCGCGCTCGGCGTGCCGTTCGCCACCGCTGTTGCCCTGGTTGCTGGTCATCTACGCTCGACCTCCTTCCGTGGTTCGTGTCCCTGCCTGGGTGCTGTGCTGCTGGGAGATCTGGAGGGGAGCCCGGTTGCCGCCGCGGCTCTCCTCCCCCTCGGTCTGCTGGTGCTCGCGCGCCGCGGCCGCGGCGCGGGCCCGAGCGGCCCAGCGCTGGACGGTGCGCCGCGACGCCCCGAACTCGTGCTCGACGACCCGGTTGCGCCGCCCGGTCGCGAGCTGGGCCCGACCGACCGCGGCCGTCTCGTCGCGACCGGCCCCGATGGGTCGTCCCGCGCCGTCGAGGTACGGGTTGGCGCCTCGCTGAGCCCGGCGCTCGTCCGCCGTCATGCCGCCCGCGATCCCGTGTGCGAGCGCGGTGGAGGCGAACTCGAGGCAGGGGGTCCGGACCGGGCACCCGGCGCAGACCGCCTTGGCCGCGGCCACCTGCTCGGCGTGGGCGGGGCCGGCCTCCGCGGTAGGGAAGAACAGCTCCGGATCGGCAGCCCGGCAGGCGGCGTTCTGCCGCCAGTCACGCGCCTCGATGCCCACCGTCGCGGCGGTCATCCCTGGGCCCCCGTCTCGCCGGTAAGGGGCTTGGACGCCGAGCCGACGGCCGTCATGAAGTCGCCGACCATGCCGGGCAGCCCGATCCCGGCCGGGGTGCTGATGAACAGCACCAGCGCGACGAGCGCGAACACGACGGCCCCCGCGGCCACTCGCGCCTTCGCGCAGATCACGGCGCCGACGATGGCGAAGAAGATCAGTACTCCGACGCTGACCACGGCTACCGCTCCTCCCCGCGGCGCTGCGCCGCCTCGCGGGTGTCCGGGTGCGCCATGACCGACGACGGGTCGCCGCCGGCCGCCCATGCCTCCGCGGCCGCGCGGCTGACGTACCAGCGGTTACCGATCCGCCGTGCCGGGAGCACGTCCGGGATCAGCCGCCGGATCTTCTGGCAGTTCGAGCTGGCCGAGCCGTTCTCGCCGACCTCGCCGAACCACAGCGTCGCGATCTCCTCGACGGTCATCAGCAGGCCGGTAGCCGGTCGCTGACCTGCGTGCGTTGGGGTGCTCATGGGTGTGCCTCGTTTCCCTCGTTGTCCCTGGTGAGCAGCTGTCCGATCCAGTGGTGTCGCATGGTCACTCCTCCTATACGGCACCAATATAGCATCAGTTGGCACCAATATTGATGCCTATTGGCCACGGTTGCTAACGGTGTTGACGTCGATCGACGCCAGTTACTGGAGTGGCTCTAGGCTGCTGGTGTGGCAGAGCCGGACGAGCGCGACGACTGGGATGCTGTCGCGCGCGCGATCCAGAACCGGCTGGACGAGTCGCGGGCGACGCAGATGGAGGTCGCCTCGCGCGCCGAGGTATCGCTGACGACGCTGCGCGAGCTGCAGCACAACCTCAACCCGCGCCGCCGACGTCCCCAGACCCTGTCCGCCGTCTCGGAGGCGCTGGGATGGCCGGCCGGCTACCTGGCGCAGGTGCTGCGCGGCGAAGCAGCAGAGCCGCATGTGGACGAGTCCACGGATCCGGTCCTGACGGCGCTCAGCAACCTGGAGCAGGAGATCCGCGCCCTCCGGGCCCGAGTCGACCAGATCGAGCATCAGCTAGCTGACGAAGACGCGTAGCTCGCAGGACCGCCACCGCCTCGTCGAGCTGGTCCAGCTCGACTCGAAGACGGCGCGCGAGCACCAGCGCCTCGGTTCGGGTCTCGCGGTGATGCTGGGTCATCCCGTGCCACCTTCGCGATTCGGCCATGCGACGGACGATCGAGACCTATGCTCGATCACGTCCTTGTTGATGACCTGCACCAACGGCTGGTCGCACAAAAGTGCGGGTCGCGGCGGCGATTGCGAGGTGGGATGTGGGCATGGCGCTCGAAGGTCCCATTGGTGAACGCATCCGGATCTACCGGCTGCGCCGCGGTCTCAGCCAGCAGCAGCTGGCCGGCCTGATCCAGCGGTCCGAGTCGTGGCTCTCGCAGGTGGAACGTGGCATCCGGTCCGTCGACAAGCTCTCCGTCCTCGTCGACATCGCGAAGGTGCTGCACGTCAAGGTCGAGACCCTCAGCGGCCGGCCGTTCGTGCTCGCCCCGAACGGTGAGCCCGAGCTGGACGGCCTCGCCGCCATCCAGGACGCGCTCGGCTCCTACCCGGGGCTCGGTGTCACCACCCCGCGGCCGGCAAAGCTGTCCGACATCGAGCGGCTCACCACCGAGGTCCACCTGCGGTACCAGAGCGCCGACTACGGCGCGGCGACCCGCATCCTCCCGTCGCTGATCACGAGCGTCGACGGCCTGGTCGCCGAGTCCCGCGGCGACGAGCGGCGCCAGGCCCTCGAACTCCAGAGCAGCGTCTACGTCGCCGCGGCCAAGCTCGTGACCAAGGTCGGCAACGCCGAGCTGGCCTGGCTCACCGCCGACCGCGCTGCGAACGCCGCGCTGCACGCCGAGTCGCCGGCCCTCGGTGCCGCGGCCGCATACCAGGTGGCGTGCGCCTTCCTGAAGAACGACCGCCTCAACGAAGCGGAGTCCATCGCGCTCGTGACGGCGGAGAACCTCGACGACGACTCCCCCGCCGGGATCTCGCTGCGCGGCGCACTGACGCTCATCGCGGCCGTGATCGCGGGCCGGCGCAACGACCGTGGCGAGGCGATGGAACGGCTTCAGCGCGCGCAGCTGCTCGCCGACCAGCTCGGCGAGGACGCCAACCACGGCTGGACCGCCTTCGGCCCGACGAACGTCGCCATCCACCGGGTCTCGACCGCGGCCGAGCTCGGCGACGCGGCCTCGGCGATCGCGCAGGCCGAGTTCGTCGACGCCTCGTCCCTACCCAGCGGGTTGCTCAGCCGACGGGCACAGGTGCACATCGACATGGCGTGGGCCTACGCGCAGCGTCGGGCGGACGCGGCAGCGGTGGTCAATCTCCTGGAAGCCGAGCGAGTCGCATCGCAGACCCTGCGCTACAACGTGATGGTGCGCGAGCTGCTGCGGGAGATGCTAAAACGAGAACGTCGGACGGCCACGCCCGGGCTTCGCGCGATCGCGGGACGGGCCGGAGTTCTGCAGGGATGACAGGAGCGCGCCGGGTCGCCTACGTCATCGCGTGCAGCGCGCCGCCGGTGCTCGACCTGTCCCGCCTTGTCGAACTGCTCAACGAACGCGACTGGGACCCCTACGTCATCCTCACGCCGACGGCTGCGACCTGGGTTGACGTGGACGCCCTTGCTGAAATTACCGGGCACCCGGTTCGAGTCGAGCCACGCCTACCCGACGAACCCAACCCGCTACCGCCGGCCGATGTCGTGATCGCCGCGCCGCTGACGTTCAACACCCTCAACAAGTGGGCCGCAGGGATCAACGACACCCTCGCGCTCGGGCTGCTCAACGAGGCGCTCGGCCTTGGGCTGGCGATCATCGCGGCGCCGTGCATCAAGGAAGTGCTGCGGCGGCACCCGGCGTACCCGTGGAGCGTCGACCGGCTCCGGTCGGCCGGCGTCACCATCCTCAACTCAGATCAAGTAGTTGTCTCTGCAGCAACCGGCCCCATGCTCGACTGGTCCCTCGTTCTGCCGTCCTGACGGCTGGATCCAGACTTCAAGTGTCAACCGCTCCGTCGCGAGTACTTCGCGCCGACATGCGCTCCCAGCTCTCACCGAGCCAGCACACCCGTCGACCCGAATCTCCGCTAAACCAACCCGGCGGCGGTTGCGCCCGCCGAGCCCTTCCACTGCCCCTCGGACCACCAGACCGACTCAATCCCATGCGAGCACAAAAATTCACAGTACAAGTCTCCGATCGACTCACTGAAGAGTGCCATCAGAAGTGGAGGTGATTTGTACAGGAAGTGGCTGTACATCAGGAGCTGAGCGAGAGCCGAGCGTACGGCCCCGGTTGCGTCTCCATCATACACAACTTTTACCTCAACAAGCCAATGCGCGCCATTAGGGTCAAGCACCACCAAGTCGCGGGGATGGACGTCTGTCGCCGGCGTGAAGCCCCGTCCCGCTAGCCAGGAACCGAAGTCGCGTATAATGTATTCGTGATGGCGCCGTTTCGTGAGAACCCTTGATGAAATCCGCGCAAGGTAGTCGCTGGAGTCCTTTGGGCGAAACCGCGAAAGCGGGTCTGCAACCGAATCATCATCACCAACGAACCTCCTCGCAGCCACCAATCCGCTAGGCGTCAAGGTCCACGGACCACCACGAGGCGCCTGCGCAATCAGCCCATTGTCGACTAGAGTCTTGCGTTCCCATGAGACCGCGTTCTCCCACATACTCTGATTCGACACCCTTGCTGAATCACTCTTGGGTTGCTGCTTCTTCCGATCTTCCTCTGTCAGCTGATGCCCAAACTGCGCGTCAATATACTTAAGCACTTGGGCACGCGGTGCACTGCCGCCTAATTCTGCAAGTGCAACGAGCAGCCACTGGTGGAGCTGACTCCTTGAGGTACGAGACATAGACCCCTCCTGAACTACTATAGGGAGTGTAGTACGCCACCTGCAGGCACTTCAGCAGCCAACTGAAAGCATTGTTCCACACTGCCGAGCGAGCGCGTCGGCAGATTTAGAGCCGCAGGTGGTGTCTTTAATCGCGCCCCGTGCAGTGCACATTTATGGCGCCCGTGCGCGACTGAGACGCGCGCGGCAACTTGTCGACCTGGCGCGGTCATACCGCTCGGCGGCCCAGTGACAGCCTCCCACATGCTGCTGACCGGGCACTGCCAAACCCTGCCTCAAGCCGTCGCGCAGTGCCCGTGGGTGGCCAGCAGGACGCGACAGAGCCGGGTCACCCCCGGGATCTGCACCGACCCCAACGAAGGCGATAGTGACTCTCGCAACTAGGGCGCCCAGGGAACTTTAGTCGTTTGCCCCAAGTATTTCGATTGCTGAACGGCCGTACGGATAGAAGAGTTAGAACCAATTAGGTTTAAGATTGCAAATCTCAGATAATCGAGAACAACTTGCGATGCCTCTGACCACTGATACGTGCTCCAAGTGGCCGGTTTGTCACGGGTTGGATGGATGACGTTGTTGCGCATCCTTATGATGCAGTCCAGCGCATCGCGCGATGTGCCGTCCTGATTCAGGCCAAGGGCGGTTCGAACCGACTCAAGATACTGGAAATCAACAGGGACTTCCGTATCAACCGAGCAATCGTCAAGAAGTTTTCTGATCTGTTCGACCGTGGTCATATCGTTCCACCTTCCCTTCGAGAAGGCTCCTCGATCTTCGACGAACCGATAATAGGAAATGAGCTGCAAAGCCGAAATTGGCAGTGCGACAGCTAATTCAACGTTTACGTCATAGTTGGAAGTGAGATAATATGATACTGCGTACTGAAGCACTTCTTCCTTAAACGGATCAGCGGCAAAACTCTAGGCACCGCTCAACAAGATCTTGAAGCTGACTAGAAGCTATGGTCTGATCTAGAAGTGATTGGACGCTCTTCATTCGATCGATTCCACCGGTGTGCCACATCGTCCAAACTGGCATGTCGCCTCGCCAGCCAACCGGCAAAGCACACTGTACTGCGCGCCCGAGGGCGAAGCTGACGGCAAGCCGAACGGCATTCAGCGGGTTCTCGGCGGCGTCTGCAGAGAATTGCGTCCCATCTGTCCGCGTTAACCGGCCAATGTGAGTAAACCGACTCGATCCACTCGCCTCGAGCTCTGCCCAGAAATCACTGGAGTGTCCCTCGATAGGATGGATTTCGACCTGCCAGTTGGCTGCAGTCGACGTAAAAGCTCCCTCCCACCAGATCCATGGCCTCAACCCGTCCTGAACTCTATGGCCGCCAATACTTTGCCATCCGTTTGGCACCAAAAAGGTAACGCAATCGAGCTTCCCTCCATCGCCTAAACTTGGTGTCGCAATTCGATCTTCTACCCAGGTGTTAGTTTCACTCTTATCCCAACTAGAGTTCGCGACGGCAGGCGGTTTCGGAATGCCACCGCTCGTATCCACGATGATGTCACCCATGCGCACCCACTTGGAGCCATCATCTTCATCCATGATGCCGTCAAATATGCTCTGGTTCGCACCGCCGCGAGCTGTAACTCGGGGCGTTGGATTCCATGTGAACCGAACGTCACCTACGAACACAGTCGGCAACTGAGCAGCAAGCTGGAACGTTCCTGAGTACAGCGGGATGTCTTCCCCGATGCCGGTAGGCTGATAGTGATGCGAGATTGCTGACGGAAACGCGTGCTTAACCACGTATTCACCGTCCGAGGTCTTATGGGTCACATAAACAACAGCCTTACCGTCCTCGTTGGCAACTCGAGTATTGGGGGGCGGTTCTGTCATCGATGTGTTCTCCCGCGTTCTGAGTACGGTGCGCATGATGCGCGCCTCAGCAGCTGGACGAAGGTCAGCATGTCTGACGATCTTACGTTAGGGCATCCCGGCCGATAGGGTGCTTCGCGCTGCGGCGCGCCACGACAGCCGCGCGAGCGCTTGCGGCTGCCTCAGGCTCAAGGCCGCGCGACGCCGCAGGCGCCGCCTTGAGGACGACGGCAAGTCTGAACAAGTTGGACCGAGGGATCGCCGCCAAGTCGAGGCTTACAAGTAACCGCGGCAGCCCTTGAGGGCACCTCGCACATGATCATCGTAACGCGGTCTCTTCGTTGACCGGCACCGATGCGCTCGATGCGGGCTGGTCGTCGTCATGACTTCTGAACAACGGGGTCAGGAGTCGAGCCAGGCCGCGTCCATGACGGCGGCTCCTTGTGGGTGCAGCTCGCCTCGAGCGACGTAGATGTCCGTGAGAGTGCTGATCTTCGCGTGCCCGGTGAGGTCGGCCTTCTGCCGGTCCGTCAGCAGCCCCGAGTCGTGCCAGATCGTCGCGGCGGTCTTGCGGAAGGTATGGCTCGTAACCGGCCAGTCCATCCGAGCGCCCTGGCGGGCCTCGCGGATGTAGGCGGTCATGTTGTTCGGGTCCTTCCAGTTCAACCCTGGTCGCTTGCTCCCCGCGGCCGGGAAGACCGGGACGTCAGGACCGAGGTTCTCGCGCTTGCTGAGCATCGCGACGACGAACCGCGGCAGCGGCACGATCCTCAACGACGTGGCTGTCTTGCCTGCGTGCCGGTGCAGGCCGTCACCACGGTGCCGCACGACATTGCCGGTGATGGCGACGATCGGCACCGCGCGCAGCTCGTCGCCGTCGACGACCGGCACGCCCTCCAGGTCGACATCGCACCATCGAACGCCGAGCGCCTCACCGATGCGCACGCCAGTGCCGATCATGAACGTCACGAAGTCGGGGAGGTCGCGACTGCGCGCCGCCGCCTGGGCCTTCGCCTCCGCCGGGTCCTCGGAGTGGCCGTCCATCCACCCGAGGAAGCGCTTGCGCTCCTCGGCGGTCAGAGCTCGTGCGGCGCGAGGGCCGCGCTCGATGGGGTCGAGGTGCCGGACGGGGTTGTCGCGCAGCGCCTCGTGCTGCACAGCAAGTCGCAGGACCTGGGAGACGACTGTCCGGACCGTCTTGCGGGATTCGGCGCCCTGCGTCGCCACCAGGCCCCGGAAGAACATGTCGACCATCGGCACCGTGCACTCGTGGAGTCGCCATTGGCCCATCGCCGGCAGGATCACCGCTCGTAGGCGCTGCCTGTACGTGTCGGCAGTGGTTGCGGCTCGCGTGCCCTCGGCGACCTGGCCGTCGAGCTTGACCAACCACATGTCCGCGGCTCGTTCGAAGGTGTGGTGCGGGCGGAGGGGCGCTGACGGCGTTCCCTGGCGCGCCTTGATCGCGTCCTGGATGGCGGCCTGCGCTGCCGCCTTCGTGCGGCCGGCGTACTCCAGGTGACGCGTCACGCCGTCGAAGTCGCGGAACCGACAGCGGGCGACCCAGCTCGTGCCGCTCGGTCTCTGCTTGACCGCGATGCTGCCGTGCGTGCCCATTGCCAATGGTGGTCGTGCCATCGCTCGCGCCTCCAACCCGCCGCGAGTATCAGCGGGGTTTCCGTGGGATTGATCTCCGTAGAGACGTACCACGGCGGTGCGACAGAGCCTCTGACCTGCGAGGATGGTGGGGCGGGTGGGGTTCGAACCCACGACCTGACGGGTTATGAGATTTCCTGAC
>JAOPYH010000079.1 GCA_025964715.1 Streptosporangiaceae bacterium | reverse complement strand
ACCAGCTGACCGCGCTGGTGGTGGGGAACGACGGTCGGCTGCATGTGACCTGGGTGGTCGACAACGGTCCGTGGCAGGGGCCCGTCGCCTTCGGAGGTGCCGACTTCCTGCCTGGGGCGCGAGTGGCGATGGCCAAGCAGCACGACAACCAGCTGACCGCGCTGGTGGTGGGGAACGACGGTCGGCTGCATGTGACCTGGGTGGTCGACAACGGTCCGTGGCAGGGGCCCGTCGCCTTCGGAGGTGCCGACTTCAACGGGGGTGGCGTCGGAATGGCCAAGCAGCACGACAACCAGCTCACGGCGGTCGTGGTCGGCAATAATGGCCGGCTGAATGTGGCCTGGGTGGTCGACAACGGTCCGTGGCAGGGGCCGGTCGCCCTCTGACCCAAGGACCACGTACCCGACCATCAACTCGGCCGTGTCCTCGCGATCATGGGAGTAGACGAGCTGTCCGGGTGCGGGACGGACATTCACGCACCCGGGCAACGGGTCACGGCAGCAGGGTGTCGAGGAACGTGTTGCTGAAGATCCGGTGCGGATCGTATGTGTTCAGCGTGGCCCGGGCGGTGTCGAAGTCGTCATTCGACGGCTGCCCGGCGTTGAGGCTGCGTTTGATCTTGGATGTGAGCATGGCCGAGTCCGTCCACGCGCCGCCGGCGGTGACCGCCCACGCCTTCGACCACTCCGGCCGTACGGTCGCGTAGGAGCCGGTGTAGTGGGACCAGATCCACTGCTCCATTTCGGCGTAGAACTGATCGGCCTTCGGAGTGCCCGGGATGGTGGCCATGTTGATCCAGACGCACACGTCCCACTCGGGGTGATCGGGCCGCGGCCGTACGGACGACAGCTGGGGGGTCACCGCGCCCGGCACCCCGTCGATGTCGCCCGGCCCGTCCAGCCCGGTGACCCGGATCTCTATCGGGCCGTTCATCGGGTAGTCGCCCATGGCCTTGTAAGCGTTGATCTTCGATACGTAGCGTCCGTAGAAGTCGCTGACGACCCGCTGGACGTTGGCCCGCGAGGTGATGATCGCGTATCCCGCCTGAACGACGCGGAGGGTGGTCGGCTTGACGTACAGCAGGGTGTTCTTCGACCACCCCCAGATGTCCCAGGTGCCGGTCGCGATCAAGCCGGCGGCGACGAGCGCCATCGCGCTGTTGGTGAAGGACGGGGTGACCCACACGTTGCCGCTGATTATCTGCTTGACGTAGTGCGACGTCCGCTGATCGATGGAGTCCGCGAAGATGTAGTTGTAGGGCCTGCCGACCTTCCGCGACTGCGCGGGCTTGCCGGCCCTGACCGACCAGAGCTTGATCCACGGAACCGTGGTGAAGGGGAACCAGATCACCTCGATCCGCCCGCAGTCGTTCAGCAGGCTTGCGAAGGCGTTCGGCCCGGCTGGGGACTGCGCCGCGAAGACGTCGGCGACGGGGATGTCATATCGGCTCTGGCAGCGCAGCCGCTCGTTCCGGCCGACCTGCAGGGTCACCTCCGTCACGAATGCCCTGCCGAGATGGGCCAGGAACGCCTTGATGGCGGGGTCGGCGCGCTGAAAGGTCTTCAGGACGTACCCGCTCTTCGAGGAGTCCCACACCACCGCGGTCAGGGACCTGATGAGGTTGCTGAGCGTGCCGTGACCCATCCCGGTCGGCCGGCCCTCGCCGGTCGCCGGGATCGCCGAGCCGTGCGCGTTCACAGCCAGCACGCCGCCGAGGGTGATGTCACCGGGAGCGGGGGTGGTGGCGAGACCGAGGCCGGCCGACTCCAGACGGCTCAGCAGGTGGTCCATGGTCACGCCGGTCTGCGCCGTGACCGTGTTCGGGGAACCCGACGAGTCGACTCTCACGGCGGTGAGGTGCTTCGTGGTGTCGAGGAGGACGACCTTGCCGGCGTCAGCGCCGTTCGGGAGCAGCGTGGGCGACCAGTTGTGCGCCATTCCCTTGGCCCGGACCCGGTAGCCATGGGCGTTCGCCCAGTTCGCGACGGTGACCACATCGGTGGGGGTCTTCGGGGCACAGGTCCAGGCGGCGTCAATCGTGATCTCTTCCGACCAGTTCTTGTACGCCTGCTGGTAGAGCGGGATGCCGCCGGGAAAGGCCGGCGGCTCGGGGAGGGTGGCGGCCGCGCTCGCCGCCGGGATCTGGAAGGCCGGCATCCAGCCGAGAGCGGTGCCCAGGGCACTCACTCCGGCGGCCGCCAGGACGCCTCTCCGGGAGAGGGCCGGCGATTCATCGCGGGAGGACTGGGGAGCTTTCGATGACGAAGTCATGCAGCCCTTCGGATAGCCGACAGAATCCGGTGGCTTTTATCTCTGAACAACACCGGCGCACGCTATTCAACAACATCGGCCATGTTTGTGAAAGATCACTGCACGTGGCATCAAAGCGTTGACGATCAGTCGGCAGGCTGGTGGAGGCCCGTGCGGGAGCCTGCGGACCGGTGTGCCTCGTCGCCATCCTCGGATCCCGACGTATCATCCAGCTACAGCCGTCCCGCGCAACCCGGCGCAGGCCGGTCGGCCCGCGTCATCTGCCCGCCCGCGGACCGGCGCACGGCGCCGTCCGGCCTCCGTGGACAAAGGGCGATCGGGCCCGACCCCAGACCGATGTACGAAACAGCAGGTGATCGGCCTGGTAAGGGGGCCGCCAGGCGGGACCTCGCCGCAGTGCCAGGAACCGCCAGCCCTCGCCCCAGCTCTCACGCCGGGGGCATAGCCCGTGCGCTTCGAAGGAGAACAGTGACAAGAACAGTGACGGCTGACGTCGGTGACCGGGGCGTCGGCCCCGACGAAGCCGATATGGCAGGATCCCCGGCCGACGGCCGGGGCAGTGACTATGCCGTGCTGTCCCGCGAAGTCAAGCGGTCCGGGCTGCTGAACAGGAGACCCGGCTACTACTCCGTCAAGGTCGGGGTGAACCTGCTCCTGCTGGCCGGCGGCTGGGCCGCGTTCGCCCTGATCGGGCGGTCGTGGTGGCAGCTACTGGTGGCCGTCTTCCTGGCGGTGATGTTCACCCAGACCGCGTTCATCGGGCACGACGCCGGCCACCAGCAGATCTCCGGGTCCAAGCGAGTCAACACCCTGCTCGGCCGCCTGCACGGCAATCTGCTGGTCGGACTGAGCTACGGCTGGTGGATCGCCAAGCACAACCGGCACCACGCCCATCCCAACCAGGTCGATCGCGACCCCGATATCGCCAACGGCGCGATCGCCTTCACCGAGGACCACGCCCGCGTCCGCCGCGGACCGTACGCCTGGCTGGCCCGCAACCAGGCGTGGCTGTTCTTCCCCATGCTGCTTCTGGAAGGCCTCAACCTGCACGTCGCCGGCGTACGGGCGCTGCTCACCCGCACCGGTGCCTCCCGGACGACCAAGCTGGCCGAGGCGGGTCTGCTCACTGCGCACCTCGGCGGCTACCTCGTTGCCCTGTTCTGGGTATTGTCCCCGGCCCAGGCCGTGTGCTTCCTCATCGTGCAGCAAGGACTGTTCGGGCTGTACCTCGGGTGCTCATTCGCACCCAACCACAAGGGCATGCCGATCTTCGCCAAGGACCACAAGATCGACTACTTGCGCCGGCAGGTGCTGACCTCACGCAACATTCGCGGTGGCCGGCTCACCGACTTCGCACTCGGCGGGCTGAACTACCAGATCGAACACCACCTGTTCCCGTCCATGCCGCGGCCCAGCCTGCACCGCGCCCAAAAGGTCGTACGCACGTTCTGCGCCGAGCATGGCGTCGCCTACTGCGAGACAGGCCTCGTCGACTCCTACGCCCAAGTGCTGCGGCACCTGCACAAGGTCGGCGGGCCCCTGCGCCCCGAACTGGAGTTCTGACCGCCTGCCGCCGCCGTGGTCCCTCAGCCTTGCGAACGGGCGACCGTACGCCCGTGCGCCGCATCAGGTGATCGGCTTTGGTGATGGGCCGTGCTCAGGTTGCTGGACCTTGTCGTGATCCCCGACCAGCGCATGACTCTGCGTGGGCCCGCGATAAGCCCGAATGGGACGGCACTGGGCGGCCCTCCTCTTCTGCCTGACCTGCGGCAAGGTCGCCTGTTCCGACGACTCGCCGAACGTTACGGCCAGTCGGCGATACGCCACAGCGCCAGCACCTTGTCGGGATAGAGGTGGTCCGAATCGGCATCGGGTAACTGCAGCAAGGCGGCGGGCAGATCGAACGGGGGCCGGCCCAGGTTCACCGGTCGCCACCAGCCGTTCCTGATGTCGACGTTCTCCTCGGTGGCCAGGTAGGTGGTGCTCAGCAGGTACGCAGCGCCGCTGCGGGCAAAGTTGTCGAGGGCCGCGGCGAGCTCCGCGTCCGACAGGTGGACCAGGCCATCCCGGCACATGATCATGTCCAGCCGCGGCAACGTGTCACGTGTGATGTCCAGGGCGACGAACCGCCGCCCGGGCGCTGCGTACCGCGCTCTGTTGGCGTGAACCATGTCGGCGACGATGTCGGCCCCCACGTAATCGATCCCGGACAGCCGCACCTCGCGGAGCCAGTTGAAGTCACCACACGCGGCGTCCAGCAGCGATCGCGTTCCCAACCGGGCGAGCAGAAACTCCAGGCTGCGCTGCAGCGACCGCACCCGGCGGCGTTCGGATCCCGCGCCCGAGCGGGTTTCCGGGGAGCCCCACTTGTTCCGCCGGTAGATGGCGTCGAACACCTCTGCCATCGGCGGTGCGTGCTGGTCCGGCATTCCGGTCCCGGTGTCCCGCAGGTATCGACGACGCCGTACGTCGAACACCGGCTCACCGGGCACCTGCACGTAAGCGGGGCGCTGCGCACCGGCCACCGGCTCCGCAGGCACCTCCACATTCGGCACGCAGATCACCCCCGTTACCCGCTGCCCTCGCGATTCACCGCCGCTGTGCGTCCTGTCTATCTCCGTGCCCTATCCCCGCGCGTTCACCATGAGATCGCCGAAAGCTCGACCTCCTCACACCGATTCGGTTACGGGGCACCAGTGGCTACGACCGCCATCACTGGTGGTCGTGTGTGGTGCGAGGGGTGTGTTCTTCTTCGGGGGAGCCGCCCATCATCTTGAGCATGGGGATGCCGCCCGTCCGGACGAAGCGGATCAGCAGGACGGCGGCGACGATCAGGAAGGCGATGTTGAGCCAGGTGGTGTAGTTCCAGGAGGGGCGTTCTTCCATCACGATGGCGTGGCGCTGGTGGGGGATGAGGCCGGTGGCTCCGAATATGAGCTCGACGAGGTACCCGGAGATGACCATGGCGGCGTAGAAGGTCGTGGTGATGAACAGGGCCATCCGGATTCCGTAGTACTTCCGGTAGATGTTGATGATCGGCAGGATGATCAGGTCGCCGAAGATGAAGGCGATCACGCCGCCGAAGCTGATGCCGCCGTTCCACAGCACGGCGGCCAACGGGACGTTGCCGATCGAGCAGACGAAGCTGACGACTGCGACGATCGGCCCGATCAGTGGTCCCCAGAGCTTGGCGGCCAGCGGATGGCCGGTCAGGAAGAAGCTCTGCCAGAACGAGCCGGGAACCCAGGCGGCGACGGCCCCGGCGATCAGCAGGCCGATGATCAGGTCCTTGAGGATGGCCGCCCATTCCATGACGAACACGTGGGAGATGGCGGTAAGCGCCTCACCCGAGAACAGCCGCCGCGAGAACGAGCCCTGCCGCTGGACCGACATGTCCATGGCGGCGTGCCCTTCCATCGATCCGGCGATCCCTCGCTTGGCCTGCTCGCGCGCTTCGCGCAGCAGCCGCTCGCGCAGGAAAAGCCGGAACAGCACGGCGACGGCCACGATCATGATCGGGCCGCCTATGAATTCGGCCGCCGTGAACTGCCAGCCCATCAGGAGGGCCAGGATGACGCCCAGCTCGATCACCAGATTGGTGGAGGCGATCTCGAAGGCCATCGCCGCGGTGAAGCTCGCCCCCTTGCGGAACAGTGAGCGGGCCAGTGCGACAGCGGCGTATGAGCACGATGAGGACGCGGCCCCTAGCGCGGTTGCGACAGCGAGCGTACGAGGCCGATCATCACCCAGCAGCCGGACGATCGTGGACCTGCGGACGACGGCCTGAACCACCGCCGACAGCGCGAACCCCAGGATCAAGGCCCACAGGATCTCCCAGGTCATCGACCCGGTGATCGCGAGCGCGTGTCCGATCGCGCCCATGCCCGCGCCTCCCATCATCGGCACTACACCCTTCAACATATTGGCGGCCAGGGGCAGGGCGTAGGGCATCCGGGCCGATTCACTGGCATCGCAACATACCCCCGGGGGTTCTGCTGACGCGCGGACGATCCGGGGTGGCGCGCCGACCGCACTGCCACAATCCGTTGTGGCGCGGCTACAGTGCGTTGGACGATGCTTCCAGGGGGTGTAGCAGCCGTATGTTCACAAGGATCGTCTGGAGCATCGGCGCAGTGGTCGTGGCTGTGGCGACGTTGCTACACCTGTGGACGCACGTCGTGGGCACCGACACCGAGGTCTCCCCGCTGCACCACTCCGCGTGCCGGTTTCACGACTCGCGCCAGGACCCAGATCGTGATCGGGACTCCAATCATCATCACGATCCTCAAGAACACCCTGACGGATTCGTCATCTCGTGCAGTGAGCGCGACGTAGCCGCCGAACCCGCTTGGTACCCGGTGACGCCGACCGCCTGTGAGGGCCCCTGCACGGCCCGCGGCCTGGCGCTCGGGATCTCGTGTCGCTCTCCTTCTTACGGCCACCTCGCACGGATGCGAGCGACCCACACCCTCGAAGTCTGTCGGCGCTAATCCGTCGGCCAGACCCGAACCGTCCGACCTCGGTCAACCGAGACGAGCGGTTCGTGGTCGCCTGCCGGATTCACGATCAATCGTCGCCGAACGCGGAGAGTGCAGCATGTCCGATATTTCGTCTTTAGTGAGTTCACCGGGATATCCACACCTCGTTGGAGATCCCTCCCCGGCCGGAATGGTCGGCAACACGCCCGTGCTGTGGATCGGTAAACCCTTCACCCCGCCCGGGCGAGGGTTCTGGGCCAAGCTGGAGGGTTCCAATCCCGGCGGGTTGAAGGACCGCCCCGCTCTGCACATCATCGATCGGGCCCGCTACCGGGCCGAGCTGCAACCCGACGCCATGATCGTTGAGTCGACGTCGGGGACCTTCGGTCTCGGCCTCGCTCTGGCGGGGATCGTCTACGGACACCCCGTCACGCTGGTGTCGGATCCGGGCATGGAGCCGATGATGCGCGATCTGCTCGCCACCTACGGCGCCCGGATCGACATAGTGACGACTCCCCATCCAGAGGGCGGATGGCAGCGTGCCCGCCTGGACCGCGTGAGCGAATTACTGAAAACCCACCCGGGGGCCTACACCCCGCAGCAGTACGACAACCCCGACAACGCCGACGCCTACCAAGGCATGGCCCACGAGCTGGTCAACCAGCTCGCCCGGGTCGACGTACTGGTGTGCAGTGTCGGCACGGGCGGCCACTCGGCAGGGACCATCCGGGTGTTGCGCCGGTTCTTCCCCGACATCCGCCTGGTGGGCGTCGACGCGACCGGGTCGGCGATCTTCGGCCAGCCCGCGCGTCCCCGCCTCATGCGCGGCCTGGGCAGCAGCATCTACCCGCGCAACGTCGCGTACGCGGAGTTCGACGAGATCCACTGGGTCGCCCCGGCCGAAGCGGTCTGGGCCAGCCGGACCCTGGCCGCCACGCACTATGCCACGGGCGGGTGGAGCGTCGGGGCCGTCACGGTGGTAGCCGCCTGGCTCGCCCGCACCCTGCCGGCCGACTGCCGGATCGCGGCGATCTTCCCCGATGGCCCGGCGCGCTACCTCGGCACCGTGTTCAACCACGACTACTGCTCCAATCATGACCTCCTCGGCCGGCCGCCCGCGGCCGACCCACAGGAGTTCGCCCATCCCTCCGACAAGGAGGCGGTGCGGTGGAGCCGCTGCACCACCGTGATGGACCCAGCGGAGCCGGGATGACGTCAGGGTGTGATGGTCACTGGGGAGGCCTGAGGTGGCGTAAGCCGGCCGTTGCGGTCGAGTCGGCGGACGGCGAGCGCCGACAGCAGTCCTGCGGTGAGGAGCAGCAACCATGGCGCGCTTGTGACCCCTGTGCTACGGGCGAGGTCCATGGCGGCTCCGCTGAGGAGGTTGCCGGCGAGGATCCCGATGCCGGACAGGAGGTTGTAGAGGCCGTAGTAGGTGCCGATCAGCCGGCCGCCGGACAGTGCGGCGATGGTGTCCATCTCGAACGGGAAGACCATCATGGTGCCGATGGCCAGTAGCGCGGCGCAGGCGAGTACGGGGACCAGGCGCAACGCCGTGCCGGTGAACCAGGTCCCCGCGGTCAGCGGCACGAACGACAGTCCCATGATGGCGAGGCCGTACGCCATCGCCTGTCCAGGGCTCCAGCGGCTCTTGCACCAGGCGGTAAGGCGCATCTGCCCGGCCATTCCGAGGACGGCTGAGATGACGAAGAGGGCGACGACTCCAGACTCGCCCCCGGTGACGCGCCTGACCTCGAGCGGCAGCCCCAGGTAGACCTGGAAGGACATGGCGTAGGAGGCGATCATCGCAACGGCGAAAGCGAGAAAGGCGCGGTTGCTGAAGGCCTCGCGCCAGTCGGTCAGCACCGGCCGGTTGGAATCCGCTTCCGCGCCGGCGCGGGCGGGGAGATGGCACCACTGCAGTGCCGTGAGGAGGGCGAAGATGGCCGCGGCGCTGAGGCATACGAGCCGGAAGTCCATCCGGAGCAGGAGGATTCCGATGAGGGGGCCGATCAGGATCCCGGTCTGATAGAAGACGTTGAACAGGGCGAATGCCTCCACCCGCCGTTCGGCCTCTTCATGGGCGAGGTAGGCCCGGGCCGCCGGGTTGAACAGCGCGCCCGCGAACCCGGTCAGCGCTGAGGCGGCGATCAGGACGGGGACGGAGGTGGAGAGGGCGAACACGACGAAGCCCACGGTTCTCAGTGCACAGCCGAGCATGATCATGGGTTTGTACCCCAGGCGGTCGGCCAGCGTGCCGCCGATGAGGAACATGCCCTGCTGGCTGAAGTTCCGTACACCCAGGATGAGTCCGACCATCCAGACCGCGATCCCGGCACTGTTGGTCAGGTGGTCGGCAAGGTAGGGCATGAGCATGTAGAAGCCGATGTTGATGCCCACCTGGTTGATGAACAGCACCTGGGCGGGGCGGCCGAAGGATGCGAAGCCCCTGATGGTGGCGATCACGCGTCCGTCCTTTCGATCCAGGTGAGCGGGTCGGCCACAGTCGCGCAGCGGGTCCAGCGAGTGACCTGGCGCTCCGCCGGATGACCGATCACATCCGGAGCGTCCGTCGGCGCGGCCTCGAGCAGACCGTTGTCCTGGCAGTAACCGTCATCGAAGACGGTGTTCCAGTACCGCCACGGCCCGTCCGGGAAGATCCCCACAACGCAGGGATCGCCGGGCAGCGTGGCCGCCAGCCAGCGGGCTACCAGAGCGACGGCGCCGGTGCTCCAGCCGCCGGAGACGTAGTGCTTGGCGGCAAGCCGGCGGCAGGCCCATACCGCCTCGGCCGCGTTCACCCAATGCACTTCGCTGAAGTGCTCGTAGGCGACGTTGCGAGGATAGATGCTGCTGCCGAGACCGCGCATGAGGCGTGGCCGGGCCTCCTGCCCGAAGATGGTCGACCCAACTGTGTCGACTCCGACCAGCCGGAGATCGGGGAAGTGGCGTTTGAGCACGCCATAGATCCCCGCGCTGTGTTGATCCCGGCCAGCGCCAGACCAAGGCCCAGCGTTCCGCTGCTCCGGGGGGGAGCGCCGCGCGGTGGCTCCTACGGAGGGTAGGAGGGCGGGGTCGCTTATCCCAACCAGGTACGGTCCTGTGCCCCTGTGCTGATCACGATGGGACGTCGCGGTGAGGGCAGGCAGTAGGCCATGGGGACGCGGTGTCGGCGCCGATGATGGTCACCACCGAACCGGTATGAGGCCGCCATGCCTGGATGCTTGAGCGGCCATCCCAGGGTGTTCAGGACGGGGCCGGCTATGCATGCGGGCAGGACTATGGAGGTGAACGGCGCGGCTACGACCAGGGGCATCCGGTCACGTCCCCGGCTCGTCGTCGGTCCGATGACGCAGTGCCTCGAACAGGTGGTGGGCGTCTTCGGGGTCGACGCTCTCAGCGAACCGGGCGAGCATGGCACCGTGATCGGGTGACTCCGTGAGCGCCTTGAGCATGAGCTCCACCGCGTGCTCCTCGCGGGTGCGGGTCGGCGCGTACCGAAAGGCCTGCCCGTCGGGGACCCGTCGCAGCAGGCCCTTACGGGCCAGCCGTTCGGCGACGGTCTGCACGGTGTTGTAGGCCAGAGCCCTGTCCGCGTGCTGGTTGATCCTGCCCAGCAGCTCACGGACCCGAAGTGGCCCAGGAGCCCCCCACAGGGTGTCCATGATGGCGCGCTCGAGCGGCCCAGCCAGACCTGCCATGAGGCCACCTCCCATACCGCATATTGGCGGATTTTACGGACTTGCCGGGGGGACTCTCGCACCTACAGCGAGACCATTGCACCAGGACAGCACTCCGTTTGATGTGCCCGTGCCACCGGGTGAGGGTTCCATGGTCCTACAGGACGTAGGATCATCTGCCATGTCGATACAGCGGTCGTCGCGCGTGGCCTTGCGGAGGCCGCTTGGATGGACGCTGTTCTTCCTCGCGCTGCTAACGGGCTTGCTCGCCATGCATGGCCTGCAGGCGTCGGCGAGTCCGACCGACACCTCCGGCATCCCGACGGACCTGGCACGCGGGACGGCTGCGATGACAGGGCACTCCCGTCACGAGCCGGATTCCACGGCCAACGATCCGTCCCAGCCCGCGCCGCCGCACAAGAGCCACAGCGGGCAGGTGTGCCTTGGGCTGCTGGTCCTGGCGTCGCTGCTCTCACCGCTCACCCCGGTCCGATGGCATCGATACACGCTGCGGTCCGTGCCTATCGGACTCCCCATCGCACCGGGACGGGCTCGCGGCGGCCGGCCGCCGCCGTCCGTGTTCGCCCTGTCTGTGTTGCGGTTGTGATGGGCCCTTGTCGCGGCAGGTTCGCCGCGACACCGGTTACAGCCCTCGAACACGGAAGGAATCACCGCGTCATGAACCGCGCATTCGGCCTGGTCCTCGTCCCGGTCGCCGCCTTGGCGCTCACCGCCTGCGGCGGTGGCGACAAAGCCAGTGGCTCGATGCCTGGCCACTCAATGAGCATGAGCGCCGCGCCGGCGGCCTCCGCCGCACACCAGCACAACGACCATGACGTCATGTTCGCTCAAGGGATGATCCCTCATCACGAGCAAGCAGTCGCCATGGCGAAGCTGGCCGCGTCCCGCGCCTCGATGCCGGAGGTCAAAGAGCTGGCCACAACGATCGAAGGAGCCCAGGACCCCGAGATCAAGCAGATGAAGGGCTGGCTCGCGACCTGGGGGGCATCGATGCCGTCCAGCGACATGCACATGGGTCATGACAGGGGCGGCGGCATGATGAGTGCCGAGGAGATGAAAAAGCTGGAAGGCCTGTCACGTAAGCAGTTCGACAAGGCCTTCCTGACCATGATGATCAAGCACCATCAGGGTGCGCTCACCATGGCCCAGGCGGAACAGGCCAACGGGATGTCGGCTGAGGCCAAGAAGCTGGCGGGCAACATCGTGACCTCACAGTCCGCCGAGATCGCCAAGATGCAGAGCCTCCTGAAGAAGATGTAATCAGGTCCTTCGCACCACGAGTCTCGGTCAGCAACGCATGCGGCTGTGGTGGCGGTCGTCCATGGACAGCCGTCACCACAGCCGGCCCCCTGCCCTTGCGACGGGCAAGGGCCACGCGGTGGTCCATCAGTACCACCACTAGGACGTCGGCCGGTATCGCAGTCGCACACCGGCTTCCTCTTCGAGCAGCGCCACGGCGAGAAGCTCCCCGTCGGCCGCGCCGTAGCGAGCCAATGCCCGTTGATAGGTGCGTTCGACCAGATCCGACAGCCCGAAGGGCACCTTGTGTTCGCGGGCGAGAGCGGCGACCGTCGTGAGCTCCTCGCAGACGCGGTCGAGTCCGAAGGACTCCAGGTAGTCACCTGCGAACAGGGCGTCCAGGTCCCGGCGGATGAACTCACTGCCCGCGGCGCTGTCACCGAGCGTCTGTTGCAGTGTGCCGAGATCTATGCCTGCGCGTCGTCCGAGCAACAAGGCCTCGGCGGTGGCCAGGGCTTGGCCGAACCATAGGAGGTTCACCAGGAGCTTGGTCGTATAGCCGGCGCCGTGCCCGCCGACGCGTACGATCCGCTCGGGATCACCGAGGACCTCCAGCAGGGACCGGTGCCGGTTGAATACCTCCGCGTCCCCGCCCACGAACAGCTGCAACGTTCCATCTCGAGCGGCTCGGATGCCGCCGCCGACCGGTGCTTCGAGAACCTCGACGCCACGCGCTCGGGCCCGTTCCCGGATCGGCTCGGCGACGGCGGGGGAGTTGCTCGTCATGTCGATCCAGGTCGCGCCCTCCGGCAGCGCGTCAACGGCGCCGGCGCCGAGCATCGCCTTACCGACCTCCTGCGGACCCGGCAGCATTGTGATCAGCACGTCAGCGGCGCAGGCGATGTCCGCTGTCGCCGGCGACCAGCGGGCGCCGCAGGCGACAGCGGCATCCTCGCATTCCGGACGGATGTCGCCCGCCACGACCTGGTATCCGGCCTTCACGAGGTTGGCGCACATCGGCAGGCCCATCCGGCCCAGGCCGACGAAGCCGATCCGGGGAGTATGCGGACCATGACCTTCGGTACCTCGCACCGCCATCACCCTTCCCTTCGAACCACGGGGTTATCCGCGTCGGCCTGTGGTGGCGATGCCCTGGACGAAGTACCGCTGACCAACGAAGAAGATGAGGATCATGGGCAGCGTTGCGACGGCGCTGGCGGCGAGGACGATCTCCCATTTGGGATCTCCGCCCTGACCGAACTGGTCCAGGATCGCCTTGAGCCCGCGTGGCAAGGTGAACAGCGCCGGGTCCTGAAGATAGATGAGCGGGCTCATCA
>JAOPYH010000513.1 GCA_025964715.1 Streptosporangiaceae bacterium | reverse complement strand
CGTGCAAGTACCTGCTCTGCGACTACCTGGCGGAGCACCCCCGCTGGTCCGCGGGCCGCCCACGCACGGCACACCTCGTCGCGCTGCCGGCGACCACACTGGCGGCCGACTTCATGGCCCCTGGCCTCGCCCGCTGGATGGCGATCGACAAGACCGACGTCCCGCACGCCGCCACACGCATCAAGGCGGCGCTGCAGAAGGTGCGCGACGAATCCGACCCCCCGACGGCCGACGATGTCGAGGCACTCGTGGACTGCCTCGCCGGGACGGCGATCCCGCAGCAGCACCTGCTGGCCGGGCTCGCGGAGCGTGAGGCTGCCTGCGACCTGCTCACCAAAGACCAGGCCAAGGTCCTCGACATGCTGGCCACCTTCCACCGGGTCGAGATCCGAGGGGGCGCCGGCTCCGGGAAGACCTGGCTGGCCGTGGAGAAGGCGCGTCGGCTCGCCGCTGAAGGGCAGCGGGTCGCGCTCATGTGCTACTCCCGCGGCCTGGCTGAATTCCTCAAGCGCCGCGTCGACGACCTGCCGAAGCGGCAGCGGCCGCAGTACGTGGGCACGTTCCACTACCTCGGCATCGGGTGGGGCGTCCCCGCCGGCTCGGACGACGACAGCCGGTACTGGGAGCAGTTCCTCCCCGCCGAGATGGTGAAGCTGGCCGCCGCCCTTCCTGAGGATCAGCGGTTCGATGCGATCGTCATCGACGAGGGGCAGGACTTCGCGCAGAGCTGGTGGGACGCCGTCGTCGCGGCCCTGCGGGACCCAGACAAGGGGTCCCTCTACGTCTTCTCCGACGAGGGGCAGCGCATCTTCGCGCGGCAGGGGCGGCCGACCGTCGAGCTGATGGCGATCCCGCTGAACGAGAACCTGCGCAACACCAAGCAGATCGCCGGTACCTTCTCCAGCCTCGCGCCCGACCGGATGAAGATCCGCGGCCTCGCCGGCGTTCCCGTGCGGTTCGTCCAGTGCTCCTCCGACGAGGCAGTCGGGGCGGCCGACGACGTCGCCGACTCGCTGCTCGATGAGGGCTGGCCGCCGGAGTCCGTGGCACTCCTCACCACGTACCGGCGGCACCCTGTACAGGTGGAGCGCCAGGCCGAGGGGCAGGACGCCTACTGGGCAACCTATTGGCAGAACGACGACCTCTTCTACGGGCACGTGCTCGGCTTCAAGGGGCTCGAACGGCCGGCCGTCGTCCTGGCGGTCAACGGCTTCCGTGACGAGGCCCGTGCCCGGGAGATGCTGTACGTCGGCCTGTCGCGGGCCCGCGACCTGCTCGTGGTGTGCGGGGACATGGCTCTCATCCGGCGTCTCGGCGGGGAGGCGGTGGCGCGTCGACTGCTCAAAGCCGGCGGCGGGGGAGGACGGCGGTGACGCGGGGAGCCGAAACCATCTGGGACCTCGTGCGGCAGGCATCGGAGGCGTTGCCAGAGCCGTTCAGCCGGGCCTCGCTGGTGAGTTGGGTGACCCGGCACCGCCCCGATGTCGAGCCGTCGTCCGTCGGTGTGCACATCCAGTACGCGACCGCCAACGCGACCAACGCCAACAACCCCTTCCGGAACCGCGTCCCGCTGCTCGAACGGGTCGGGCACGGGGAGTACCGGCGCTATCGGCCTGGAGCGGCGACGCTCTCCCCGGCCGACGAGGCACGGCCGGTTCAGTCCGCTCCCGTTCCATCGACGGGCACGTCGACAGCGCACGTCGTCCTCGTGGGCTGCTCGAGCTCCAAGGCTCCGACGGCGCGGCCGGCCGCTGAGCTGTTCACCGGAGCCGCATTCACCAAGGCGCGTACGCACGCTGAGCGTGCCGGTGTGCCGTGGTTTGTCCTCAGCGCGAAGTTCGGGCTGCTGGACCCGCGTGAGGTCGTCGCGCCGTACGACGTCTACCTCGGGCACCAATCGGCGCGGTATCGCACCGCCTGGGGCGGCTGGGTGGTGGCACAACTGGCCGAACGGCACGATCTCTCGGGCGCCCTCGTCGAGGTGCATGCCGGCCGGACCTACACCGAGCCGCTGATGGCGCCGCTCGCCGCAGCCGGTGCCACGCTGGTCGAACCGCTGGCCGGACTTCGGCAAGGAGAGAGGCTCGCCTGGTACGGCGGCGACTATGAGGTGGCGCCGATCGAGGCAGTGCCGGCCCCGGCCGATTTGGATGTGTCGTGGCTCCTCGATGCGCGGAACGCCATGTCACCGGCGGACTTTCTCGCGGCCGGTCGCGCGGCCGCCGACCTTCCTGGGCTCTACACCTGGTGGGTCGACGTCGCCGGCGCGCACGCGCTGTCGGCGGGCCTCGGCCACCGGGTTGCAACCGGCCTGATCTATGCAGGCCGGGCCGGCGGTCAGCGTCCCAACGGGAAGCTGTCGACCAACACACTGTGGGGCCGGGTCGGCGGCATGCACCTGCAGGGCAATCGGAACTTCTCGACGTTCCGGCTGACGCTCACCGCCGTACTGCGTCACTCGGGTGAGGCCGTCGCGGACGAACCGTCGCTGACCCGGTGGATGCACGAGCACCTGCGCGTTGCGGTGCTGCCCCTTCCAGCGGCGTCCGTGTTCGCCGCCGAAGATCAGCTGCTCGCACTCACCGACCCCGTGCTGAACCTCGGGGGCGTTGCATCCACGCCGCTGCGCCGGACCCTCAGCCGTCTGCGGTCATCCGTGGCAGCGGAGGGATGACTGATGCTCCAGCGACCGTGCGCGACCCCATTCGGCCATTGCCCCTTCTTGGTGACGAAACTTCAGCCTCGCCACGGCTACCGTCGCGCGGGGTCCGGCTCGGCTCCCATCCGTCTGACCATCGAGGAGCCCTGTGCGCATCGGCACCTGGAACCTGAAGCTCTGCCCGCTCACCACCTCTGACCGAGGACAGGCCATCGCGTCCTGGCTGGACGACCAGGCCGCCGACCTCTG
>JAOPYH010000175.1 GCA_025964715.1 Streptosporangiaceae bacterium | reverse complement strand
GCGGGCGTAGTGTACGTCGCCGAACCGGACGCGATGAACTGACCGGCGCTGATGTCGTACGGCGCTGAGGTGTCGAGGCCGGAATACTCGAGGAACTCCCAGCAGCTGGTGGACGCCGACCCGATCGTGTAGGTCGCGCTGGTCTCGCCGCCGGCCGCGATCTTCCACCACACGTAGTGGCCGAGGTTGGTTTGCTGCGCACAGCCGGTCGACTCCGTGAAGCCGCTTGGAATGCCGCCGGCGGTCCGGTAGTCGTCGGAACCGACGATGACGACCAGCGTGTTGCCGGCGGTGGCCGGGGTGCTCCAACTGGCGGTGACCGTGGCTAGACCGGTGTTATGCGCGCCGGTCGCTGACTGCACCAGGGACGGCGCCATGACACCCCCTGCGACTCGGCGTCAGACCTGCGGCGGCGGCGCCGGCGGATCGAACTTCGGGTCTGCCCACGGCGCGAGGGTGTTCAGGTTGGCGGTGAGCAGGTCAGCCGCCTCGCTGGTGAGGCTGTTCACGCCCTGCACCCACGTCGCGTCCAGGGGCAGCACCTCATCCCAGTCGGTCGGCTGGGTCATGGCACGGAGGTCGCCGAGGCTGAGCACCCACGTGCGGTCCTCGGGACCGGTAAACGCCTCACCGGTCCACGAGACGGGAAGGATGTCGCGTTTCCTGATGATCGCCATAGTGCCCTCCCTGCATCGTTCAGTTGGAGCTGAAAGTGAAAGCGTTCGCCGCGGCCTGCAACGAGTCACCGTTCGCGGGCGTCCGGCTGGCGGTCAACGCCACCGTGGCGATGATGTTCGCCGTGGTACCCGACGACGCGTCACAGATCGCCGCATGCGTCACCACCCCGCCCGTACCCGCCGTGAACGGCCCGAACGTGATCACGCCCGCATTCGAGATCACCGACGGCTCGGCCGCAGACGGCGCACCCGGCCCGAACACCTGCCGTGCGTAGCCCGTCGCCGCGTACTCGGTCACAGCCGCCATCGTCAGAGACGTGTCCGTCGGCACCGCCGTCAGCAACGCCAGGTATACGCTCCCGGCCGCCGGGGACTGCGTCTGCCGGAACACCGCGGCGAGGGCCTGCTGATTCGCGTACTGGGACAACTTGCTGGTAGGCACGTCACTCCTCCGTGAAGTTCTCGGCGAACACCGCCGGTTCGATGGACGTGACCCGCCCGTTTCCCGACAGGTCCATCCACTCGACCAGGACCAGGTCCCGCTCGTCGTCGTGGCCGACCACCGTCACGACCGTGCCCGGCCGCATGTCCAGATCGCGCATCTCCGCCGACAGTTCGCCGACGTGCCGCGCGGCCAGACCGGCAGCGGCCGCGTACCGGAAGGTGGACATGGGTCTCCTTATCCGATCCGGACCAGGCCGGCCGTACTGCTAGGCGGTGCGAATGGAGAAGGACTGGCGGCGAGCTCCGACCATGCCGAGCTTGTCCCGAATGGACGCGACCATCGCCGCGCCCAGCACCTCGGTGGCTTTGGTCTCGGTGTAGTCGTCGATCTGCACCGAGCGCAGGCCGGTCGGGTTGTCGTAGAGCACCGCGGCGGCGTCGAGAACGACCGACTGAACCTCGTCGGGGATCGTCTGGTAGCCGTGCGAGTAGGTGACCTGCACGCGCGGGGCCCACACACCGCGGACCCGCGTGTAGGGCCAGCCCATCACCCGCACCGTGTAGTACCAGGGCTGGCCGCGGGTCAGTTCCTCGCCGATGCGCACGAAGTCCCGGCCGTCGAGGCAGGTGAAGTTGACCCCGCCGAAGTCGCCCAGCTCCACGACCGTCAGCGGGTTGGCGCCGGCGTCGATGACCGGCGGTCGTTGCGGCAGGACCAACTTCTTCATGCCGCCGGACAGGATCACCGTCTCCTGGGAGACGAAGTCGAACTGCTGGCGGGCCACGGCGCGAACGAGGCCCGACGCCTTGTCGACGGCCTCCTGTGCGCTCGAGGCGTCCAGGTCCATCTGGAGCTTGGAGGCGAGCTGACTGGACGTGACGAGCGAAGCCATCTCGCCTCCCCGGTCAGCCGATGAGCTTGGTCAGGCTGGTGACCAGGCCGCCGCGGGGCTTGTCCTTGGCCTGCTCGGCCTCGAGGGCTGCCTTCGCCTTGTCGGCGTCTTCGCCGACCCAGTCCAGGACCTGCTTGGCCGAGCCCTCCGGCACGCCGTCGCCGTCGAGGTCGACGCCCGGGCCGTCGGGGTCGTCATCCTCGACCACCTCGACCGGGGCGCCGGTCCGGAGCAGGTAGCCGGCAAGCTCGCCGTCGAACTCCTGGCCCTTCTTGAAGTCCTCGACCCGGTAACTGCCCTCGACGTGGATCGCGCTGTCCTCGGTGAAACGGACACGCATCGCGGCGCTCCTCAGGGTGTGTGGTTGATGTCGACGGCGTGACCGGGTCCCGTTACGCCGCTGACCGTGATGGCGGAGGCGCTGGTGATGACCAGGGTCACGGGTGTCGAGTGGGGCGGCAGCGTGATCGTGACCGGGCTGGCCGCGCCGCTGACCACGTTGCCCTGTTGGGTGTTGTCGACTCGGTTGGATGGCATGACGTGTTCCTCTCCTTCCCCGCGGGCCATCTGGCCCGCGGGGAAGCGCGAGTGGATCAGGCGTGCTCGACGACGACGGCGCGCTTGTACAGCGCGGCGTCACCGGTCAGCGAGTCCGACGGGACGCCGTAGTCGCCAACCCAGGACCAGGTGGTGGAGATGTTCTGCTGAAGCCGGTCCTGCGGGGGACGCACGATCAGCGCCACGTCGATGCTGTCCGCGACGTTGATCATCCGGATCGACGGTACGTCCTCGACGCCGGTACCCGCGAGCAGCGAGGCGGTGCTGTCGAACGGCGCGGCGACGAGCGCGTTGGCGCCCATCACGATCGGCCGGTGCGCGACGACCGTGGAACCGCCGGTGCCCGACGCCACGATCGGCGCCTCGATGTTGCGGACCCAGTCGATGCCGGAGAACCGTCCGATGCTCAGGCCCATCCAGATCGGCGAGTCCACGCGGCCCTGCAGGGCCTGCTTGAAGTCGGAGTCGTTGAACAACTCCTGCTCCGTCGTGGCGTCGATGTGCGCGGTGTAGTAGCCGCCGAACGTCGGAACGTTCATCGACCTCAGCCGGGCCACCGCGGCGCGGAACAGGGCCAGCGTCGCCACGTTGGTGGAACCCAGGTTGAACGCGGTGTTGATGCCGGTCGGGCGGATGACCGTCGGCGCGTTCGCCGCGATCACCGCGTCGCCCTGCACGTCCACCCGGGCGGTGCCCAGGGTCAGCGTGGAGGTGCCGGCATTGACGCCGGTGACGGTGTTGGCCACGCCGCCGACCGTCACGTTCAGCGGGTTCGCACCACTGACGGGCGTGAGCACACCGTTGACCATCACGAACTGGAAGCCGTTGACCGACTGCACGATCATCGACGTGTCCGAGGATCCGGCCGTGGTGCACCAGGTGCTACCGCCGGAGTAGGCCGCGAACAGTTTGTTGCGGGTCACCTGGTTGATGGACTGGCCGGCGTTGACGCCCAGCTGCGCCACGTCCGCGAGGAACTTCGACGCCAGCGTCATCGACGACTGGAGCAGGTTCGTGTCGACACTGTTGGCGTACTGGTCCATGACCACGGACCACTGCTCAACCGAGTAGGTGGCCGCCGACGGGTCCGAGCCGGTGATCGGGGTCGTGACCGGGGCCAACAGACCCTTGCGGGTGAAGATCTTGGTATCGCCGAGCCCGCCCTGCCACGGCTCCTGGTCGGCCAGGGCCGCGTACAGGAACTCTGGCTTCAACGCGTCCTGGAAAACGCGGTCGAGCATGCCGTTCTGCATGATCGCGGTGAGTGCCGCCGGCAGCGTCGGGCGCACGCCCGCGTGCCGGTCGAGCCGGAACCAGCGGCTACCGGTGGACAGATACATCTGTTACTCCTGTGTGATCTCGACGGACACGATGTCCGGGTGCTGACGGGCTATCTCCACGAGCCCGAGCAGCGCGGTCTGGACGATG
Organism: Streptosporangiaceae bacterium; assembly: GCA_025964715.1. Taxonomy (GTDB): domain Bacteria; phylum Actinomycetota; class Actinomycetes; order Streptosporangiales; family Streptosporangiaceae; genus Actinomadura_C. Next base: position 5,607 of record JAOPYH010000175.1, on the reverse strand, counting down.
GCTGAAACCGCCGCGCACACCCGGCCGTCGGCCGCGCCGTACTCATGCCCTGACACCTCGACACGGGTCAACCCGTCGGCGAGGTCGGCGCGGATACGGATCATCAGTAGGTGTGCGGGCGTAGCCCGTACTTCTTCAGCTCGGCCTTGAACGTCTCGTTGTCGGCGTTGGTGAAGTCGGTGACGACCGGCGGCCGGCCACCCTGGCCGGGATCCGCCCGCGGCGGGCGGGGACCGTCAGCCTTGGCGAGGTGCGGCTTACGATCGAGCACGCCCTTGAGCGCCACCTCGATCGCGTCGGTGTCGACCTCGCCGTCGGTGACGAACTGGGACAGGTCGCCGAGGTTGAGCACGGCGTCTTCCTTGTCGGCGAAGCCGTCGGCGAGAGCCTTGACCTCGGCCCTGACCGCGCGGGCCGTCGCGGCCTGCTCCCGCTTTTCGGCCGCATCAGCCTTGGCCGCGAGCTTCTCGGCCTCGGTCTTGTCGCGGTCCTCGAACTCCTTGAGCTTCGCCGCCTGCTCGGCCGCGAGCTTCTCCGCAGCCTTGCGGGCGGCGCGTTCCTCGGCGAGCGCCTTCTTGCCGGGCTCGCCGAGCTTGTCGTCTACCGGTGGATCCGCAGGCGGGTTGGCCGGTGGATCGGTGGGCGGATCGGCTGGCGGGTCATCGTGACGCGCCAGGTTGAACCAGGACATGCGGTTGTCGGTCATCGCGACCTTCTGTGACGGCCGCCGGCATCGCGCCGTGCGGCTAAAGGATGTACCCGAAGCGTTTGAGCTGGCGGACGATCTCGTCGCGGGACCAACCGAGCCGCTCCGCCTCGGAGTAGATCGACTCGGGCATGAGTCGAGGTATCTGGGCTCGCCGGTAGCGGGAGCCGGCCGTCTTCTTGCCGGTCTCCTTCGCCCCCAGTCGCACGCCCGCGACACCGCGGGTCGTGCTGGCCTCGGTCGTCGTGTACAGGTCGTGGCCGAGGACGTTCGTGGTGTCGAGGTGGCCGCGCTGGCGGCCGCCGCGGAGCATCGTTCGCTCAGCATCGGTGAGCCGGCCTGCCGCATATCCGATGCCGGTCGCGCCGCGCCGGGCGTTGACCACCTGGCTGATGTCGGCGCCGTCGCGGATCGCCTTGGCGCCGGCGATGGTGAAGGCCCGGTCCTGTTCTTCCGGGCTCAGCGAGTCGAAGTAGCGCTTCGGATCGGTACTGAGGTCCGGCAGGTACTCCACGGCCGGTATGTGCACACAGTCGCACTGCGGGTGCCGTTCGAAGCCCGCGTTCGTCTGGTAGAACTTGCCCGCGAGCACCGCGCACCGCGAGCAACTCGGCGGGGTCAGCATCCTGACGTACCCGTGTACCGCCCGGTCGTTGACCTGCGCGACACCGGTCGCTGCCCGGGCGGCGTCCTGGGTCTCGGTGGTCGCGATCCGCTCGAGGTGACGCTGCCCGATCGCCATAGCCTGTCCGGGATCCATGCCGTTCGCGACGAACGCATCGACCTGGAACGCCGGATAGGACAGCAGCGAATCGAGCGGTCTTCCGTCTGCCGCGACGCCGGCGAGCGCCGCGGTGTTGACCGTGCCGGCGGGGTCGCTCGAGGCGCCCCACCGCTGCACAGCGGCGGTCACGTAGTCCTGGGCGCCGCGAGCGGCCTCGGCCTGCACGGCGGTCAGGAACGACACCATCGCCGGCCCAGGGCCAGCGTTCCACGAGTCCTGCGCCTGCGTCGGTGCGACCTGACTCCAGAAACGCCGGACCGCGTCCAGTGCCCGCCGGGCGAGCGCCTGTTGGCGTAGCCGGTGAAACGCCGCGAGCGTCAGGATCGGCCCCGGTACCCCGGGGAGTAGTTCGGCTGCCGGCTCAGGCTGCTGCGGGGACGTTGGTTGCGCCACCTGGCGCTCCCGGTGCAGGTGTCGCGGAGGCGGTCGGATCGCGCAGCTCGAGCAGCTCGGCCGCCGTCGGCATCTTCAGCTCGAGGGCCTCGGCGGCGTCTTGCTGCTCCATGCGGTTGATCTGGGTCTGCGTGTAGCCGAGGTCCTCGCGGGTCTGGCGGCGAGGCACAAGACCCGCCTGGTACTTCTTGACCGCAGCGTCGGCGGACTGGGCGACCGTCGGGGTTTCCGGGTCGGCCCACATGGTCTCCATCGACCGCAGCTCCGGCCGCTCCACGCCGGTTGCGAACCGGTCGGCGATGCGCATGACCTGCTCCCAGCCGCCGCCGAGGGTGCGCATCTTGCGCCGCACCCGCTTGATCAGCCGGGACTCGGCCGCACGGATCGCGTCTGCCGAAGATGGGTTCGTGGTGGTGAATCCCAGCGCCTGCGGATCCAGGCCGGACATCGAAGCGACCAGGCGGGCGAGGGCGTTGATGGTCTCGTGGAAGTTCGTCAGGTTCGCCTCTGGGAACTGGCCGAGGTCGACGCCGTCCTGCTTGGTCTTCTCGGTGGCCCACAGCCGGCCTGCCACGACGGACCAGGTCGACAGCGGGTTGCCGTTCGCATCGACGAAGTCCTGCGGCGCCATGCCGATCGCATAGCGGCGCGGCATGGCGTGGAACTCTGCCGACACCAGCATGTCCGTCGCGATCTTGCATGCCGCGTCGGACAGCGGCACCACGTCGGCCAACTCGGACACGCCGAGCCGGTTACGGATCCGCCCCCGGTTGAGCAACGGCACCACCGGCACCTGACCAAGGCCGTGGACGTCGGGCGGGTAGTCGTCGTCGACGACCCACTTTCCACTCTGCTTGACGTACCAGGTGGTGGCGTCGGGCAGGTACAGCGTGGCGTGTTCGATCGACGATCCGGCAGCCGGCTCCTCCGACCACAGCTTCACCGCCGCCGCGGCGTCGCGGGTACGCGGATCCGGTTCGACGTAGACGTCCATCGGCGACTCGACCGTGATCAGCGGAGTCTCCGGCTCGTCCTCGTTGCCGCCGACGATCACATAGGCGCGGCCCATCGTCAGGGCCTCGATGTGCGCCTGCTGCGACTCTTCGTCGAGGTCGTTGGCCTGCCAGATCCGCCACATCTCGGCGTCGGCGTCGGCCTGCTTGCCCAGCCGGAAGCCCTCGACGTCCTCGCGCTCTTCGATCGAGTCGACGACCAGCCGCGGCCAGTTGATGATGACCGGCCGCAGCCGGTCACCCATCTCCACCACGAGCTCCGGCGCCAGATAGGACAGCGGCTGGGTGCCCTCGTAGTACTGGTCCCACTTCGCGATCCGGTTACGCTGCTCCGACAGTCGGTCGATGAGGCGCTTGAGCCACTGATCCGAGTCGAGGACAACGGCCATGCTCACCTCATCTCATGACGACCATCCGGGAGGATCTCTTCTTCGGCCACAGGCCTGCCGCAGTCACGTCGCCGGCGGCTTCGTGGACGATGATCGAGGTCACGCAGGAGTCGATCTTCTGCGTCGGTGACGCCTTCTTAAGCACGTAGCGGTTACTTGGCCGCGGGGACTTCCGGGCGTTCTTCACGTGCACCGACGTGATCGGGCAGCCGTCGTGATGAAAGCCCGAATCGGCCTTGCCCACGTCAGTGAGCAGCCGCTCGGTCGCCGAGTGCATCTGGACGGTCCGGTAGGTCTCCCAGCGCAGCACGCGTTTCTCGCCGTGCTTGGCCATCCAGTCGTCGCCCTCGGTCTTCCAGTCGGGCGGGTCGAAGTAGAACCGCACCACCTGGAAGTGCTCCATCAGGTAGTCGACCGCGGCCGCGACCTCGAGGCGCGGGACCTGGCCGGAGTGATCGGCCGGGTTCCAGATCGTCGGCAGCTTGTCCGGGCCGTACGTCGGGGTGAACTGGTAGCCGTCCTCGCACTCGGCGCGGATCGCCGTCCAGTCGTCGGTGTCCGAGCCGTCGAGCGCCAGCACCACCGCGGTACCGGCTGGCACCTCGCGCGGCTGCTTCCGGTCGTCCCACTTCTCCCCGTCGATCCATGAGCCGGAGCCGGCGTCGGGGATGTTGATGTAGAACCTGACGGCCTGGCCGGGGTCCTTCTCGGCGATCTCGACCATCTCGCCGTCGATGCGGTCGATGTTGACCCACGGCTTGACGCTCGAGCCGGCCTTGGCGGTCATCGAGTCGCCGTACGCCACCCGTAGCGCCCGCCGGCGTTCGGCCTTGTTCGTGAGGCTCGGCCGGGGCGGTACCCGGTGGTCGCGGTAGACGTCCCGGACGGTCGCCTCAGACGTCCGTTGGGCCACGGACTGCTCCGACGGGTCCCACGCGTTCGTGGTCTCCACTGCCCGGCCGCCCGTGCCCGACAGGTTTCGTCGCTGCGTCTCAGCGAGCCGCCAGCCGCCATTGGCTTCCAGCCAGCAGTGCGTCTCATCCTGCACCGAGAACGTGATGCGCTGACCCAGGCGAGCCCGGCCGCTCGAGGTGACCGGCTCGATCAGACCCCCGCCGGGGATGTTGATACGCGTCTCGCCGGTGTCCGGAATCAGGTCCGCCAGCGGGCCCTCATCGATCATCGGCCGCAGCGCCCGGTACACGTTGTCGGTCTGGTCCTCCGAGGTCGCGGTGACCTGGATCCACGGCGTGACCCACTCGCGCCCGACGGGCTCCCCGTCTTCGTCCCAGCCGGCGAACCGCACCGGCCCGACCGCCTCGGCGCAGATCATCGCCGCCGACAGCGGCCCCTTGCCCCACTTCTGCGGGCGGACCAACTGGCTACGGCGGAAAGCCCATGCGGCCTGCCAGGCGTCCTCGGTGGCATTCGGCAGTAGCCGGTAATGCCAGGCCAGGAACGTCCACATCTCGTCGGTGAGCAGATACGCCTCGCCGAGATGGTCCCCGTCAGGGATGACGCAGTGCTCTTCGATCCACTCGCCGACCAGCCAGCCGAGACTCGGGAACTCGCCGGGGTACTCAGGCCCCCGCCACGCCACCGGCGTCGACCACTCTCAACCGCCGGCGCGCGGTCTGGGGCGCCGCGGCCTCCTTGCGTTCGTTGCGCTTCTCGCCGACCTCATCGGCGGCGACTTCCCAGCGCAGCCGCAGCATGCTCATCGGGGTCAGGCCGAGCCGGTCCGACCACTGACGGGCCTCTTTCGCGCCGTCCATGTCGCCGAGTTCGGCCATCACCTTGTGGCGGACGTACTGGGCGACGTCGCGGGTCCACTTCAGCCGGTACCACTGCACGGCCTGCGGCAGCCGCCACAGATCCCGCCACAACTCGGCCTCAAGCTTGCGTTGGGCAGCCAGCTGCGCCTCGATGATGAACAGCGACTCCCGGGCCGCATCCAGCCGCCGCTCGACCGCGGCGACCGACTTGCCCTCGGCCTCAAGCTCCATGCGGTCGTACTCGAGCTGCTCGACCTTGCGCGAGATCACCTGCCGGCGGGCGGTCATCACCACGTCGGGGACCAGCGGCCAGTTCGGCGCCCGCTTCGACCCGCGACCCTCGGCCGGCAGGCGCACCATCGCGACCGTGGCGTTACGCCGACGTCGCTGCTCATCCCTTACGGGGGGCGGTCCTGGCATCGCTCATCAACCTCTCGCGGCATCGCGCCGCGGTCGGGGTGACGGTTACATCGCGTAACCGCCGTCGTATTCGTGGATCACCGGAACCCGTACACACGGAGAGCCGCCTCCCCAGCGGTACTGAGGT
>JAOPYH010000434.1 GCA_025964715.1 Streptosporangiaceae bacterium | reverse complement strand
ACCCGTTCAGCATGCCTGGAGCCCGTCGGTGAGCGGCCGGGTGCTGCTGCTGGGGGGCACCGGGGAGGCCCGGAGGCTGGCCGAGGCGCTGGTGGCCGGCGGTGTCGACGTCGTGTCCTCGCTCGCGGGCCGGGTGGCCCAGCCGGTGCTGCCGCCCGGTGAGGTGCGGATCGGTGGCTTCGGCGGCGCCGAGGGGCTCGTCGCCTGGCTGCGCGCCAACCCGGTCCGTGGCGTGGTCGACGCCACCCATCCGTTCGCGGCCACGATGACCCGGAACGCGGCGTCCGCGACCGCGGCGACCGGGACGCCGCTGCTGCGGCTGCATCGGCCGGGCTGGACCGCGCTGCCGGGGGACGACTGGCGGTGGGTCGACTCCCTGGAGGAGGCGGCCACGGCGGTCGGACTCTTCGCGCACGTGTTCGTCACCACGGGCCGGCAGGGCCTCTACGCCTTCGCCGGGCTGCCCATGGAGGTCGTGCTCCGCACGGTGGAGCCGCCCGAGCCGCCGCTGCCCGCGCGCACGACCGTGGTTCTCGGGCGGGGACCCTTCACGGTCGGGTCCGAGCTCGCCCTCATGCGGGAGCACGCCGTCGACGTCGTCGTCACCAAGGACAGCGGTGGGGGCATGACGGCGGCCAAGCTGACCGCGGCCCGGGAGCTCGGCATCCCGGTCGTCCTCGTCCGCCGGCCGCCACTGCCGGTCGGGGTGCCGGTCGTGGAGTCGGTGGAGGCGGCACGCGCCTGGGTGCTGAACCGGTGAGGGAACTCGCGACCGAACGCGGCGACCGGAGCCGGCTCGTCCTGTTCGACCTCGACGGCACCCACGGTCACGGCAGTGGTTGGCAAACGACGAACGTGCAGGTCAGTGGCTAGATGGCGCGTTGACCGCGAGCGGTGATTTCCAGCTGTTTTGAGCTGTGATGTGTACCCGTTGTGTACCCAAGATCATCGTGTGCGTCGGGAAGGCGCACGGTGAGGCTCCGAAAGACGTCCTCGTCGACGTGGTCGACCGGACGGTCCGCCACACGATCGCGCCGGCCATGGCGATGTGGCGGCCAGGGGACGGCCTCATGTCGAGAGCTCATCTCCAGGAGGCCTCAGCGGGCCGCCCCCAGCCTCAGGATGCCGAGTGCCTTCGTCGCCGGAAGGGCACTTCGTGTCCCTTCGGGGTGGGCCTCCGGCCCACCCTTCCCCCGAGCGGTGGCACCCGGCGGAGGCTGGTTAGGGGCGGGTGGATGGGAGTGCCGGTCTCGCGGGCTCCGGCGTGAGCAGAACTCCTGCGGGCCCCGGAGAACCTTCCGGATGGCTCCTGTACCGCAGCCGGCTCTGACCGGCGCGTGAGGATCGCGGACGCCGCCCAGGCGCCCAAGGGCCCGCCATGCTGTCCGGTGCCAGGATCGGGCCCATGCGTGCAGTGATCGTGACGGCAGCCGGCGGCCCGGACGTCCTCGAGGTGTCCAACCGGGAAACCCCGACCCCGGGGGCGCACGACGTCCTGGTCGACGTGGTGGCCGCTGGGGTGAACTTCATGGACATCTACATGCGGGAGGGCCACCCGCCCTACGCCCGCCAGCCGCCGTTCGTGCTCGGCTCGGAGGGCGCCGGCACGGTGGCCGCGGTGGGTGCCGACGTCGCCGGGATCGCGGTGGGTGACGCCGTCGCCTGGACCGGCGTGCCCGGCAGCTACGCCGAGCAGGTGATCATCCCGGCCGACCGCGCGGTGCCGGTGCCCACCGGGGTCGACCCCATGACAGCGGCCGCGGTGATGCTGCAGGGCTGCACGGCCCACTACCTCGCGTCCAGCACGCACCCGATCTCCGCCGACGACGTGGCCGTCGTGCACGCCGCCGCTGGTGGCGTCGGCCTGCTGCTCACCCAGATCGTGCGCCTCCGCGGCGGCAGCGTCGTGGCGACCACCTCCGGCGGGGAGAAGGCAGAGCTGGCCAGGCAGGCCGGCGCGCAGCACGTGGCGGGATACGACAACTTCGTCGACGTCGTCGGCGAGGTCAGCGGCGGTCAGGGCGCTTCGGTGGTCTACGACGGGATCGGGCAGACCACCTTCGACGCCGGGCTGGCAGCGCTGCGCCGGCGCGGGCTGATGGTGCTCTACGGCGCCGCGAGCGGGCCGGTTCCGCCGGTCGAGATCCAACGCCTGCAGGCCGGGGGCTCCCTCTACCTCACCCGGCCCACCCTGGTCGACTACATCGTCACTCGAGAGGAGCTGCTGTCCCGCACCGACGAGATCTTCGACTGGATCAGCTCCGGACGGCTGTCGGTGCGCATCGGAGGGACCTACCCGCTGGCTGACGCCGCCCACGCCCACGAGGATCTCGCCGGACGCCACACCACCGGAAAGCTGCTGCTGGTGCCGTAACCACCACGGCAGCAGCGACTGTCGCCATTGCCGTGCGAGGTGCTTCTGCTGATGCAGATGAGACGTGGAAGCGGAACGTTCCGGGGGCGTTCGAGCAACTTTGGTTGACGACGGATGTCGCTTCTGAGCGGGGCATTTAGCGTTTGCCGACGATGGCCGTCGACGAAGGCTTTTGAACTTCTTGCGGACTTTTTGCGGACTGAGATCTCCTTAGCTGGTCTAAGGAACGGCCAACCCGCCCCCACCGTGCCGAGAGAGAGCCCGCCGCGGCGGTCGCCGGAAGGGCCCTTCGAGTTCCTCCGGACCGGGCCTCGGGGCCGCCTTCCCCCGGCTCGCCGCGCCCGGCAGAAGGCAGTCACGGGCGGACCGGTGGCCGCCCCGGATCACCCCGGGCGAGGCGCGTCCGCCAGAAGGCTGGACATGTTGGCTGCGCTCAACGCGGCCAGCTGAGTCCGATTGAGGCATGCAGGCTGACCGAGCAGCCAGTCGTGCAGATGTTCGCCGGCCACGTAAGTGACTTCCCCGCTGGCGGCGACGCGTTGCGGAAAGGTGCCCCAGACGACCACCACGTTGTGCGCGGCCGGAACCGTCATCCCGCTCGCGGCGGCGAGTGCGCGGGTCACCCGGGCCGTCGTGCGGGCGGCTACACGGCGTTGCCCGCGTGCAAGCCACGCCGCCTCGGGGTCGTCCCGCGGTGTGATGGTGGCGCCGTCCTGATCGACGGTCACGACGCCGCTCCAGGCCTTGCTGTCCAGCACGAAGACACCGGGCGGGCCGACGGCGAGGTGGTCGATGTTGCCGGCCCCAGGCAGCTCGAGGTCG
>JAOPYH010000433.1 GCA_025964715.1 Streptosporangiaceae bacterium | reverse complement strand
CGGTCGGGATGGTGATCGATCGCGTGCAGCAACGCGGCGGGGCACCATCCGGCGGCCCACCAGCGGTCCAGCAGCGGTCCGATCCGCCACCGGTCCGGTCCTGGCCGGTCAAGGCCAAGGCGGCTGCGGACGGTCCTGGTGGCCTGGCCCCGTTCCTCGGCTTTTTCGGGCACCCGCCACAACGGCCATGAAGGGTGGTTGATAGAGCGATCAAGCCCTCGGCCTTGCAAGGGCTTTGTACCTACGCAAGAAAGGGAGAGGTCGCAAAGTAGCTCTCGACCCTGGTCAGCGCCGTCATTGGACGAGCCAGCGGGCGCCAGTCGATCGACCAGGAAGGCGTAGGTCGGGCACCGGTTCACCCGGGACTGCAGGAAGTCCGCCGCCGCTCCCTCCTCGACGGTGAACACCAGCCCAGCGTCCTTGGCCCAGCGGATGACGTCACTGACCGTGCGTTCGGACCGGCCGCCAGCAGCCGCGAGCGTCGCGGCGGGCACCCCTGTGACCAGACCCGTTTGCCGGTCCATGCTGTAGACCAGCCGCCGCAGGATCGCCACCCACGCGGCACGGCGGTCCTGGCGCCACTCCTGCCCGGCGGCCAGCTGTTCGATCCGCCGCAACACCGCTCGCTGGTCGGTGAGCACGATCCGCCCCGCCGGAACGAAGTGACGCCACGCCGGATGAGGGCGCCACCCAGCGGCCAGACGAGCAGCTGCGCGACGTCGGCCCCGAGCCAGGACCCGCTGTGGAACCTGCGCCGCACTCGGCCGGCGACCAGACCGCGCCGAAGAGGCTGGCCGGTTGGGCGGCCTGCTGGTGGCGGGTCGGACCGTCGGATTGGGTGCACTCGAACCGGACGGTTCCCGATCACCGGCGTAGCGGGCGTGGAACGCGCACAGACCAGGGTCCGAAGCGCTGGCCAGGGTGTAGTCGCCGCTGGCGTAGCACACCGCACACCACGCCTGGACGGGATCCGGACCAGATTCACCGCGTCGGTGTCGCGGCAGACAGGACTCAGGGGTTATTGTGGGCACGCGAAAGCGGCCCCTCTCATGGGATGGGATGGGACATCGCCCCGGCTGGTAACCGGGGCACTAGCACCGACACGAGCTGCTAACTCGGGTCGGAGCGACTTGACGAGGCGGTCCCTACGGGGGCCGCCTTCGTCGTTCTAGGAAGCCCTGTGCAGTGGCAGCTCCTCCTGATCAGTGGCCTTCGGCCTGCAGTAATCAGGGGCAGGCTTGCCGAGCGCCGCAGCCACGAATCGCGTGATGACCGCGCCCATGGGCAATCCGTCGTGTTCGGCCAGCGCTTCGATGTCCGCACGGAAATCGGCGGGCAGAGAGACGTGTGTACCGATCCGATCGCCCTTCGATGGCCGGCCACGCCTCCGTGGTGCCGTCCCTGAAGTCGTCATGCGTGATTCCTACCGGCTACCACCGAGAGCGTCCTGCCCGACACGCCGCGTTATTTCATTTTCAGAAAATGCGCTCGGTCGTGGCTGGCGACTACGCGCTGTGCTAGCGGGCGCCGGTATCTCCGCCGCGGAGCGTGGCGATGCGGTGCTCGACCTAGTTGGCGGCAGCCTGGTCGCCGGCGGCGTCGCGTTCGATGAATGCCTCGCACCGACCGCTCGTCACTCAGCAGTCATGTGCGGACCGAGAATGCCGTCGACGTTTCGCCCCTCGGGCTCACACGGAAGGATCCGCCAGGCTGCTCAACCGAAGCTTCCCGAATCTCAGCTGCATAGGTGCGGTTCGGCCACATGGTGTTCTCGGTCCAATGAGCGCCGCCGAGGTTGGCGTCAGTGAGGTTGGCGTCGGAGAGCATGGCGCCGTCGAGGTTGGCGTTGATGAGGTTGGCGTTGATGAGGTTGGCGCCGCTGAGATCGGCGCGGGTGAGCACGGCGCCGGCAAGGTTGGCGCGGGCCAAGCTGGCGCCGCGGAGGTCAGCGCCGCCGAGGTTGGCGTCAGTGAGGTTGGCGTCGGAGAGCATGGCGCCGTCGAGGTTAGCGCCGCGGAGGTCAGCGCCGGTGAGGTCGGCGTTGGTGAGGTCGGTGCGGGTGAGCACGGCGCCGGCAAGGTTGGCGCGGGCCAAGCTGGCGCCGCGGAGGTCAGCGCCGCGGAGGTCGGCCTCGGTGAGGTCGGCCTCGGTGAGGTCGGCCCTGGTGAGCTGGGCGAGGGCGAGCTTGGCGCGTCCAAGCTTGGCGCCGTAGAGGCGGACAGAGCGGATGGGAGCGCTGTCGAAACTCTCGGTGTCCGCATCGCGTGCGAGGTGGGCGCCGGTGAGGTTCGCCCAGGTGAGGTCGGCGTTGGTGAGGTCGACCCCGGTGAGGTCGGTCCCGGTGAGGTCGGTCCCGCTGAGGTCGGCGTTGGTGAGGTCGGCGCTGGTGAGGTTGGCCCCGGTGAGCTTCGCCCCGGTGAGGTTCGCCCCGCTGAGGTCGGCGTTGATGAGGTCGGCGTTGGTGAGGTCGGCGCTGGTGAGGTCGACGTTGGTGAGGTTCGCCCCGGTGAGGTTCGCCCCGCTGAGGTTGGCGTGGGTCAGGTTCGCCCTGCCGAGATAGGCATTAGTCAGGTTCGCACTCGGGAGGAAGGCGTTACTCAGGTTCGCCTCGCTGAGGAAGGCGTTGGTGAGGTCGACGCCGGCGAGCGTTTTCCCAGAACGAACGGCGTCCACGACAGTCATGCGTCTCATCGCCGACTCGCCGAATTTGGACATGCGGACGTCGCTCTCTGGCAGCCGCGCCGCTGCCTCGGCGCCTTGGGCACGGAACGCCGGCCCGCGCCTGCCGAGCGCGTTGATGAGGTCGCGACCGAAGCTCCCGGCGCTGCGGGGTTGGCCTCGAAAGGCGGGGGTTTGCCGGGCGAGGGCTTGGAGCACCTGGCTGGTGAAGCCATCAGCTCGCATCACTCGACTCCTTTGCCCTCGGCCTGGAGTTCCTTGCTCGGCTGCGCCCGTTCGATGGGCACGTTCTTTGCCATCTGCTCGATGAGCAGCGGCGCTGCGACTCCTACAGCTATTGCGCCGAAGGCGCCCGTGACCTGGCTGTTCGCCGCCGCTGCCCACGTTAAGCCGAATCCGACTCCGATGCGGATCACTACCGAAACCAGAAGCGGCAGCGGCCCGGGCTCCCCGGGCGTTTTCCAGGGAAAGGAGCCAGTCTGTTTGATGGCGCGGGAAAACTCGATCGCTTCCACCATGAGACCGCCGGCCGCACCCCACAGGGCCAGCTCCCACGGAATCATCGGGGTACTCGCATGCCGCGGAACCGTAGCGACACGTACACCGATGAGGACAGGGCGTGACGGGTGACTCAACCTGCACTACCGGATGGGCAGGCCATGCTTACGCGCTGTGCCACCGCGCGTCGGTGTCGCCGGCGCGGAGCGTGGCGATGCGATGCTCGACCTCGTTGGCGGCGGCCTGGTCGCCTGCGGCGGCGCGTTCGATGAACGCGGCGAGGGTGTGCACGTCGCGCATGGCAGGCAGGGTCGAATAGCCGTCCCACGCGGTGACGTCCCAGCCGTAGGCGGTCGTGAAGGCGACTCGCTCAGCTTCGCTTCGGCCCATCCGGGCGCCGTGATGAGTGTTGATCAGGTCAAGTTCGCGGGGTCCGGTGGCGACTTCGTCCCAGTCTCCGAGGATCACCCGGTCCCTGTCCCAGAGGGTGTTCCCGGGGTAGGCGTCGCCGTGAATGAAGCCCTCGCCGAGGGTGGAGTCGAGCTGGGCGTACTGGGGGTGTCGTTAAGGAACGTGTCACCCGACCCACCATCTACCGCCACCTCACCAAACCGGACGGGCACGCCTCAACCTGACGCTGCGGCTACTTCGCCCCTGGTGACACGTTCCTTAACGGCACCCCTACTGGGCGAGTAGCTCCCGCCGGCGGTGATCAAGCCAAACGTGGTCTGCCTCGGCCAGGCGGATACGACCCGCCAGGACGGCGCCCAGTCGGGTTAGGGGCTGGTAGCGCGGCAGCTCGAGGGGTGGTGCTGGTAGCTCGTGCAGTTGGCGCAGGATCGAGCCGAGCGCGCCGGCTCCGGGTCTGGGTCGCCGGCTCGTGAAGGTCGCGGGCTAGCCGTTCGAACGCCTGCACTTACTCTTCGTAGGTGGCCTCGCGATGCCGAACTAACAGCTCCAACAGCGTGCGCGGTGGCTGACGATCCGACACAGAAGCCCCCTCCTCTCCAGTTGGGTCGTGGCGACGCTACGTCGCGGCGATGTCGCCGCGTGGCCTTTTCCGTAGATCCGGCCTATTCGGGACTACAGGCTCCGGTAGCGCTCAGCGGCGTCGCGCAGGATGGCCTGGGCGTCCTCTCCGAAGACCGCGAAGGAGTCGAGGTGCTCGAACAGACGGCGATAGGCGTCTAGATCAGGTCGAACGGTCAGATACGCGACTCGCGTGGTGGTACCCGCGATGACCAGCCGATCGTCGAATTCAGTCCACGAGTTAAGTGGCAACTCAGGGACTGGCCGCCCCCACGGGATGATCCCTAGCCGGACGTTGGCGCGTCTGGCGGCGGCCGCCAGGTGCTCCATCTGTTCAGCCATCGCTTCACCGGCAATGAGGGCCCACCCCAAGGAACCTTCTGGGAGCAGGAAGCGGAATTCTCGATCGGTATCCAGGATGGCCTGGTTCTGTAGGCGAGCCGCCACTCCAGCATCGGCGGCAGCGGAATCCAGATCGACGTCGGCGTGGAACAGCGCCCGGCAGTAGTCGGCAGTCTGCAGTAGTCCGGGCAGGCCACTCGGGGTGAAGGTCCGTTGAACGGTCGAGACCTCTTGGATCCGTCCGATGCGCTTCTGAGCCGGCTCCGCGTCGCGCCGCAGGACAACACGTTGGTTCCCGGCCCGCATGTCGCTGGCCATCTCCACGAGTCTCTGCCGGGCGTCAGTAGGCGCGGAATAGGTGGCGCAGAGCTTCTCGACCTGGTCTGGCCTGGGTACTTGACGGCCGTTTTCGAACTTGGCGATGAGCGATTGGCTGATGCCGGCCTGCGTGGCGGCGTCGACCTGCCGGAGCCCAGCGGCGTCGCGTAACTCTCGCAGCGTGCGCGACAGTGCGTCGCTACCGGTGCTCCCGTCAGGCATAGATCCCTCGTGCAGTCAGGCCGCCAGGTGGCGGCGGTGGTACTGCGGGTACGCCGCGAACCACTCCATGAACGGTGTGCCCAGTTGCCAGGCCAGCTCAGCGGCGGCGATGTAGCCGGTGGCCGAGGTGTCCTCGACAGCAACCTCGCCCCGGTGCTGGCCGTCCTCGTCGTAACGAACGAGAGCGACATGCTGGTGCTCGATCACCCAGAAGTCCCCAGTTCGCAGGAGTACGCCGGCAGCCGGGTGCTCGGACAAGTCGAGAATGCGGATGACCTGGCCGGCCTTTGAGGCATAGGTGTAGACCCACTCGTTGGCGTAGCGCTGGTAGTCAGTCGGCGCCCCGTTGATCACCACGAGGTTGCGCCACATCTTCCCGGCGGCCACTTCGTCGCGCAGTTCCTGAAAGAACGGCTCGCGGTACTCGCTGGTCGGCGCCGGAGCGTCATGGAGATAGCCGGCGAAGTCCGCGTCGTCGGACGGCACGGCGTAGGCATCACGCGTCTGCACTCGCAGCATGTCGCCCGGTGCAGTGCGTCGTTCGTCGAGCCAGGCCTCGAAATCAACGATGTCCAGCTTGCCGAGCTCGGGAAGCATCGTCTCGGGCACGAGAACCCGCCGCTCGTGGGTGGGCAGCTCCGGGTCGGGCACGTTCGTTCCCACGATCTCGTAACCCCCCTCCGCCTTCTTGATCTGTGGGCACTGCTTGCCCACTGGGCATGACGCGTCCCGCAACACCTTGGTCACCGGGTCTCCCTCCCGTGGCGGATGCCATGAGCAGTGTGGCCGACCACCCAAGTGCAGTCAATCTCAGTTGGAATACCGCTTGCGAATATTCCATCTCAGACGTAATACTAATTTGGCTCAGGGCTTCCGTAGCTCACGTTGGAGCCCTCCCTCCCGGCGGCCAGCGCGGTGGCCCTGAGCACTCAGAAATGACTCTGGCTCCACAGCGGCCCAGTAGTCGCTGGAAGGTCGCGCAGAGGTCGCGTTGTGGTCGTGGCCTGGTCGTCCTGATCAGAAGCAGGCTCTTAACCAGCACAAACAAGCAATCCAAACCCCAGTTCGCCTCGGAAGGATCGTCATGGATATCACCGCAGGTTTGATCATCTTCGGCGGCGTGGGTGCGTGGCTGTGTGTCAGGTACCGGGCCGCGGTTCCCGCGCTCTTTTTCGGGGTCACGGCGGTGGTGTTGTTCTGCACGGCTCCGCTTGGGTCGGGTGTGCCTGGTGCGTTGGGCACGGTGGTGCACGGGGTGTCGACTGTTGGTGGTCAGGTCGCCAATGCTGGTCACAGCGGTGATTCCCGATGAGCCCCCGGCCGCGTCTGGTCACCTCTCCCGGGCCGTCTGTCTCCGGCGCTGTCTCGGGTGCTCCGGTTCGGTCTCACTCGGTGGTCGGTGATCCCGATCAGGTCCGGGCCGCGATGGCGCGGGCACGGGCGGACGGACGGCTTGTGAGCCTGGACCGCAGTGAGGAGCTGCCCGGAGGCTTGGTGCGGGTCACCGCGGATCTAGTTGATCCGACACCTGCTGGCCGGTGGCGGCAGCTGCGGCCGTGGCTGGTCGTGTCGGCGGTACTGGTCGGTGTCGCGGCGGCGGCTGCGCTGGTGTGGCTGGTGCTCCTTGCGGTACTCGCCGTGGTCGCGGCTGTGGCCGCCGCCGTGGTTTGGGTCCAGGCGCACCTGTTAGTCATCGGCGTCGTGGCCCTGGCGCTGGTCCTGCTGCTGGGTGCGGGCGGCGCATCGTGCGCGGGCAGTCACTGCGGGGGGTGCCGCAGGTGAGCCGCCCACATCGCCGCGGATCGTGCTCCACCGCCGGCGCACCAGATAACGAGTTCGCCTACGCGCAGAGATCTGCTAACATCTCCGTAAGCAGATCTCTTACGAAATCTTTTGATCAGGGCGGCCGGGTCGAGACCCGGGCGCTGTTGTGGGACCGGGTCGACCTTGTGATCAAGCGGGTCTCCTCCCAGGTCCAGGGCGTGTGCACCGCCTGCGCGTTTCCCGAGATCACCGATCGCCGTGAGGAGTCCCGTCATGCTGCCTGAAATCGTCTTGCCGGTTCCCGTCTCTGACTGCGCTCCTACCGCGCCGCCGCGCTGGTCAGGGACGGCATCCTGCGCCTCCGTTGACCCGGAGCTGTTCTTTCCCCTCGACGAAGACGGGGACGCCGCCCGGGCGGCGAAGGCAGTGTGTGCGGGCTGCGAGGTTCGCCAACAGTGCCTGGACTACGCCCTCGGCGCCGGAATGGCCGCCGGCGTCTGGGGTGGGCTGTCCACGTCTGAGCGGGACGCCCTGGTCCGGCGTGCGGTGCCCCGGAGCGGGCGATGACCGGCGGTGGGTCCGCCCGGTCTGGGGCGGTGACCTGGGCGGGGCTGGCTGTGGTGGCTGGGGCCGCAGCCGTGCTGTCCTTCGCCACCGTCCGGGACCTGGCACTTAGCTCCGGTTACCCGCCCGGTCTCGCCTGGCTGCTCCCGGTGGTCATCGACGCAACCGCGGTCGTCGGGTCGCGGATCTGGCTCGGTGGCGGGGCCAACCCGGGTGCGGTCCGCTACGCCAGCACCCTCGCTCTGGCCGCCGCGGTGACCACGATCGCGGCGAACGTGCTGCAACACGGCCTGGTCGCCCACCACGCAACACCGCCCTGGTGGCTGGTCGCGGTACTCGCCGCGATCCCTCCGACCGCGTTGGTCGCGGTTGCCCACCAGGTCGCGCTGTTGGCCCGCCCGTCGGCGAATGAGGGCTCCTTCGAGGCTCCCGATCACCCGGCCGTCGAGGACAGGGCAGTCGTGGACGAGCTCACCGACGACCCGGAGGTCTCTGCGGCGGAGATGGCGGCGTTGCAGGCCGAGGCGGACGCCTACGACGCGAATCTGCTCGCTCGAGGACGACGGTTCCTCGCCGAGTCCGGCGGCTCGATCGGGCGACGTCGACTCGCCGAGGGACTCGGAGTCAGTGATTGGACCGCCCGACGACTGCTCGCCGAGATCACCGAATCCGACGTCCAGCCCGACACCGACGCCACCTACGCAAGGAGCTGATCATGTTTCAGGTTTTCCTGATCTCTCTCATCCTGGTCGGCTTCGCCGTGATCGCGTGGCGCAAGCGCGCGTACCCCGTAGCGGCCGGTCTGGGTGGGCTCGGGGCGTTGCTCGATGTCCCCGGCGCCAGCGAGGTGGCCACGGCCATCGACTCGTCCGGGCTGTGGCCCCTCGTCGCGTGTTCAGCGCTGATGGCACCCATCTCAGTGTTCTTGCTGGTGCACCACTGGCGTCACAGCAAGACCACGGTGCGGCGGTGGTCGAGCCGGCACCGCCGGCGCCAGGGGGTGGCCTCTACCTGGCAGCTGCTGTGGTTCGGGTCGGCGTGGGCGATGCGGCGCCGCGCGAAGATCGTCCGTCCGTCATTGCGATCGATCAGCTGGTGGGAGCGGCTAGGGGTGCCGGCAACCGAGTTCGCCGTGCCGCTGCTGCAAGCGGGGTGGACCAGGGTGTGGTGTTCCGTTGAGGACGTTGTACTCGTGTTCGGTGGTCCCCGGACCGGCAAGACGGCGTGGCTGGCGGGCCGGATCATCGATGCCCCGGGCGCGGTATTGGTCACCAGTACCCGGACCGACCTGCTGAAACTGACCGGCGACCTCCGCGCCCGGCGCGGCCCGGTGCACGTTTTCAATCCGACCGGGATGGGCGGGCGAGCAACGAACATCCGTTTCGACCCGCTCCAGGGGTGCACTGATCCGGTCACCGCGGCAGAGCGGGCCGAGGACATGATCCCGATGGGGTCCGGTGACACGGAGCGGGACAACTGGGCCGGCCAGGCCCGCCATGCCCTCTCGGGGCTGCTCTACGCGGCCGCGCGGGGTGGGCTGGGCATGGCCGCTATCGCCCGCTGGGTGGGCTCGCTCGATGACGACAACATCAAAGCCGAGATCGTCGAGAAGCTTGGCAAGGGCGACGAGGTGCTCTGCGACCTGGTCCTCGGTTTCCTGAAAACCAACAGTCGGACCCGGTCATCGATCACCGCGTCGATGCGCCCGGCGTTGGCGTGGCTGACCAACCCGGCAGCTCGGGATGCCGCAGCCGCGACGGGACCACTTGATGTGGCCGAGCTGCTGCGGGCCCGGACGACCATCTACCTGTTGGGGGCCCAGACCACTCATTCCGCGTCGCTGGTCGCGGCACTGACTGGGCACGTCGCTCGGGAAGCACGGCGGATCGCGGCGATGATGCCGGGCGGGCGACTGGACCCCACGTTGACCCTGGCGCTGGACGAGGCCGCACTGATCTGTCCGGTGCCGCTGGCCCAGTGGACCGCCGACATGGGCGGTAATGGGATCACGATCATTTCGGCGTTCCAGTCCCGCGCGCAGATGTTGTCCAAGTGGGGTGCGGCGGGCAGCGCGGAGATCATCAACAACGCCGGCGCGGTGATGCTCTACGGCGGCACGACCGACCGGGATGACCTCCTGTACTGGTCCACGGTGCTCGGGGACCGGGAGGAGACCTACGAGCAGCGCGGCCCGGACGGTCGGGTCAGTGGTACCGCGAGCCGGCAGGTACCGACGTTCGCCCCGGCCCAGCTGCGGTCACTGCCCGAGCACCACGCGATCATCCTGCGCCGTCATATGGGACCGGTGATCGGCAAGCCCGAGCGGGCGTGGAAGCGCCGTGACGTGCGGGCGGTTCTGGCCCAGGCCCGGGCCATGACCCAGGACCCGACCATGTCTGAGAGCGCGTGGACGCAGACCACCACCGCGTGGCGGGCGGCCCGGGACGCCGAGCAGGCCGTGGTCGATGCCGCCGAGCAGGTCGTCCGCTCGGCGTCCGGAGATCAGTCATGACCCGGAACGGGGGCGACGACGGGGCGGGCTAGCAACCCCCGGGAGACCGGCGGGAGCAACTCTCCCGCCGGTCTCCCGGGGTCTCCCGCCCAGCGGGAGACCCCCGAGTCGGTGCGGATGAGCGGGAGAAGACACGGGAGGGGGCAACGGTCATGGCGGTCAAGAAGATCCCGACGTTGGAACAGCTGTCGGACCGGGTCGGAGGGATCGGGCGCACGCTCGATCGGCTCGGGGTGCAGAACCGGGAGGCTCGGGAGGCAGCCAACGCGGCCAACGCAGGGGTGGAGTCGCTGGCGAAGAAGTTCGGTGCGGTGTACGACGCGCTGGTGTCCGGGGGCGTTGTCCCCTCACCCGCGAATGCGCAGGTCACACCGGGTACGCCGACCACCCCCGAGGGGCTACCGTCGTCGGTCCCTCCCCCTCCCGGCGCGGGAGAGACCTCGGCTGGCCCGGAGGTCGGCGCGGCGCCGGGGCCGGGGCCGTCGTGGCTGGCGGTGGCGTCGTTCTACGAGGCGCAGGCGATCATGGCTGTGCTGGTGCCGTGGCTGGCGGAGGTGTACCTGCGGTACCCGGACGCGGCCCTGCCGACGTGCTGGGCGTGGCACCCGGCGGCCGTCGAGGAGCTGTGGTGGTTGTGCCGTGCGTGGCACGACGCCTACGCCTGCGAGGAGCCGACGTCGCAGAAGGCCGGTGACTGGCACGACCGGCAGCGCCCGGCGGTAGCGAAGCGCCTAGCGGACTCCGGGTCGGCGTTCCAGCGGTGCCGGCTGGCCAAGCACGCCGACGTCGCTGATCACGCCCACCCCGTTGTTCCGGGCGCCGACACGGTCGCTCACGTCACCACGGCCTGGGCCTCGGATCAGCGCCACGCGTGGCCGCTCGCGCCGACCCAGCCTCAGCTAGCGGCCGATCAGATCGTCCAGGACGCCCGCCCGACCAAGCGCCATTTCCAATGATCACCCGCAGTGAGCTCCTTAGCTCCGCACCGCTCTCCCCTTCAACACCAAGCAGCTCCCCTCAAGATCATTTAATAGGTCTTCAGTTCTACAGATTTCAAGATCACCGAGGACTTCACACCTATACATCACTGATCTCACGGTGCCCTGCCTCGCCCTTCGGGCTCGGCAGCGGAGAACGAAAGGCAAGATCAACATGGTGATGACGATGGGTAAGGGGTACGGCACCGACTACCTGCTCAGGGAAGTCGGCCCGGCCCTGGACGCGGCGGACAACCCGGCCGCGTCGGCCTACTACACCGGAGCGGTGGACGAGGGCGAGCCGCCGGGTCTGTGGTTCGGCGCCGGCGCCGAGTCCCTCGGGCTGACCGGCACCGTGGACGGCACCACATTCCAGGGGCTGTTGGAGTACAAGCTCGACCCGCGTGACCCGGCGTCGGGCGACATCTCGACCTGGGGTGAGGCCCGCACCTTGGTGCCTCAGCCGAAGCGGTCGGAGAAGGTCGAGGACGCCTACAAGGCGCTGCTGGAGCAGCACCCGGAGGCCGGGCCGGAGGAACGGGTCGAGCTGCGGACCCAAGCGGTGGCGGCGACCCGCCCGGCGGGGGTGCCCTTCGACGACCTGACGTTCTCCCCTCCCAAGTCGGTGTCGGTGGTGTGGGCGGCGTGCGAGAAGAAGGCCGCCGACGCCCGGGCGGCGGGAGACGCCGCCCGGGCGGCGGGAGAGCACTCCCGGGCGGCGGGAGCCGACGCCGACGCCCGGGAGTGGGCCGGG
>JAOPYH010000399.1 GCA_025964715.1 Streptosporangiaceae bacterium | reverse complement strand
CCGAGGCTGACTGACGCCGTGTCGCCCACCATGCCTCCGAGGTGGTCGAAGGGCACCCCACCTCTTTGAGGTGGGGCGAGACTACGCCGGGCACACCGGTTGCCGTGATCATCGCAGCGATCGGCTCTGCGGTGCGCTCCGCCGTCGACGGCGTCCTTCGAAAGCGTGCGCGCGCCGTCAACCTACGGTTGACGGCGCTGGTCCCGTCAACCTACGGTTGACGGAATGACGACATCTTCGAGGCCCGCGGTCAGGTTGGACGACCTCATCGGCGCGATCGCCAACGCGCACGCCGAGCCCCTGGACCGACTGACCAATGCGGTCGTCCTGGCAGAGCATCTCGGCGAGGTCGCCGATTCCCTCATCGGCCACTTCGTGGACCAGGCTCGCCGGGCCGGGAACTCCTGGACCGACATCGGGCAGAGCATGGGGGTGACCAAGCAGGCCGCACAGAAGCGCTTCGTCGCTCGCGTCGGATCCCCCGCTACGCCCCTGAACCCGAGCCAGGGGTTCAGCCGGTTCACGGAGGAGGCCCGAACTGTCGTGGTCACTGCGCAAGAGCAAGCCCGTGAGGCCGGGAACGACACCATCAGCGTCGGTCACCTGGTGATCGCGCTCGTCGCTGCCCAGGACGGCGCGGCGGCTGGCGCCGTCACGGCGCAGGGGGCCTCGCTGGACCACGTCAGGCGGACGGCAGCGGCCACGCTGCCGCGCGCCGCGACGACCGTGCCCGACCTCATCCCGTTCGACGCCCACGCCCGCGCCGCACTCGAGCGCACCTTCGCGGAGGCTCAGCGCCTGGGGTCGGAAACCATCGGCAGCGAACACATCCTGCTGGCGATCCTGGCCGTCGAGGACCGGACGGGCGTACTGGCCGGTCTCGGTGTGACTCCCGCGGCCGTCGAGGCGTACCTCACCGGGAAGCGAGACCACCAGGTCTGACAAGGGCCTCCGGGCCGTCAACGCCCTCGCCGAGGGGCACATCGGCACCACGCTGCCAAGCCGGCGATCCCCGAAAACGGCAGCCGGTCACTACCCGGCCGACTCGGGGTCGACCCGCCTCGTCACCGGCCTGCGCGTCGGCAGCGACCGGTTCGCCGAGCTGTGGGATGCCGGCGCGGGGGGCCGCCACGACGCCGTGCGCACGACCATCGACCCCCCATGGGTGGGCACGCCGAGGCGGGACTGCGACGTCCGGGCGCTCGCGGGCAGCGACCTGCGCTTGATGGTGTTCAGGGCCGGTCCGTCGACCGGTCAGCGACCGGCGGTCAGGGCCTTGAGGTCCTTCAGCGCTTCGCCGATGCATTGTGCGAGGTCTCCGGATGACGCGTCCCCGATCCACCTCTCGAACCCGATCCTGAAGACCGTGACACCGGTCTCCGCCGCAAGGCCGGCTACCGGATCCCGAACGCCACGGCGGCGAAGCGCGTCGGCCGCCGCAGCGCCGAGGGCAGCGAGCTTGAGCAGTTCGCGCTCCTGCAGGCTCGGGTTCGCCGCGATCGCGGCCGCGCGCTGCCTTGCGAAGTCGCGGCGCTCCTCCAACAGGGAGGCGGCCGCGGTGAACGCCGCGGCCACCGCGTCGATGGCCGCCTCCGCGGCAGGGGCCGAGGTGATGGCGTCGACCACGACCCCCTGCAGCGCATGTGCGCCGTCGAACAGCACCTCCCGCTTGTCGGCGAAGTAGCGGAAGAACGTGCGCTCGGTGACGCCTGCCCGCTCGGCGATGTCGGCGACCGTCGTCCGGTCGAAGCCGCGTTCGGCGAACAGCTCCAGCGCGGCCCGCGTCAGGCGACCGCGCGCGTCCGGCTCCCAGCGACCCACGTCCGCAAGTGTAGTGAAGCGATGGCAGAAACTGGCATGACCCGGTAGAGTGATGTCACTGTCTGACATCGTGGGCCCGGCCTGCGGGGCCGGGCGAGAAAGAGGCTCCCCATGCAGGTGTTCGTCACGGGCGCGACCGGATGGATCGGCTCCGCCGTGGTTCCAGAGCTCCTCTCCGCCGGCCATCGCGTCGTCGGAACCGCACGCTCCGACGATGCCGCCGCCGCACTCACCGCCGCGGGCGTCGAGGTACGGCGCGGCAGCCTCGACGACCTCGAGGTACTGCGCACCGGCGCGGACGATTCCGATGCCGTCATCCACCTGGCCTTCAAGCACGACTTCTCCGACTACGCCGGAGCCGGCCGCGCCGAGCGCGCGGCTGTCGAGACGCTCGGCGACACGCTGACGGGCTCCGATCGGCCGCTCCTGTTCGCCTCCGGGGTAGCCCTGCTCGCTCCGGGGCGTGTCGCGACCGAGCGCGACGCCTCCCGGATGAGCGGGCCCGACTCACCCCGCGGCGGGAGCGAGCAACTCGCCCTGGAGTACGCCCAGCGAGGCGTACGCCCTGTGGCCCTGCGCTTCGCCCCGACCGTGCACGGGAAGGGCGACCACGGCTTCGTCGCGACTCTCGTGCAGATCGCGCGCCAAAAGGGCGCGGCCGGCTACGTGGGGGACGGCTCCAACCGCTGGCCAGCGGTGCATCGTCTCGACGCCGCGCGCATGGTGCGCCTGGCGCTGGAGAAGGCGCCGGCCGGCTCAGTCGTGCACGGAGTCGGCGAGGAGGGCATCCGGACGCGCGACATCGCCGAGGTGATCGGCAGACACCTGAATGTCCCGGTCGTGTCCGTCCCGCCCGAACAGGCCGCCGAGCACTTCGGCTGGATCGGCGCGTTCTTTGCCCTCGACGTGCCAGCGTCGAGCACTCTGACGCAGCAACTCCTGGGCTGGACGCCGACCCATCCCGGGCTGATCGAGGACCTGGAGGCGGGGTACTACACCGGCTCCACAACGGCATGACCGGCGCCGTCCGGCCGGACGACTACCCCGGAAGGGCTGCCAGGGGGCAGCAGGGCCGCCAGCAGCGCAGACGCACGTGGGACCCGGTCGTCCGACCGGGCCCCACGTGACTGAGCTGCGTTCTTGCCCCGAAGTCGGATTTCGGTGAAACGAAACCGGGATGTCGGTCAAAACGCGGGGTTGGTGGGATCCTGGCGACATGCGAACGTGCAGGTGAGCGGGCAGTGAGACAGCGCCCAGCCTGCTTTGCACACGAAGAGCCGCGAGTTTGCACACGCAGCTACGGCTTGCTTGGTCCCTGAGTACCTGCAGCCGTTTCACCACGGGAGCCGTCCGGATGCACGGCGGGGGCTCAGGACGCGTCTATGGAGATCTGCAGCGTCCGGATCCCTGGGAAAGCCCACCCACATGCGCGCGTCGCCCCGGACGAGAGCCACCAGGGCCTCGGCCACCGCCTCGACGAAGGGCGTGGGACCGCAGACGAAGGCGTGCGGCTGCGCGGCCGGGCTGGGCCGATCTCCCGCAGCATGTCGGCGTCGACCCGGCGCGCGTAGCCGGTCCACCCGGGCGGCCGGGACACGGTCAGGGTGTGCACCACGGTCAGCCCGTCACCGGCGAACCGCTCGAGCTCGGCGCGATAGATCACGTCCTCCCGGCTGCGCGACGAGACGAGCAGCCGGATCTCCGCGTCACTGCCGACCGCGGCGCGCAGCCGGATCATTTCCATCAGCGGCGCGAGACCCGAGCCGCCGGCCACGAGGAGCAGCGGTCCACCGTGCTCGGGCTCCCAGACCAAGTAGCTCCCGACCGGCCCCCGCAACTCGATCTGGTCGCCGGACGGAGCTCCCCGGTCAAGTACGGCGAGACCTCGCCGTCCTCGACGCGCACCGCGGTCAGGGCGATCCACGTGCCGTCCGGCGCCGAGGAGATCGAGTAGCTTCGCTCGGTCTGAT
Organism: Streptosporangiaceae bacterium; assembly: GCA_025964715.1. Taxonomy (GTDB): domain Bacteria; phylum Actinomycetota; class Actinomycetes; order Streptosporangiales; family Streptosporangiaceae; genus Actinomadura_C. Next base: position 7,762 of record JAOPYH010000399.1, on the reverse strand, counting down.
AGCCGTCCTCCCCGGGAAAGCGTCGCGAGGAATCAGCGACGCGGTTCGGGGACCTTGGGTGTGCGCAGAGACCTGAAGCCCGCGCGGACTTCCTCCGAGAACAGCTGCGGCTGTTCCCATGCCGCGAAGTGACCGCCCCTGTCGAGCCGGTTGTAGTGGATCAGCTGGGGATAGGCCCGCTCCACCCAACTTCGCGGGGCCTGATATGCCTCGCCGGGGAAGACGCTGACGGCCACCGGCATGCGGACGCCCTTGGCGTCCCAGAAGCCACCCTTGTACTCCCAGTACAGGCGCGACGCGGAGACCCCGGTGCCCGTCAGCCAGAAGAGCGTGATGTTGTCGAGGATGTCGTCCCGCGTCAGTTCCCCTGTGTCGCTCGCGGCCCGGTTCAGGCCTGCGACGAGCGCGGCGGCCGGCTGGCCGCCGGCGTCGTCGTGGTCGAGCAGCCAGGCGGCCAGGCCGACGGGTGAGTCCGCGATGCCGTACAGAGTCTGCGGGCGAGCCGCCATGTACTTGGCGTAGGCGACTCGCTCCTTGAAGGTGATGTCCAGCTGCTCGTAGGCGCGTCGTTCCTCGGCCGACAGGTCGGACGGCGGCGGGTCACCCGCCAGGAGACGCTGGTAGACGTCGGCCGGCACGCTGCCGGGATAGTTGGTGTGGATGGCCAGCAGGCCTGCCGGTGCCTGCAATCCCATCTGGTCGACGACGAACGCTCCCCAGTCACCGCCCTGGGCGGCGTAGCGGATGTAGCCCAGGCGCTGCATCAGTGCCGCCCAGGCCCGGGCCATGCGCTCGGGACCCCATCCGGGGGTCGTCGGCTTGCCCGAGAACCCGTAGCCCGGCATCGACGGGATCACCACATGGAAGGCGTCCGATTCGCTGGCCCCGTGCGCGGTGGGATTCACGAGGGGATCGATGATCTTGAGCTGCTCCACGACCGAGCCGGGCCATCCGTGGTTGACGACGAGCGGCAGCGCGTCGTCGTGCCGCGACCGGACGTGGATGAAATGGATGTCCAGCCCGTCGATCTCGGTGATGAACTGCGGCAAGGCGTTCAGTTTCGCCTCGCACGTGCGCCAGTCGTAGTCGGTCGCCCAGTACCGCGCGAGTTCCTGCATGGTCGCGAGCGGCACGCCTTGCGACGAATCCGCGACCGTCTCCCGCTCGGGCCAGACCGTCGCGGCTACGCGTCTGCGCATCTCCGCAAGGGCCTCGTGGGGCACGTCGACGTGGAACGGGCGGATGGCCCTGGCGGTGTCCTCTGCGACTGCAGTCATGACTGTGTCCGGTCCTCTCTGCAGGTGGTGGCCGGGATCGGTCGCATGGGGCGGCCTAACCGAAGGTGAAGGCGAAGGCCCGCACGCCGGGGTCGAGGAAGGTGATCTCGAACGTGCGCTCGGTCACCGGGCCGCGCTGGCGGACGAGTTGGTACAGCCGCGGCTCCGTGACGGTGCCCGTGCCGTCGTCGACGACGTCGTCCCCGTGATCGGCGCCCGGCGCCTGACCGTCGAGGCGCACGCCACATAGCACCGGGTTCCCGCCTGCCGGCGGAGTCATGACCAGGTGCACGTCCCGGGCGGAGAACCGGCAGGTGATCCGGCCGCCGGCTTCGTGCAGCAGCACGGCGTCCGGCTGCACCGTCCACTCCCCGGCGAGGGCCCACTGGTCGGAGGCCAACCGGGACGGGGCGGTGTAGCGACGCGGGGCGCCGGTCGTCGCGCGCTCGGGAGAGGCGAAGGACTCGGTGCGCTCGGCGCCGAGATAGTTCTCCGCCGACCGTAGGTCGGCCCAGTCGGCGGCCGCCTCGATGCCGCGAGCGTCGACGGTGACCGGTTCGGGGAGCGGGTCACCGGTGCCGGCTTCGGCGAGCAGCTGCCGGATGACCCGCTCCGACTCCTCATAGGCGCCTTCGCCGAAGTGGTGGAAGCGGATGTTCCCCGTCGCGTCGACGACGTAGAGGGCGGGCCAGTACATGTTGGTGAAGGCGGTCCAGATCGCGTAGCTGTTGTCGACGGCCACGGGATAGGTGATCTGCCGGTCCTGGATCGCCCGTCGGACGTTGTCGGCGTCCTGCTCGAACGGGAACTCGGGTGTGTGGACGCCGAGCACGACCAGCCCGGCGTCGCGGTAGGCCTCGTCCCAGGCGCGCACGTAGGGCACGGTGCGCAGCCAGTTGATGCAGGTGTAGGTCCAGAAGTCGACGGCGACCACCCGGCCGCGCAGACCGTCCGTGGTCAGCGGCGGCGAGTTGAGCCACCCGGTGGCTCCCTCCAGGGAGGGCATCCCCCCTCCGGGGGCGCGCCGCCCGGGGGCCCAGCCCGGGCCGCGGACCGCCTCGCGGATGGCGTCGAGCAGGGACGGCTTCGCTTCCATGACGCGCTCCTCGGTTCCGCTGAGGGGGCTCGCACACCGGCGAGCCCCCCGTCGCTTCGGCTAGCGCAGCGGCCTGAACGCGGCCTGCACTTCGGTCGCGAACAGCTCCGGCTCTTCCCAGGCGGCGAAGTGCCCGCCCCGGTCCACCTCGTTGAAGTACCTGAGGGTGGGATAGGACTGCTCGGCCCAGCTCCGCGGGCTGCGCCAGATCTCGCCGGGGAAGGTGGTGAAGCCGACCGGGACCGCGACCTCCGGAGGAGCCTGGCCCGCCCGGGCGTGGACCGCATCGACTCCGAAGTCCTCCCAGTACGACCGGGCCGCCGAGGCCCCGGTGCCGGTCAGCCAGTACAGCGTGATGTTGTCGACGATCTGGTCCCGGGTGAGATTGCCCGCAGGCTGCCCGTCGACGAACGCGCGCGAGATCTTGTAGTAGCTGTCGGTGTCGTGATCGAGCAGCCAGGCCGCCAGGGCGACGGGCGAATCCAGCAGGGCGTAGCCGATCGTCTGCGGCCGCGTGGCCATCTCCAGGAAGTAGGCGAAGCCGCTGGCCTGGAACGATGCGATCGCGGCGGTCGCCGCGCGTTCCTCGTCGGTGTCCGTCGGGAACTGGAGGCCGGCCAGCGCCGTCACGAGCAGATTGAGGTGGATACCGAGCAGGCCCTCGGGTGCCTGGCGCCCCATGGCGTCGGTGACAGCGGCGCCCACGTCGCCGCCCTGGGCGACGTAGCGGGGATAACCGAGGCGGCTCATCAGTTCCGCCCACGCCCGCCCGATGCGGCCGACGTTCCAGCCCAGCTCGGTCGGTTGGCCGGAGAACCCGTAGCCGGGCAGGGACGGCAGAACGAGGTCGAACGCGTCCTCGGCGCGTCCGCCGTGCGCGGTGGGGTCCGTCAGCGGGCCGATGGAGTCGAGCAGCTCGACGACCGAGCCCGGCCAGCCGTGCGTCATGATCAGCGGCAGCGCGTCCGAGTGCGGCGACCGCACGTGGATGAAGTGGATGTCAACCCCGTCGATCTTCGTCATGAACTGCGGCAGCGCATTCAGTGTCGCCTCGCAGCGGCGCCAGTCGTGATCCGTCCCCCAGTAGCGGGTGAGCTCCTGCATCGTCGCAAGCTGCACGCCCTGCGACCGATCGGTGACCAGCTCCCGGGACGGCCAGCGCGTCGCGGCGAGCCGGCGGCGCAGGTCGGCGAGCTGCTCCTCCAGGACGTGGACCTCGAACGGGCGGACCGCGGTCAGGTCGGCCTCGGCGCGCGGAGCGGGCACCGCACCAGCGATGGTCGTGCGAGAGATGGGGTCGGTTGGCGGGGACATCTGCGTCTCCTCGGATGAGGCGTCGCGATGGGAACCCCGCGCCACGGGGAGCGGGTCCCCGTCGCGCTGTGAGAGTGGGCTCAGTGGGTCAGCCGGTGAGTGACGCTCCATCCGGAAGGGGAACTGCCCGGTCCCGAGAAGGATCGAAGCGCCGCGGGCGACCACGCGTCAACTGCCTCCGGGCGCGCCGTGGCCTCTGGTCATCCGTGATGCCGCACCGTGACGCACGGACTATCCAGCCTTCCGATGAGGCGGAAGAAGCGGGCGGCCATTCACCCCTGTGTGTGCGCAGCGGCGCACACAACGAAAGCCGGTGGTAGCCGGAATCCGCGCCTACGCCTGCGCCTGCTCCAAGGTCGAGGCTGTCGCGGTGCCTGCTCGCCTTCCGTCGACCGCGGGGCGACGGCGCGGGAGGGCGAGCCGAAGGTGGCAGCCGCACCCCAGCCGACGGCTGCAGGACTGAGGGGACCGCAACGAGGAAAGGCCGGGGCCACCGCTGTCTGCGGTGACCCCGGCCTTTTCGCCAACCTGGGGTATCCACGTAACCGGAGCTCGGCTGGTCAGCCGCTCGCCATGGCCGTCGGGCCGGCGGGCGGTCCAGCGTCGGCGGCTTGCCTCGCGTGCCAGGGGGCTGCCGTGGGCCGGTCGGGGTCCGCGGGTTGAGCACGAGGTCGCGGTAGCGCACCGGCTCGTGAGCGACGGCGGGCTCGAGGACGCGGTAGAAGACCAGGCCGCGGCTACGTGAGCGGCGACGGTTGAAGCGGAAGACGAACTCGTCGAGGTAGCTGGGCAGATGGGCGTCGTCCGCAGAACCCTGATGGGTGCCGAGCAGCCACCGCTTGGCCAGCGAGGCGACCCGGTGCACGCCCGGCAGGGTCGTGTTCGCCTCCCGGCCGGCGCCGGGCTGCCGCACGTGGACGTAGCGGCCTTCGGTGGCCGCTCGGTAGGGCTGCCAGCCGTCGGTGATGACGGTCGCGCCCTCCTCGACGTGATCGGCGAGGAACGCCCGCAGGGTGTCGGTCTTGGCATTCGGGAGCACGACCATCCGGCAGCGCCCCAGCCCGCGGGGCTGGTGCCGCTCCACGGCGATGCCGACCAGCAGCTTCTTGCCCTTGGCCCGGCCGCCGCGCAGGCCGGGCTCCTCGCCGCCGATGTAGGTCTCGTCGACTTCCACCATGCCGGTCAACCGCTCCCGGCCAGGGCGCACGAGCACCGAGCGCAGGCGGTGCAGCATCGCCCAGGCGGTCTGGTAGGAGCCGATCTCCAGGGAGCGCTGCAGACTCAACGCCGAGATGCCGTCCTTGGCCGCGGCGAACTGCCAGCAGGCGATGAACCAGACGGTCAGCAGCGTCCGGATGCGGTCGAAGATCGTGCCCGCGGTGACCGAGGTACGCAGCCCGCAGCCGGAGCACTCGAACCGGCCATCACCGAGCCGCCAGCCGCCCTGACCGCACTCCGGACAAACAAAACCGGACGGCCAGCGCAGCCGCTCCAGGTAGTCCAGGCAGTCCGCGTCGGTAGAGAACCACGCCATGAACTCGCCGGTCGCCGCCGGATAGTGCAGGCCGGCCGCCGGACGCTCGACCACGGCCAGGAGCCTACGGAGTTCCTCCGGTTAGATGGATACCCCAGTCGCCAACTATGGTCCCGGCTTTTCGCCAGGACCCCTTGGTGGGGTTTTCCCCGAAATGCGTCGACGCAGGTCAACGGGTTCTAGTTGATCTTCCCCGGACGACCGTCACATCAAGATCGCGACTTGTTCATACCGAACCCGTTCGGGTGCCGGTTGGCTCCACGCCAGGCGTCTCGTCGGCGGCTTCGTCACCGGCGGCTGCGACACCGAAGGCGACGGAGTCGTCGCCTTTCAAGCCGAGTTCCTCGTCGAGCACCTCCACCACGTCGATGACCTCGGCGTCGTCGATGGTCTCGTGACTAGCGGGCAGCACGTCATGCGCCGGGAGGCGGCCGTACCGCTCGCGAAGGAAGCGCTCGCGGTAGACGTGCTCGGCGTCGTCAGTGACACCCATGAGCAGCTTGGCGTTCATTCCAGCGCCGAACAGGACGCCGACGACGGGCACAGCTTGTCCGAGCTTGCGCTGGGTAAGGCGGAAGCCGAGCCGGGCGAAGACCTTCTCGACCACCCGGGTCACCGTGTTCTGCCGCAACTGGTCCCAGGCCGCCCGTCGGGCCAGCGCTTGGACGAGCTTGTTGATCTCCGCGTAGGCGGCAGCCTTGCCCACTTCTGTCGCCGTGCCCATGCCGACCACGGCCAGCGCGAACAGCCGCTCGTCCGGCTTGTCGACGTCGTAGCCGTAGTAGGCGGCGATGTGCGCGACGGCACGGTTGGTTCCCAGGAGCACGGCGACGGCATCCGCCGCCATCGCGCCGATCACGGTCGCCGCACCCGGAGCACCTCCGGCGCCGACACCGAAGACGCCCCCGGCAGTTGCGAGCAGTTCACCGCCTGACACTGCGAACCCCGCAGCCGCGCCTTCCACGGTGGCACCGGCGGTGTAAGCCAGGCCCAGCTTGGGCTTCACGCGGTCGATGACCTGCAGGTCCAGCTTGCGGATGTCATCGAGGTGATCGACGGTGTGGCCGCGCTTGCGGTAGGCCTCGACGATCGCGTCGTCGCGCACGCTCGCCATCGCGGTCCGGGCCCCGAAGTCGCCCAAGCCGCCGAGGGCCTCCAGGAACCTTGACTCGAACTCGTGCGCACCCGGCAGCGCCTCGACCTTCGCCTTCGCGTTCTGCCTCACCTTCACCGCGCGCTCGCGCACGGCGGCTGGCAGCAGGCGTCGGGTCCGGGCAGTGAGCCGGTTCTCACGCCACTCGACGATCTCCGCCCACGCACGCTGTTCGTACGGCGTCATCTCGTTCGACACACAGCCCCGTGATCTGTCGTTCTTTCGACATCAGAGCACCGGATACGCAGCAGGACCCTCTCGGCACGCCGGTATCGGCAGACCGAGTGGCAACCACCACCCCGTCCCCAGGGACGTGGAAGGACATCCCGGGGAACCCGCTGCCACCGCCTCCCCTAGTCGCGTATCCGAAGGCAGCCCCCGCCGCAGAGCGAGCTGAAGTTCTGCTCTGGCATGCCGGTCACCATCGAGGCCACCCGCACAAGAAGGACCACCAGGAGGAGTACTGGGGCAGCCCCGAGTGGGTGCTGTCCTGGAACCGGCGCACGTATGTCGAGCGCGTCTTCGCCGCCGTCGTCGCCTACAACCTGCGCCAGCTGGAGAACCAGCACGCCCCGGCGAGCAAGCACTGCCCGGACAACCCGCTGCTCCGCGCCTACGCGCAGCACCCACTGCACCAGCCAACGAACTGGGCGCACGGCTTCACCATGCTCACCGAAGAGCAGCGCGCGCAGTGGGAGCGCGACTGGCAGGCGGAGATCATCGCCTCCAACGGCGACGACGCCGACCACCCCGCCCCGGCGTAGCCACAGCATGACGTCATGAGCCCGACCATCCCGTCGGGCCCTCAACGCATCCTGTACGGCCCTTGCGAGCCGTGGGACCCCAGGCGCCTCGTCGGGTCCCACGGCGTCACGGCGTGTAGGTCACCTGGGCGGCGAACGCGAGCACCTGCTGCTGGGTGAACGCCGCCGGTGCCTGCACGACAAACGCCTGGCCGCTGACGAACTGGGCCTGCAGGTACCAACCGTTGTCCGCGACGTCACGAGCGGCGAGCCGGACCAACTGCGCGGGCCTGCCGTTGATCCTGACATCGATGACCGGCCCCACCGGGGGGCCCTCCAGCTGGTGCAGCAGCTGGTCGGCGGGGATCGGCTGCTCGGTGAGGAAGACGTTCAGCGACTGCCGCTCGTAGCTGTCGTTGACCAGCGTCAGGATGCGGTCGTCCTTGTACGCCTGCACCGACCAGCCCTCCGGTGCGACGTGCACTTGCAGCGGCACCGGCTGCGGCTTGGCCACCAGGGTCCGCGCGACCGCCAGCAGCCGGTCGCGGTCGTCGTAGCGTCCACCCCCGGCGAGCTCGACCCACTGGTCGTCGGACCACTCCAGGCGCAGTGCGGCCTGCGACCGGACCTCGGATCCCCGGTCGG
>JAOPYH010000532.1 GCA_025964715.1 Streptosporangiaceae bacterium | reverse complement strand
TAGTTCCGGCGGACCGTCACTATCCCGGCGTCAAAGTCGACGTCGGACCAGCGCAGCGCCAGCAGCTCGGCTCGGCGCATCCCGGTCACCATGACGAGCCAGACCAGCGTGCCCCAGTCGTCGTCCTCGGCCCATGCCGCGTCGATGATCCGCGAGGCCTGGGCCACCGTGGGCGGATCGGGCTGCGGTGTCGGGACACGCGGCTTGCGTGCCAGCACGGCCGGTTTGCTGGTGATCCACCCCCACCGCTCCGCGGCCCACAGCACGCCTCGGACAGTGAAGTGGATGCGACGGATCGTGGCGGGTGACAGCGGTGTGCAGGCATGAGTGCGGCACTCGACGACCGAGCAGCCCTTCTCCGCGCAGTCATGGGCCGGGTAGCCGCCAGCGGGACGACGGCCCGGTGGCCGGCGGTGCCTGACGGTTCGACACTCGTGCGGCTCGCCGGATCGGTGCTCGACGTAGGGCTGCCCATCGCAGCGCACGCTGCAGCGCCTCAGCTCGGCGTAGAACTCCTCCAGCAGGCGCGTGGACACCTAGCCGATCGCCTCGCCCCCGAACGCCGGGTAAAGGTGCACACGGGCGTACTGCTCGTAGCTCGCCCGGGTGGATTCCTCGATCTCGTGCGTCCGCAGCCATGCTTCCATGGCCGTGCGGAACGAGGCGTTGGTCTTGGCGTGCCGCTGCTCGTCGACCTGGGCAGTGAGCCGGCGGAGGATGCGCTTGGCCTCGGCCTCATCGGTAGTCGACTCACGCAGCCGAAGCTCTCGCCCTGTCAGCGGGTCGTACCCGGCGAAGAGGATGACCTGGAACGAGCCCCCACGACGACGGATCGTTCCGCGCGCACGCTGCCTGGCGCCTAGGTTCGCCACACGAGCAGAATACTCGGTGCCATCACCGGTGCCATTGATCAAACTAGCGACGGCGGATCGACTGTTTTCGCTGGTCAGACTGGTGGAGACGAGGGGAATCGAACCCCTAACCCCCGCCTTGCAAAGGCGGTGCTCTGCCAATTGAGCTACGTCCCCATGCTGAGCGAGGACGTTACCCGCCCGCTCGGGGCGGTGGTACGCCAGGCTCAGTTGTTGGTGGCGTCGTGCCAGAGGTCGTTCTCCGAACGCGAGGAACGGACCTTCGAGAACACGAGCGCGCCGGCTGCGAGGGCAACGATGACAGCGATGATCTTCTTCACGGATTCACGTCCTGCCTGTCCCGGGGATGGGGAGTGGGCCCAGCTGGATTTGAACCAGCGACCTCGTCGTTATCAGCGACGCGCTCTAACCAACTGAGCTATGGGCCCTTGCGGCGCGGGGGAGACGTTACCCCAGCGCCTCCTGCCGCCCCCCACCGGCTCCCCCGATCGAGGGCACCCGGAAGGGGGTCAGTCGCGCTCAGACAGGGTGACCTCGATGCCTCCGACGAGGTCCGCCGACACGTTGTAGACGAACGCGCCGATCGTGATCGCAACGGCGAACAGCAGGCTGTTGATCGCGCCGATCACCGCGGCCAGACCGAAGACGCGACCGGCACTGATCAGCGGGCTGCCGGTCGGGGCCTCGCCCGACACCAGGTCGGCGTAGGTGCCGTTGAGCCGATCCCAGACGCCCATTCCGTCGAGGACGCCGTACAGCACCCCGATCGCCACCATCCAGATGAAGAACAGGACGACCGCGAGCACCAGCCCGAGCTTCAGCACCGACCACGGATCGAGCCGTTTGAGCTGCAGCGCCGCCTGGCGCGGAGGCCGGTTGCGTCTCGGCCGGCCGGTCGGCCACGCCTCGCTGTCCGACGTCGGCTCCTCCGCGCCCGGCGAGTGGCCGGGCCGGGCGGGAGGCTCGAGGAACGTGGTGGGCGCCTCCTCGAGCAGGCCGCCGGCGGGCCGCTCGTTCGCCTGCTCTCGCCGCTCCTGTGCTTCCTGGCCGGGCATCCGGTGCCAGGGCGGCGGGCTCGCCGCCTGGCCCGGAGCGGGAGTCGAGGCGGAGATGGGGCGCCTGGCCGACGGCACCGGCGACGGGCGTGGTGCCTCGGACCGAGCGTCGGCACCCTCGACCGGCCGTGCGGCGTCGGCGGTGCCCAGAACTGCGGTGACCGGCACGTCCCCCGGTGCGCCCGGGACCGGGCGCGGAGCGGATCCGTTGTCGGAGACGGGCAGTCGCATCTGCGTCGTGACCGCATCGGGACCAGCCGGATCAGGACGGGACGAGGGCGGAGGCTCCTCGTCCCCCGCCGCTGCAGCGGCGGCGCCGCCGTCCTCGCCGTGCCCGGAGGCGGCGGGAACAGCGATGTCCTCCGCCGGCACCCCCACGGGGCGGCCGGCACCGTTCGGTGTCTCCGCCCCGGCGGGGCTCGTGGCTCCGTCCTCCGCGGCGGATTCCGCACCGCCCGCGCGCTTTGCGCCGGTGGTGGGTTCTCCGGTGACCACACGTCCGCGGGCGTCGGGACCGTCCGGTTTACTCGTCTTGTCGTTCACGAGGTGAACGTCTCCTCGGGGCCAGGTGGAGTGTTGCCTGCTCTATTCGCTGGTCAGCTGCTGGAGCCTGTCAGCTCAGCATCGTCCGCATCGTCCTCGGCGTTGCGGGCAACCGCCAGCAGGGTGGCGCTCTCGCCGAGATTCATGAGGCGCACCCCCTTCGTCTGACGGCCGGCCTTACGGACCTCGCGGGCCGATGTGCGGATCACCCCTCCGGTCGAGGTGATCGCATACAGCTCGTCGTCGATCCCGACGATGAGCGCGCCAACCAGAGTGCCACGGCGGCGGTCGTACTGGAGCGTCAGAACACCCTTCCCGCCGCGACCCTGCACCGGGTAGTCCTCGATCGGGGTGCGTTTCGCGTAACCGCCCGCCGTGGCGACCAACACGAACTTGTCGTGCTGGACGACGCCGAGCGACAGCAGCCTGTCGCCCGAGTTGAAGCGCATCCCGAGCACACCGGACGTGGCCCGGCCCATCGGACGCAGCACCTCGTCACTGGCCGTGAACCGGATGGACTGGCCCTCTGCCGACACCAACAGCAGGTCGTCGTCGGCGGAGCAGAGCACCGCACCGACCAGCTCGTCGTCCTCCCGGAGGTTGATGCCGATCAGGCCGCCCGACCGCGGCGAGTCGAAGTCGGTGAGACGCGACTTCTTCACCAGCCCGGTGCGGGTGGCGAGCACCAGGTACGGCGCTGCCTGGTAGTCGCTGATCTGCATGACCTGGGCGATGTGCTCGTCGGGTTGGAAGGCGAGCAGGTTGGCGACGTGCTGGCCGCGCGCATTCCGATTGGCTTCCGGCAGCTCGTAGGCCTTGAGCCGGTACACCCGCCCCTTGTTGGTGAAGAACAGCATCCAGTCGTGCGTGGAGCAGACGAAGAAGTGGGCGACGATGTCGTCCTGTTTCAACGTGGCGCCCTGCACGCCCTTGCCACCGCGCTTCTGCGCGCGGTAGAGGTCGGTCTTGGTGCGCTTGGCGTAGCCGGTCTGGGTGATCGTGACGACCACGTCCTCGACGGCGATGAGGTCCTCGTTGGTGACGTCACCGTCGTCGGCGACGATCCGCGTGCGCCGATCGTCCCCGTGCTTCTCGACGATCTCGGTGAGCTCGTCACGGACGATCTGCCGCTGCCGCTCGGGCCTGGCCAGGATGTCCTGCAGATCGGCGATCTCCCGCTCGATCTCGGCGAGCTCGTCAATGATCTTCTGGCGCTCGAGTGCGGCAAGCCGCCGCAGCTGCATGTCGAGGATGGCCTGCGCCTGGATCTCGTCGACGTCCAGCAGCTGGATCAGGCCGTCGCGAGCGACCTCGACGGTGTCCGAGGCCCGGATCAGCGCGATGACCTCGTCGAGCGCATCGAGAGCCTTCACGTACCCACGCAGGATGTGGGCCCGCTCCTCCTTCTTACGAAGGCGGTAGCGGGTGCGCCGGACGATGACCTCGATCTGGTGGCGGACGTAGTTGCGCACCACCTGGTCGAGCCGCAGGGTGCGCGGGACCCCGTCGACGATCGCCAGCATGTTGACACCGAAGCCGTACTGCAGCTGGGTGTGCTTGTAGAGGTTGTTCAGCACGACCTTGGCCACGGCGTCACGCTTGAGCGTGATGACGATGCGCATGCCGACGCGGTCGGAGGACTCGTCGTTGATCTCGGCGATCCCGGCGATCTTGCCGTCGCGGTGCTGGGCCGCGATCGACTCGATGAGGTTGTCCGGATTGACCTGGTAGGGCAGCTCGGTGACGACGAGGATCGTGCGCCCCTTGGCGTCCTCCTCGACCTCCACCACCGCGCGCATCCGCACAGAGCCGCGGCCGGTGCGGTAGGCCTGCTCGATTCCGTCGCGCCCGACGATCAGGCCCGCTGTGGGGAAGTCCGGGCCCTTGATGCGCTCCATGAGCGCGGCGAGGAGCTCATCGTCGGTGGCCTGCCAGTTGTCCAACGCCCAGACGACGCCTGCGCCGACCTCGCGCAGGTTGTGCGGCGGGATGTTGGTGGCCATGCCGACCGCGATACCGGAGCTGCCGTTGATCAGCAGGTTCGGCACCCGCGACGGCAGGACCTCTGGCTCCTGCGTCTTGCCGTCGTAGTTGTCGGCGAAGTCGACGGTGTCCTCGTCGATGTCCTGCAGCATCGCCATGGCGAGCGGCGACAGGCGGCATTCCGTGTAGCGCATCGCGGCGGCCGGGTCGTTACCGCGAGAGCCGAAGTTGCCCTGCCCGTCGATGAGCGGGTAGCGCATCGACCACGGCTGGGCCAACCGCACGAGCGCGTCGTAGATCGACGAGTCGCCGTGCGGGTGGTAGTTGCCCATCACCTCGCCGACCACGCGCGCGCACTTGACGTAGCTGCGGTCGGGGCGGAAGTTGTTCTCGCCCATCGAGTACAGGACGCGCCGGTGCACCGGCTTGAGCCCGTCCTCGACCAGCGGCAGCGCGCGGCCGACGATGACGCTCATCGCGTAGTCGATGTAGGAGCGCTGCATCTCCTGCTGGATGTCGACCGGTTCGGTCCGGTCGCCACCGCTGGGGGGCGGGGGCAGCGTGGGGTCGAGGGTGTCTGTCACGTGGTCCTTCTCGTGATCACGGTGCGGTTGGGGCGGACGTGCGGACTGCTACACGTCCAGGAACCGCACGTCCTTGGCGTTGCGCGTGATGAACGAGCGGCGCGACTCGACGTCCTCGCCCATGAGGATCGAGAACAGCTCGTCGGCCGTGGCGGCGTCGTCGAGGGTGACCTGCAGCAGCACCCGGTTGGCCGGGTCCATCGTGGTCTCCCACAGCTCCTTGGCGTTCATCTCGCCGAGGCCCTTGTAGCGCTGGACGCCCTCTTCCTTAGGCAGCTTCTTGCCCGCGGTGCGGCCCGCCTCGATGAGGCCCGCGAGCTCCCGGTCGGTGTAGGCGAACTCCGGCTCGGATCCGCGGCCGCCCCACTTGATCTTGTAGAGCGGGGGCTGGGCGAGGAAGACGTGCCCTTGTTCCACCAGCGGTCGCATGAAGCGGAACAGCAGGGTGAGCAGCAGTGTGCGGATGTGCTGGCCGTCGACGTCGGCGTCGGCCATCAGTACGACCTTGTGGTACCGCAGCTTGGACAGGTCGAACTCGTCGTGGATGCCGGTGCCCAGCGCCGTGATGATGGCCTGGACCTCGGTGTTCTTGAGCACCCGGTCGATCCGGGCCTTCTCGACGTTGATGATCTTGCCTCGGATCGGCAGGATCGCCTGGAACATCGAGTCGCGCCCCGACTTCGCCGAGCCACCCGCGGAGTCGCCCTCCACGATGTAGACCTCGGACTTGGACGGGTCGGTC
>JAOPYH010000312.1 GCA_025964715.1 Streptosporangiaceae bacterium | reverse complement strand
TAGTGCGCTCCACGCTCCGGTGCGGCATGGGGGCCGCCTGCGACATAGGGATGTACGCACGGGTGGGCGGCTCCCAGGGATGACGAAGTGCGAGCACGCGCTCGAGCTCCTCGGGAGTGACGGCCTCGATCAGCCGGTCACCGTCCAGTGCCCACCAATGCCGCGTGGCCTTGCCGAACCAGATCGGCACGTCCCGGAACCGTGCCGTCAGCAGGCCCAGCGGGTCCGTCTCCTGCTCGCGCGGAAGCGGTGGAGCCCATGCGGTGATCATGATGCTGCCCTTCCTTTCGCCACACCTTCGCCGGCCCGCACCCTTCCTGTGGATATCCGGGCGCCGGACCCACTACGCAGAATCCGCTTCCCGCCGTGCCTGGTCCAGCGCGGGCTGCGCTAAATGACCGGAACCCCACGTACGCCCGCGTGAGTCCCGATGATTCTCGGCCGGTTATCCACAGGCTTGTGGATACGCGGTTCAGCGCTTGAAGGCGGCGAAGAGCTGGGGGATCAGGACCGCGTTCGGGTTCTGCAGGGGTATGGACAGCACCGGCTTGGCGATGCCCTTCTGGTGGATCCAGACCCGGCCGTTTTCGGTCGAGGTGCCGTCCACCTGCTCCCAGGACAGTGACACGTTGGCGCCGTTGAGGCCTGCGCCGTGCAGTTTCAGGCCGGCTCCGACGTCGATGGTCTCGCCGTCGCGCACCCGGGCCGTGAGCTCTCCGAGGAGCCTGGGCTCCAGATGCCGCCGGGAGAGGTCGACCAAGAAGGACCAGGCCTTCGGCTCCGCCTTCGTGCCGGCCGTCCCGAAGGCCATGGCCACCATCTCCGCTCCCATCACGGGGTAGCGGCCCACCTCGAAGTACCAGCTGCTGCCGATCCGCATCCGCCCGATGCCGAAGACCCCCCGCATGGACGTGGTGTGCAGGAAGTACCTGACCCACTCCACGTCCGCGAGTGCGATCGTCCGTCCCTGGTACGAAACGCTTTGCGCGTCGGCGCGCACGTGGCGGCCGTCGACCTTCGTATCCAGGACCGGCCCGCCCGCGACCGGTCCGTACGGGCCCGCACCGCCGGTCGGCCCGGGCGCGGGTGGCTGCACGTGCTGGGTCCAAGTGCTCCCGTCCCACCACCGCAGGCCGACGCCACCGTACGGCTCGGGATACCACCCGGGCTGACTCATCCGGAATCTCCTCCTCAGACCAGCTGGCGACGAAGCACTTTATCCACAGCGACGGTTGCTGGGACTCGCATCGATGATTTTCAAAAGCTCCGGAGGGCCTCCGTGAGCATGCTGCCTCGTGGCCGCTGTGGCCGGGGCAGGATGAGCTGTTCGACTTCGGCGCCATCGCGCGGCTGAACGCCAGCCGGCTCCCGGCGGCTGGAATGCTCACCGGCTCAGGAGGGGAAGCCTCATTGGCCGAGGTCTGTGGCCCGCTCGACGTGGGCGACGCTCGCGAGCCCGCTCTTCGACGGAGATCCCAGGGCTCTGGACGGTGTGGACACCGCGATCGCGGGGCGCCGCACTTTCATCAAGCTCCAGCACCGCCGGCACGAGGGGTTGGGGACCGTACTGCGCTTCGAGGAGCTGCGGCGACGTGCCGGCACCCCGGCGCCCCGGTTGCTCGACCACGGCACCGTCGAGGTCGGCTCGGACGAGATCTGGTGGGCGGTGTTGCAGCGCCTCGGCGGCCGGCCGAGCGACGACCCACTGGCCTGGGCGATGAGCCGGTGAGTGGAACGGGATGGCGGCCTGCGGGAGATCTCGCCGTACGGCCTACCGCGTGGGGGCTAGCAGGGACGGATATACGCGACCGGACCCCAGTTACCGTTCGAATCCGAACTGTAGGCACCCGGTGTGGTGTAGATGACCTTGAACTGGTTGTTTTTCATCCGTGCCTTCGTGCCGGTCGTCTGGTTGTTGATCCATGACCCTCCACTTGACCAGCCGTTGTTCAGGGCGGTGTCCGCGCAGGCGGTCGAATCGATGATGTCCCCGGTGAAGCCCGAATGCTGGTACGCGCAGAAGTGGTGGTAGTTACAGGCGTAGCTGGCGGCCTGGACCCCACCCGATGCATTGAGGTCGCGAGCCCGCTTCTCCCCGGGCAAGGCCAGGAGCACGACACCGCTGTCGCCCAAGCGGATTTTGTTGATGGCTTCCTGGGTCCCTCCCATCGTGGCCCTGTAGGCGCCGACCCGGGCCTGCAGGGCCTTGGCCTGGGAGCCGGTCAGGCCGGCGCTCCTGGCCTGTCCTGCGAAGTCGGGGTGACCATTGCCGGAACCCGTGGCGGCCGAGGCCGTACCCACGGCCGTAACCAGTGCGAGGGAGGCGCCCGCCAGCGCGGCGGCGACCCGCCCCAGTCCGGTCTGCCTTGACGTCCGATGCTCTGTCATCGATGACCTTGCCTCTCTCGGGTTGCGGCTAGCACCACCGCGGAGTTTTACGGCCAAATCGTGACAACAGCGACCGCCTTGGTCAACGGTTTGCGTGAAGGCGCAAACCCGCAGGTCAGGGTTACTGTCCAATGGCTAGGCGGGCCTCTGCCCACTCGGCTCGTCGAGGCCGCTGAGGCGACGAGCCGACGGGAGCTTTGCAGGAGCGGGATGCCATCCACCTGCGGTGTCCGCGAGTACTGCAGCCTGAACCCGATCCGGTCACCGGATCGGTCCGCCGAGACCTCTTGACCTTGCCCCGAGTTGGGCGTAAACAAAGGGAAACAAATATGAATCGGCGGTGAAACAACATTGTACGCGGAGGAGCGGCAGCAGGAGATCCTGCGCCGGGCCAGGGAGATGGGGCGCGTTGATGTGGTCCGGCTGGCCGAAGAGCTGTCCGTCACGAGCGAGACGATCCGGCGGGATCTGACCACTCTCGAGCGGGTCGGCGTGATCCGGCGGGTGCACGGCGGAGCTATCCCGGTGGAGCGGCTCGGCTTCGAACCCGCGCTGGCCGCCCGGGACGCGGTGATGACGCAGGAGAAGGAGCGCATCGCCAAGGCGGCGCTGGCCGAGCTCCCCGAGGACGGCGCGATCATCATCGATGCGGGCTCCACCACCGAGCGGCTCGCGAACCTGCTCCCGATGGATCGCGAGCTGACCGTCGTGGTCAACGCTCCGCCACTGGCGGTCTCGCTGGCCGCGCGCCCGAACCTCACCGTGATCATGCTCGGCGGGAGGGTGCGCCCGCGCACGCTGGCGACGGTCGACGACTGGAACCTGCAGATGCTCTCCCAGATCCATGTGGACGTGGCCTTCATGGGGGCCAACGGCCTGTCCGCAGAACGCGGCTTCACCACCCCGGACCCGGCCGAGGCGTCGGTGAAGCGAGCCATGATCGCCGCCGCCCGCCGCGCCGTGGTGCTGGCCGACCACACCAAAGTGGGCAACGACTACTTCGCGCGCTTCGCCGCCGTGTCCGACATCGACACCCTGATCACCGACTCCGGCCTGCACTCCGACCTGTTGGACGAGTTCGAGCGGATCGGCCTGAGAGTGGTGAGCGCATGATCCTCACGGTGACCCTGAACCCCAGCCTGGACCGGACGATCGAGGTGGACCGCCTGGTCCCCGGAGAGATGATCCGCGCGCGGTCCGCGCGGCTCGACCCGGGGGGCAAGGGGGTCAACGTGTCACGGGCCCTCCTGGCCAGTGACATCGCCTCGCGAGCGGTGATCACCGTCGGTGGTGCGGACGGCGAGCAGCTGGTCCGGCTGCTGGAGGCCGCGGACATACCGCTCCTCACCGTGGAGGTCGGTGACCGTACGAGGTCCAACGTGACGATCGTCGAGCCGGACGGGGTCGTCACCAAGCTGAACGAACCCGGCGGTGAGCTGACCCGCGCGGAGCTGGACCGGATCGCCGAGGTGGTCCTCACCGAGGCGGAGACCGCGAGCTGGGTGGTCGCCTGTGGCAGCCTCCCGCCGGGCGTGCCGAGCGGCTTCTACGCGGAGCTGTCCAAGGCCTGCGCCGCGACGGGAGTCAGGGTGGCCATCGACAGCAGCGGTCCGCCGCTGCTGGCCGCGGTCGAGGCGGGCCCCACCCTGGTCAAGCCCAACCGGGAGGAGCTGGCCGAGGCGGTCGGCCGGCCGATCGAGTGCGTCGCGGACGCGATCGAGGCCGCCCAGGAGCTCCGGGACCGCGGCGCTCAGCGGGTGCTGGCCAGCCTGGGTGCCGCCGGCGCCGTCCTCGTGGACGAGGACGGCGTCATCACCGGTGAAGCGCACGTCACGGCGCCCAAGAACACGGTGGGTGCGGGCGACGCGCTGCTAGCCGGCTTTCTCGCCGCGGGCGCCCGGGGGGCTTCGGCGCTCGCAGAAGGGCTGGCCTGGGGAGCCGCCGCCGTACGGATGCCGGACACCCGGATGCCGCGCCCCGAGGACCTCCGCCGCGACCAGGTCCACATCCACGCCGACCCGGACCCGAGGCGCCCGCTCCTGATCTGATCCATCGCCCGCCGATCCCACCCCCCGAGTCGCCAGGAGGCCCCTCATGGCAGCTACGTACACACCGAAGGTCACAGGCAGCGGGTTCAAGGCCGGAGTCCAGCGCATGGGCGGCCATCTCGCCGGGATGGTGATGCCCAACATCGGGGCGTTCATCGCCTGGGGCCTCATCACCGCACTGTTCATCCCGACCGGCTGGCTGCCCAACAAGGAGCTCGCCCAGCTGGTCGACCCGATGATCAAGATGCTCCTCCCCGTACTGATCGGCTACACCGGCGGCCGGGCGGTGCACGGCCAGCGCGGCGCCGTCGTCGGGGCGGTCGCCACGATGGGCGTCGTGGTCGGATCCGAGGTGCCGATGTTCCTCGGCGCCATGATCATCGGGCCGCTCGCCGCCTATCTGATGAAGCAGTTCGACAAGTTGATCGAGGACCGGATCCGGCCCGGCTTCGAGATGCTGGTGGACAACTTCTCCGCCGGGATCCTCGGCCTGCTGATGGCGGTGGCCGGGATGAAGGCGATCGGCCCGGTGGTGCGGGTCGTCACCGAGGCGGCCGGGCACGGCGTCGACTGGCTGATCTCGCACCACATCATGCCGATCGCGTCGGTCCTCATCGAGCCGGCGAAGGTGCTGTTCCTCAACAACGCCATCAACCACGGCGTGCTCGGCCCGATCGGCGTCACGCAGGCCGCGCACGCCGGCAAGTCGATCATGTTCATGCTGGAGTCCAACCCCGGCCCCGGGCTGGGCGTGCTGCTGGCCTACCTGCTCTTCGGCCCCCGCCGGCTCCGCCCGAGTGTCCCCGCCGCAGTGATCATCCACTTCTTCGGCGGCATCCATGAGATCTACTTCCCCTACATCCTGATGAAGCCGCGGATGATCCTGGCCGCCATGGCCGGCGGCGCCACCGCGATCTCGATCTTCATGGCCACCGGTGCCGGCCTCGTCGCCACGCCGTCGCCGGGGAGCATCTTCGCCTACGTCGCCGAGACCCCCAAGGGAAGCTGGTTCGGGGTCTACGCCGGAGTGCTCGCGTCCGCGGCCGTGTCGTTCGCCGTCGGATCCGCGCTGCTCGGGTTCGGCAAGCCGGCCAAGTCCGAGGCCAAGTCCGAGGCCGAGGCCCAGGCCAAGGCCGCGGCAGGGTCCCCGGACCGTACAGCCGAGAACCGTACGGCCGAGACCGGGTCCCCCGACCAGATGTCCGTCCCCCAGCCCGTCTCCCCCAAGGAGTGACCCGAGCATGACCACCATCAGCGGCAAGGACATCCGCAAGCTCGTCATCGCCTGCGACGCCGGCATGGGCAGCAGCGTCATGCTGGCCGGTCAGCTCCGCAAGGAGCTGAAGAAGACCCCGGTCGAGGTCAAGCACACCCCCGTGGACTCGATCCCGGGCGACGCGGACGTCGTCGTCTGCCACGCCGAGCTGGCGGCGCGCGCCCGCCGGGCCGCACCGGGCATCCCGGTCGTGCCCTTCGAGGTCTTCATCGGCGATCCGGCGGTGAAGCAGCTGGTCACGCTCATCAAGGAGGGCGGCGAGCTCGATGTCTGAGCCACTGACCCGCCTGCTCGACCTCAGCGCCATCCACCCGGACGCCGTGGCCGCCGACCGCGACACCGCGATCCGGCTGTGCGGCCAGGCGCTGGTCGACGTCGGTGCGGCCGCGCCGGCGTACGTCGACAGCATGCTCGCGCGTGAAGGGTCGGTGTCCACCTATATCGGCGAGGGCGTGGCGATCCCGCACGGCACCGCGGCCGGCAAGGACTCCGTCCTGCGCGACGCGCTGTGCGTGCTGCGCTTTCCCGGCGGCGTCGACTGGAACGGCCACGCGGTCGCGGTGTGCATCGGCATCGCCGCGCGTGGGGACGGCCACATCGGCGTGCTCGCCCAGCTGGCCGAGATCCTGCTCGACCCCGACCAGGCCCGCGCGCTGCGCGAGGCCACCACCAGCGAGGAGATCCTCGATCTCCTCCGACCGACGGAAGGTGCCCCAGCGTCATGAGGGTCGCTCGTTTCTACGCTCCCGGTGACATCAGGCTCGAGGAGGCCCCCGAGCCGCACGCCCAGCCGGGGGAGGTGAAGATCCGGGTCCGCAACTGCTCCACCTGTGGCACCGATGTGAAGATCTTCCGGTACGGCCATCACCACATCGTGCCGCCGCGGGTGATGGGTCACGAGGTTGCCGGCGAGGTCGTGGAGGTCGGTGCCTCGGTCACCGGCCACCAGGTCGGGGACCGGGTACAGGTGATCGCCGCCATCCCGTGCGGGAACTGCGCCGAGTGCGCCCGCGGCCGGATGACCGTCTGCGCCAACCAGGAGTCCATGGGCTATCACTACGACGGCGGTTTCGCCGACTACATGATCGTCCCGGCGAAGGTGCTCGCCGTCGGTGGCGTCAACCCGATCCCCGAGGGCGTGTCCTTCGCGGAGGCCTCGGTGGCCGAGCCGCTGGCCTGCGTCCTCAACGGGCAGGAGCTGGCCCGGGTCGGCGAGGGCGACGACGTGATGGTCATCGGCTCCGGGCCGATCGGCTGCCTGCACGTACGGATGGCGCGGGCGAACGGCGCCGCGCGGGTGTTCCTGGCCGACCTCAACCCGGCCCGGCTCGAGCAGGCCGCGTCCCTGGTCAAGCCGGACGCCGTGATCTGCTCCGCGAACACCGACCTCGTGCAGGCCGCCCTCGACCTCACCGAAGGACGCGGGCCCGATGTGGTCATCACCGCGGCGGCGGCCGGCGCCGTACAGGAGCAGGCCCTGCGGATGGCCGCGCGCAGCGGCCGGATCAGCTTCTTCGGCGGGCTGCCCAAGGACGACCCGATCATCTCCTGCGACTCCAACCTGGTGCACTATCGCGAGCTCACCATCGTCGGCGCCAACGGCTCCACCCCGGCCCACAACGCCCGCGCGCTCGAGCTCATCGCCTCCGGCCGCGTCCCGGTGGGCGACCTGATCACCCACCGGATGCCCCTCGACGCCGTCCTCGATGCCATCGACGTCGTCGCCCGGGGTGAGGCGGTCAAGGTGACCGTCGAACCGTGAGACCCGGTGGGGCGGCCCGGTCCCCCCGGCCGCCCCACCAGCCGCAGCTGACCGGGCCGTCAGGACCCGGAAGGACCGAAAGGACACCCTCATGCCCGAGCGGAAAGTGGTCATCGCCTCCTCCGGCGGCCTGCACGCCCGTCCCGCGCAGCTGTTCGTCCAGGCCGCGGGACAGCAGCCGGTCGCCGTGCTGATCGCCGTCGGGGACCGGCCACCGGTGCCCGCCGCGAGCATCCTGTCGGTGCTCTCACTCGGGGCCGTCCACGGCACCGAGGTCACCCTGAGCGCGGAGGGAGACGGGGCCGAGGAGTCCCTCGTGGCACTGGCGGACCTGCTGGGGCAGGATCTCGACGCCGAGGCCCCGGAGGCGGCCACCGGGAAAGCGGGCGGGGATGCCTGAGACGCTCCGCGGTCTCGGCGTGAGCCCCGGCCTCGCCGCCGGCCCGATCCTGCGGATGGGCCGGCCGCCGGCCCTGCCCGCGCCGCGTACGGTCGGCGACATCGGGCACGAGACCGAGCTCGCCGTACGCGCGCTCACCTCCGTCCAGGAGGACCTGCGCGCCCGCGCCGACGCGGCGCGCGACACCACCGCCCGGGACATCCTCAGCGCGCAGGCCATGCTGGCCGCCGACCCCGTCCTGCGGGACGGGGTCACCGCGCGGATCGAGGGCGGCACGGACGCACCGCACGCGCTGCGGCAGGCCTTCGACGAGCACCGCGCCGCCCTGGCCGCCCTCGGCGGCACGTTCGCCGAACGGGTCGCCGATCTGGACGACCTCGCCGGCCGGGCGCTCGCCGCCGTGCTGGGGCAGCCGGTGCCCGGCGTCCCGGCACCCGGCCATCCGTTCATTCTCATCGCCGACGACCTGTCCCCGGCCGACACGGCTGGCCTCGACCCGGCCAACGTGCTGGCACTGGTCACCGAGCGCGGCGGCCCGACCAGCCACACCGCCATCATCGCCCGCTCGCTGGGGCTCCCGGCCGTGGTCGGCTGCCGCGGTGTCATGGCGCGGCCGGACGAGGATCTGGTCACCGTGGACGGCAGCAGCGGCGAGGTCCTGGCCGGCGCCGGCCTGGACGCGGTCGCCGAGACCTCGGCACGCGCCGCCCGGCGGCCGGC
>JAOPYH010000265.1 GCA_025964715.1 Streptosporangiaceae bacterium | reverse complement strand
CCCGGCCGGGAAGGTCGCCCTCGACGCCCTGAACAAGAACAAGGCCGCCGCGCAGGACCTCGTCATCATGATGAAGGCGATGCCGCCCGCGCTGGCGGCCTCGTCTGCCGGGCTCCTCGACGGGTCGTTGTCGGTCTCCGCCTACACGAAGGCCGCGAAGGGTCTGGGTGGCGAGCAGGCCGCGATGGCTCTGCAGTTCCTGGGCTTGTACAAGTCGTCGGCGGGGTTCTCGAACATTCTGAAGACCGGCGGCCCCGCCGTGCAGACCTACATCGGTGCGCTCGGGAAGGCCGTGGGCACCTCTGAGGGCCTGTCGGTGGCGTTGCAGCTGACCGGGGAGAACGCGGCCGGGGCGAACAAGGCGATCGACGCCGTCGCGAAGGCGTCCGCCCAGGCCGACGGTTCGATCCGCGGCTGGGATGAGGTTCAGCACAACTTCAACCAGCGGCTCGCGGAAGCGGAGCAGGGCGCGAAGTCGTTCGCGATCGAGGCCGGGCAGCATCTGCTGCCGGTCCTCACCGACGTGCTCGGCTACGTGCACGACCACGGCCCGGCGGCGCTGCACGCGCTGGGGACCGGGTTCCATGACGTCGAGGTCGTCATGAGCCCGTTCGTGTCGGCCGCTGGCGGGGTCCTGCACGTGTTCCAGGAGCTGCCGGGACCGATGAAGGAGGCCGTCGTCGCCCTGGTCGGCCTAAAGGTCGCCTCGTCGATCGGCTTCTTCTCCTCTCGGGGAACGGCGGCGATCGGCGCCGTTGGTGGGGCCTTCAAAACCACTGCCGCATCGGTCGCCTCACTGTCGTCGGAGATGTCCGTCCAGCAGGCGCTGTTCGCCGCGGAGGCTCGCGACGCCGAACTGGCGGCCACCGGCATGGGCAGCCTCGAGCGGGCCCTCGGCGGGACTGCCGTCGCCGCTGATGCCGCGGGTGCCGGGTTGACCCGCGTGCAGATGATGCTCCGCGGCTACGACGTCGCCCTGGCGGAGACCGTCGTCGCGCAGGACGCCGCGAACGCCAGCCTCGGCCGCATGGGGGCCGGTGGCGCGGTCCTCGCCGCCCGCGGGCTGTCGGCGGTGAAGTCCGCCGGATCTGGCCTCATGAGCATGATCGGCGGCGGCATGGGCGCTGCCGTGATCACCGGGGCAGTGGCGTGGGGCATCTACGAGAGTGCGGAGCAGAAGACCGCCGACGCCACCCAGAAGCTTGTTACTGCACTGGCGGCTGGCGGGAAGGCCGCGGCCGACGCGCAGGCGCAGATCAATACGGTGCTGGCCACGCATCCCGGCATCGAGAACTCCCTCGGCGGGAAGATGGTCAACCAGGGCGGCATCTTGGGCTTCGTCCAGGATCTGATCCCCGGGCTCAATGGGGTTCGGAACGCCTACCAGTCGGAGATCAAGCCTGCCGCAGACGCCACCAAGGAGTGGCAGAAGCAGCAGTCGACGATGACCACGGTTGAGATCGGGACACACCGCGTCGCCGACGCCCAGTACCACCTGGCGATGGCCCTCAAGAACGGGAACCCGGACAAGGTCACGGCCGCGTACGGGGAGCTGGAGCGGGCGCAGACCTACCTTGCGACGGAGACCGGTAAAGAGAACAACGCGCAGCTGACCCAGAATCAGTTGCTGGAGAAGGCTACCGCCGACGCTCTCTCGGCTCGGGACGCGGCACTCGGTCTGCACCTGGCGCAGATGCAGATGAACGATGCGATCGCCCAGTACAACAAGGACGCGCACGACGGGCAGCACACGACCCAGCAGCTCGCCGAGGAGCAGTTGCAGCTGGCACAGCAGGCCAAGCAGGTCGCCGAGCAGGCCGCGAACGCCGCCGTCGCGCAGGCGAAGCAGAACGGCGCGACGGAGACCGGGATCACCGCGAATCAGGCGATGCTGACGTCGCTGCGGGAGACAGCCAAGCACCTCACGGGTCCGGCGCACGACGCGGTCATGGGCATGATCCACGACCTGGAGAAGTCGACCACGCGCGCGGCCATCGTCCGGGAGGCGATGGCGAACCTCGGGGTGACCGTCAACAACTTGCCCAACGGGCACATGATCGTCATCGACGCGCCGACGGGGAAGCAGGAAGCGGACCTGCACCGCCTGGGCCGCGTGACGGTAACCCTGCCCAACGGCAAGGTCGTCGTCTCCGCGGACACGCACCCGGCGATGGCGGAGATTCGGAACCTGCTGCAGTACGCGCGGACCCAGGCGATCCTCTACCGGGCGACCCTGCCGAGCCTGGTCGACAACACCGTCACCTCCGGTAGCGGCCGGATGGGCGCTCCCGCCACGGGTGGGTGGATCTCGGGACCGGGCACCGGCACATCCGACACCGCCGGGGTCTTCGCTCTGTCCAACCGCGAGTTCGTGGTCAACGCCGCTGCTGCGGCGGCGAACGGGCCGCTGTTGGAGGCGATCAATGGGGGCGCTCCGGTCCACACCAGTGGTGTGGCTGTTCCGGGCTACGCCAGCGGCGGCTGGATCGGGCCGCCGGGGAACGGGAGCACTGCGCGGATCCCAGTAAGCATCGACCACAACTCGGTGCTGGCTGTCAACAGTGCCCTGCACGCGAAGCTGGCCGCCGCTGCTGCGTCCGCGTCGGCGTTCACCGGCGGTGGGGGTGGCGCCGGGTCGGCCGCGATCCGGGCGCTGGGTATGTCGATCGCCGCCAGCATGGGCTACGGCTCCCAGTTCGGCGCGATCGACTACGTGTTCTCCCGCGAGTCCGGCTGGAACCCGCACGCCCAGAACCCGACGTCGACCGCCTACGGGATCCCGCAGTTCCTTGACTCCACGTGGGGCCCGTACGGCGGGAAGACGTCCGACGCCGGGCAGCAGATCCGCGACGGCATCGCCTACATGCGGGACCGGTACGGCTCGCCCAACGGGGCGGCGTCGTTCTGGGCTGCTCACCACTGGTACGACCAAGGGGGGCTCGTACCCCCAGGCCCGTCGATGGTGCTCAACGGGACCGGCGGGACCGAGCACCTGGGGATCCTCACCAACCAGCAGTGGGACACGATGCGTGTCCTCGCAACCTCAGAGCGGCCAGCGGCCATGCGCACGCGGGAGATGGTCGGGGTTGGGGGTGGGCAGACGATCGTGCACAAGACCGATGCCCGCTCTTACCCGATCGCTGTGACCACGAGCCCGAGCGAGGCGCAGATCCTCAAGGGCATCCAGGACGCCCAGTACGCGAACGAGTACCTGTATGGCTGAGCAGATCACCTGGACCTCCGCCGACGGGGCCACGGTGATCGACCTGACCGATGAGGCGGCCGGTTACACGGTCGCCGCGAACGGCACCGCCGGTCTCCGGTCGGTGTCCTACGAGCTGGTCACCACCCGGTACGCCGGCATCGACGGGGAGACCGTAAACGCCGTCCATGTTGCCCCCAACCAGCCGATGATCGGCATCCTCGTCGCCGCAGACGGGGAAGCCGACCTCCGCGGCAAGATCCGCGGCCTGGTGCACGCGATGCGCCCCA
>JAOPYH010000255.1 GCA_025964715.1 Streptosporangiaceae bacterium | reverse complement strand
GACGGCTCGACGATCGGCTACGAGCACCTCCGCGCGCACTGGGAAGGCGTGTGGCCGAACGGCACCGAGATCCGCTGGGTCCGGCAGCGCAACGGCGGCAAGAAGCACGCCCAGGCCAGCACCTTCGTCTCCGACCCGGACGCGGACATCTTCGTCACCATCGACAGCGACACCGCGCTTTGCGCCAACGCGATCGAGGAGGGCCTCAAGCCCTTCGCCCACCGGAATGTGATGTCGGTCGCCGGGATCGAGCTCGCCTTCAACTCGGCAGTCAACTGGCTGACCCGCACCGTCTCGGCCCGGTCGCTGTTCTTCCAGCTGGTCGCCTGCGGCGCGCAGTCCGCGGTCGGCGACATCCTTGTCAACCGGGGCGCGTACGCCCTGTACCGGGCGGACCTGATCCGGGACATCGTCCCCGCCTACCTCGAGGAGACGTTTCTCGGGATGCCGGTCAAGCTCGGCGACGACGCGGCCCTGACCCTGTTCGCGCGGGGCCGGGGTAAGGCAGTGCAGCAGTCCACCGCGTTCGCGCTGACGATGTACCCGGAGAAGCTGTCCCACCACTTCCGGCAGTGGATCAGGTGGATGCGCGGCTCGACGATCCGGAACTGCTGGCGCGTCCGCTACCTGCCCGTGTGGTCATACGGCTGGTGGTTCACGGTCATCGGGGTCTACATGTTCCTGGCCTCGACGGCGGTGCCGTTCCTGGTGGCCGCGACCTGGCCCGCGTCGGCGAACTTCTCCGAGGGCGCGTTCGCGGCGATGATGATCTGGGCCTACCTCACGGCCCTGCGCATCCTGGCGGTCCGTCGCAGCGATGAGACCTGGTCCTACCGGCTGGGCACGCTGATGTGTTACGCCCCGGCGATGCTGTGGTCGGCTGTCCTGCTCCGCCCGCTGCGGATCTGGGGCATCCTCACCTACCGGCGGCAGGGCTGGACTACCCGAACTGAGGGTGCCGAGGTGGCCATCGCCGGCCAGAGTGAGCGGGTGGCCGCATGAACCGCCTCCGCCGCGCGCTGAGCGCCACCCGGAAGGTTCCGGGCCTGACGCTGGCCATGGCTGTCCCCCCGGCGGCCCTGCTGATCGTGGTGATGGCGCTGGCCGCCGGTTCGGGGAGCGGCCAGCCCATCACCGCCTACGCCCATCCCGCGGCCCCCCCGGCGCCTGTGCAGTGCGCCGCGCCGCCGGTGACCCCCGCGCTGCCGTTCGTCGGCGACGCGCCGGGCGCACCGTGGCAGGCCGACGTCGCCCAGTTCACCCGGGCGGCCGGCGGGCGGCCGACCGTGATCGAGAACTACACCCGCTTCGGGACCCCGTTCGACGCGGCGCGGGCATGCGAGGTGACCCGGGACGGAGCTCTGCCCCTGGTCCAGATGAACCCGACCGGGACGAGCATGGCGGCTATCGCGGCCGGCCGGTACGACCGCTACCTGGCCAGCTACGCGCGGGCGGTCCGGGCCTACCGGGACCCGCTGGTCCTGTCATTCGCGCACGAAATGAACGGCAAGTGGTTCTCCTGGGGCTATACCCACACGAGCCCGGCCACGTTTATCGCGGCATGGCGGCACGTCCACGACGTCTTCACCCGCGCAGGGGCCAGGAACGTGATCTGGCTGTGGAACGTCAACCGGGACATCCACCGCTCCCAGCCGACCGTCGTCTCGCCCCCGGCGGACTGGTGGCCGGGCAGCCGGTACGTGACCTGGGTGGGCATCGACGCCTACTTCAACAACCCCTCGGACACCTTCCGGTCGGTGTTCGCGGTCACGCTCACCGCGCTGCGGCACTTCACTCATGACCCGGTGCTGATCACCGAGACCGCCGTCGGGCCAGGCCCGGAGCAGGCCAGGCAGATCGGCAGCCTGTTCGCCGGGGTGCGGCACACCCCCGGCGTTCTCGGCTTCGTCTGGTTCGACCAGGACCGCCGCCAGAAGTGGCACCTTGAGGACCGGCCGCCGGCCGCCGCAGCGTTCCGCCGCGCGCTCAGTTAGCGGGGCAGCCGGGCCGGCCAGCGTGACCGAGGACCCCGCGCGGCCTGGCTGCCCAAACACAAAAAGAACCGCCCCCGTCCCGCTGGCCCGAAGGCCGGCAGGACGAGGGCGGTTCTTCGCTTCGTGTCCGTCTCACAGGAACCGGAAGTTGGCTACGACCCTAGCAGGGTCAGGCGGCGGGCTCGGGCGGGAACGGCCGGTGGCCGAGGGACGCGCGGGCCGAGGCGAGCTGCATCCGCTTGACCGTGGCCAGCGGGGTGAGGTTGGCCCGGAGGACCAGCGGCAGCACAGCGGACACGACGGCCAGCACGGCAGCGGTGACCTGGGCGGTCGGGTGGAACCCGAACGCCGCGGCGGCGGTCACAGCGGTCATCAGCGCGCCGGTCAGCGCGGCCACGGCGAACGGCCGGGCCTTGATGGCGGTGTAGGCCCCGGCCAGTGCCGTGACGACCGTCGCGGCTGCGGCCTCCTGGGTCTTGGTGAAGTGCAGCAGGTAGGCGGCGACGAGGGCGATGCCGCCGTTCAGCGCCCAGGCCACGATGGCGGGCTCGTACTTGAGAAGCGACCGGAGGTAGGTCATGACAGGTGTCCTCTCGGGAGGGTCAGGCGGGGAGGGAGAGAGCGCGGCCCGGGCGGGGCTGCTAGATCACGAACTGCTTGAAGTCGGCGTGCGAGCCGAGCCAGGCCAGGGTGGACAGGCGGACCCGGTACGAGCCGTGGTCGGCGAACGCCGGGGACCAGGAGTTCCGGACCCGGACGTGAGAGGCCCGCAGGTCGATCCCGCCGGTTCGGGTCAGGACCAGCCGTTCTAGCGCCGTGAGGCACGTCTCGTGGCCACCGGCGACACCGGACTCGATCGCCCGCAGGAGCGCCGTCAGGGAGCCGTCGCCGTCCACGAAGCCCTGCGCGTCGGGCTCCATCCAGGCGTTGAACCACGGGGCGCCCATGAGGACGGTGCCGTCCTGCAGGAGCGAGCAGACGTTCTCCATGCCGCTCGCGGTCTTGTGCCCGCTGATGAGGCCCTGGTGTTCGAGCTCGGTGGCCACGTACAGGCCCGTGGAGCCGCAGTCGGTCGGCGGCCACTCCTGCGCCGGGTTGCCCGTCTGGTCGGTGACGAGGTTGTAGAGCAGTATCGCGAACTCCTCGTCGAGGACCTCGTTCCCCGACAGGCCCGGCGACTTCCCGTGCGGCGTGGTCAGCTGCACTTCGGCCAGCGCCGCCGTACCGCGCGCCGCGGCGACCCGCTCGGCGAGGCTGACGGTGCCGGCGTTGCAGGTGCAGGAGCCCAGCGCGTCCACCCGCTTGGCGCCGGGCACGAGCGAGGTCGTGTCGATGCCCTGCGCGATCAGGTCCTCCTGGTCGAGCACTGGCACCGGCGGCTCGTGATCCACCTCCCGCAGCGGCGTCGTGCCGGTGTGGAAGTGGATCCGGTCGGCGCGGAACGGCTCAGCGACCGCGTACTGGCCGAACTT
>JAOPYH010000246.1 GCA_025964715.1 Streptosporangiaceae bacterium | reverse complement strand
GACCGCCCAGGCGGACCGGCGCTTTGTCGCTGAATGGCCTCTATGCGCAGTTGCGCGCGAGTCTGGTGTTCGGTGGGGATCCTGTCTCCATGCCACCGATGATCGCTGGCTTTGCGGAATTTCGCGCCCCAGGCCGGATTATCTGGTTGGTTGGCGCGACATGCCATCGGACGTTCACCGGCCAGGCGTTGCGACGGCAACCGCACAGGGGGCCTAATGGGGCGTCAATCGGACGTTTGAGGAGGACCGTAGATGACCGCTCGCTTCGCGTCGGCGTACCCGGCTCGGGTGGCCGCCGCTCTGCTGTGTCTCGCCGTGGTCTGGATCCACGTCAAGGATCAGGGAGGGCTCCCCGGTGGCAAGTCACCGGGTTACGTCGCCGTTGGCTACTACCTGCTGGAGGCGGCGGGCGTGCTCTGCGCCGTGCTCCTCGTGGCGGCCAGGAGAGGTACGGCCGGCCGCGCGGGTTGGCTGCTGGCTGCGGGAGTCGGCCTGGGGCCTCTGCTGGGATACGTGTTGTCGCGTGGCCCGGGACTGCCCGGCTACACCGACGACATGGGGAACTGGGCCGAGCCGCTGGGGGTCGTCAGCCTCGTGGTGGAAGGCGCGCTGCTGGTGCTCGCGGCGGTCGCCCTCGTCGCGGATCGTCGGGGCGCTGCGAGCGCGGAGACCGGGACTACCGCGTCCGCCGACCCCATAAGCGAGAAGGACGCATCGCGCATCTGACGGATCTCGTCAGGACCGGCACGCGCCGCACGTCGAAGGCCCCTTCCGATCATCGGAAGGGGCCTTCGACTCAACGGGCATGCTGACAGGGCTACGGCGCCCGGTGAAGAACAGCACTGATGGGAACTTTGGCGTTTCGGCCGACGTTGCGTAATCTGGTGAACGAAACAGTTTCGTATCGTTGGAGGGATCGCATGCCCACGTGCGCGCGCCGTACTCGGCTGACTCCACAGCGCGAGGAGGAGATCTACGCCGCGGTGCTGGAGCTTCTGCGGGAGGCCGGCTACGACGCGATGACGATGGACGCGGTCGCCGCCCGTACGAGTTCCAGCAAGGCGACCCTGTACCGCCAGTGGAAGGGCAAGCCGGAGCTCGTCGGCGTTGCGTTGCGGCACGCCAAGCCGATGGACACCTCCGACATCGACACCGGGACGCTGCGTGGTGATGTGCTCGAAATCGTCACGCTGCTGGGTGAGGCGGCGGAGCGGGACGGCGGCATCATGCGGGCGATGGGCCAGGCGTGCCACCAGAACCCCGACCTCGGCCGGGCGTTGCGCGAGGTGCTGATCGAGCCCGAGACCGCGGCGCTCCGTGGAGTGCTCGACCGTGCCGTGGACCGCGGGGAACTGCCCGCGGGCACGCCGGCGATGGAGTTCCTCCCGCACATGCTGATAGGGGCTCTCATGGCCCGTCCGCTGATGGAGGAACAGCACGCGGACGCCGAGTTCCTTCGCCGCTACGCAGAGGCGGTGATCATGCCCGCCCTACGCCTGCCCTGAAACGCCACTCATGACCACTGCGTCCTATTTCGCTTGATCTGACGGGAGCACACTCCTCGTGGCCACGTTCCTCTACAAACTGGGCCGGCTGGCCTTTCGGCGGCGCTGGTGGGTCGCTCTCGTGTGGGTCTGCCTGCTGGCGGCCGTCGGCACCGGCGCCGCCACCGCCTCGTCCACAACCAGTGACAGTTTCTCCATCCCCGGCACCGAAGCGCAGAAGGCCTTCGACCTGCTGAACGGGCGCTTTCCGGGTCTGAGCGCTGATGGGGCGAGCGCCCGTGTCGTCTTCACCGATCCGGGCGGGCAGAAGGTGACCACCCCGCAGAACCGCGCGGTCATCGAGCGGGTCGTGGGGGAGCTGAACCGCGGTGGCCAGGTCGCCTCGGTGGCCGACCCGTTCCGGGTGAAAGCCGTCAGTCAGGACGGCGGTACGGCCTACGCCCAGGTGTCCTACAAGGTCCAGCCCACGGAGTTGACGGACGCCACGCGTGCGGCGCTCAAGGGCGCGGCCCAGGACGGCCGGGACGCCGGGCTGAAGGTCGAGATCTCCGGCACCGCGCTCCTGGTGATCCCCACGACGGGGGTCACGGAGGTGATCGGCATCGGGATCTCCGCGCTGGTGCTCGTCATCACGTTCGGGTCGCTGATCGCCGCGGGTCTGCCGCTGGTGACCGCGCTGATCGGCGTCGGGATCGGTGTTTCGGCGATCACGGCGCTCAGCAGTGTGCTCAACCTGTCGAGTTCCACCTCGATCCTGGCCATGATGATCGGCCTCGCGGTCGGCATCGACTATGCGCTCTTCATCGTGTCCCGCTACCGCGGCGAACTGACGGAGGGCCGTGAACCCGAGGAGGCGGCCGGGCGGGCCGTGGGGACCGCTGGGTCCGCGGTGGTCTTCGCCGGCCTCACCGTCTTGATCGCGCTGGCCGGTCTCTCCGTGGTCAACATCCCCATGCTGACCAAGATGGGCCTGGCGGCGGCCGGCACGGTGGCCATCGCCGTACTGATCGCACTCACCCTGATCCCGGCCGTCCTCGGTTTCGCCGGGCGGAGGGTGCTCGGCCGCGCCGCACGCAATCGCGCCGCCGACGCGCAAGGGATGCCAGACAGCAAGCCCGGCCTCGGAACACGGTGGGCCCGGTTCGTCATCCGCCGGCCGATCCCGGTGCTGATCGCCGGCATCCTCGGCCTCGGGGTGATGGCCGTCCCGGCCCTGGACCTGCAAATGGGTCTGCCGGACGACGGCGCACAGCCCACCAGCACCACGCAGCGCAGGGCCTACGACCAGCTGTCGCAGGGGTTCGGGCCCGGCTTCAACGGACCCCTGATGGTGGTCGTCGACACCGCCCACGCCGGCCGGCCCAAGGCCGCCGCCGAACAGGTCACCAAGACGATCTCCGGCCTGACCGGCGTCGCCGCGGCGACCCCGCCCATCTTCAACCGGAGCGGTGACACCGCCGTGCTCACGGTGGTCCCGACCTCCAAGCCGAGCAGCGTCCAGACCGAGGACCTGGTCAAGTCCATCCGCCACGAAGCCGTCGGCCTCCACGAGCGGACCGGTGCCACGGTGCTGGTCACCGGCCAAACGGCCATGAACATCGACGTGTCCGGCAAGCTGAACAACGCCCTGGTCCCCTACCTCGCCCTCGTCGTCGGCCTGGCGTTCCTGCTGCTCATGATCGTGTTCCGCTCGGTGCTGGTCCCGCTCAAAGCCGCTCTCGGCTTCCTGCTGTCGGTCGTCGCCGCCCTCGGCGCCGTCGTGGCCGTATTCCAGTGGGGCTGGCTGGCCGGCCTCATCGGCGTGGAACAGAGCGGCCCGATCATGAGCATGATGCCGATCTTCATGATCGGTGTGGTGTTCGGCCTGGCGATGGACTACGAGGTGTTCCTGGTCACCCGCATGCGGGAGGCGTACGTGCACGGTGAGGAGCCGGGCGAGGCGGTCGTCACCGGATTCACCCACGGCGGACGCGTCGTCGCGGCCGCCGCGGTGATCATGATCAGCGTGTTCGCCGGCTTCATCGGGTCGTCCGAATCAATGATCAAAATGATGGGCTTCGGCTTGGCCATCGCCGTCGCCTTCGACGCCTTCGTCGTCCGCATGGCCATCGTCCCCGCAGTGCTGGGCCTGCTCGGCCGAGCAGCATGGTGGCTACCTCGCTGGCTGCACAAGGTTATCCCCAACGTGGACGTCGAAGGAGAGCAACTGCGCAAGCGGTTGGCGCCCGAGCCCATCGCCCCGGCCCCCGCGCCGGCCTTCGAGCCGCGGCCCGAGCGGGTCCGCGAGCTCGCCGCCGTGGGTGCACGCTCCGAGCCCAGGTCGTACGCGGGCCAGGCTCCGGACATGCGGCCGGCCGCCTCGACGGTCACGACGACCTCAGGGGCCGCCGCGGCCGAGCGTGCGGGGACCGAGATTCGCGGATTCGTACGCGGCGCGGAGAACGCCCCGGCGCGGGCGGCCACGCTGACCCTGATCACACTCACCGGCCGGCAGGTGAGCCGGGCGACGGCGCACGCCGACGGTTCCTACGTGCTGGCCACGCCGGGCGCGGGATCGTACGTCCTCATCTCAGCCGGCGACGGCCACCAGCCTCAGGCGGCGGCCATCACCGTAGGGGACCAGCCGCTCACCCATAACATCCTGCTGGCGGGCACGTCCGGCCTGGTCGCGGCCGTGCGCAGCTCCCGCGATGGCCGGCCGCTAGAAGGCGCGTTGGTGGTGGTGACGGACGTCCGGGGAGAGGTGGTGGCGTCGGGCGACACCGGCGCGGACGGCACGTTCGCCTTCGGCGGGCTGGCCGGTGGCCTGTTCACCGCCGCGGTGAGCGCCACCGGGCACCGGCCATCGGCGGTGCCGGTCGAGGTCGCCGGCAGCGGCGGCGCCACGCGAGTCGAGGTGGAACTACAGCCTGGGGCACGCCTGCGGGGCGCCGTGCGTGCCGGAGCGGACGGCCTCCCCCTGGCCGACGCCCGGGTCACGCTCATCGACGCCGCGGGCAACATGGTGGCCACCGCGACGACCGAGAGCGACGGTGAGTACGCCTTCACCGACCTCGACGAGGGGCAGTACACGGTCATCGCCAGTGGCTATCCGCCGGTGGCGACCGCGCTCGATCTCAGCGGCACCGGCGAGAGCGGCTTCGATCTCAGGCTGGGCCACCCGCGGGAGTGAGCTCTATTGTGGCGGGGCACACACCCAGGGCGCCTGTTCGGTCACCGAGCCGGCCCAGCCGGAGAGGACGTGCCCATGCACAGGTTCCGAAGGGCGGGCGCCGCGGCCGTGGCCGCCGCTGTCGCACTGACCGGCTGCGGTGGAGCGGGCGGCTCCACCTCGGATCGGACCGGGGGCCCCGCGGCGGCCACGCCCGGCGGTACACGGGCTCCGGCCAGGGACGGCAGAGTGAAGCTGACCAGGCTCGCCGAGATGCAGGCGCCGGTCGGGATGGCGGTGCGACGCGGTGACCAGGCGCTGTATGTAATCGAACAGCCTGGGCGGGTCCGGGCGATCCGCGATGGACGACTGGACCCGCAAGCCGTACTGGATCTGCGCGCCGACATCGCCAGCGGCGGTGAGCGGGGGCTGCTCGGCATCGCCTTCTCTCCCGACGGCCGCCACCTCTATCTCGACTACACCGACAAGAAGGGCGACACCCACGTCACCGAATGGGCGGTCGGTGCGGACGGCAAGATCGCTCAGGACTCCCGGCGCGAGGTGCTGTTCCAGAAACAGCCATACCCGAACCACAACGGCGGACAGCTGGCGTTCGGACCCGACGGTCTCC
The DNA here is from genome assembly GCA_025964715.1 of Streptosporangiaceae bacterium. GTDB lineage: Bacteria > Actinomycetota > Actinomycetes > Streptosporangiales > Streptosporangiaceae > Actinomadura_C. The sequence goes on along the minus strand of JAOPYH010000246.1, from coordinate 44,060 downwards.
TCTACATCGCTCTCGGCGACGGGGGCAGCGGCGGCGACCCGCAGGGCAACGGCCAGAACCTCGGCACCTGGCTCGGCAAGATCCTCCGCATCGCGCCCCGTCCGGCCGGCGGCAGGGCCTACACGGTGCCGCGCGACAACCCGTTCGTGAACCGGCAGGGTGCGAAGCCGGAGATCTGGGCGTACGGGCTGCGCAATCCCTGGCGGTTCTCGTTCGACCCCGGGACCGGCGACCTGTGGATCGGCGACGTGGGCCAGGACTCCTGGGAGGAGGTCGACCGGCAGCCGGGCCGCTCGAAGGGCGGAGAGAACTACGGCTGGAACCTGCGCGAGGGACGCCACCCCTTCAAGGGCGACAAGCCGGCCGGCGGAGTCGACCCTGTCCTGGAATACCCGCTGCACAAGGACGGCACCTGCTCGGTGATCGGCGGGCGGGTCTACCGCGGCCGGCGACTGCCGGCGCTCACGGGACATTACGTGTACGGCGACTACTGCGCCGGATGGGTCAAAGAGGTGCCTGTCGGGGCATCAGGTCCGGAGGACCCCGCCAATCCGCGCACCGTCCTGACGGGGGTCTCAGGGCTGTCCTCATTCGGCGTGGATCAGGCTGGAGAGCTGTACGTCCTCAGCCTCAAAGGACCCGTCTACCGCCTGGACCCAGCCTGATCGGGGAATACGGCGACGGGGCCGGGGTGTGTTCGGCGGCCCTTCATAGGACCACCGAACACACCCGACCCCTACTGCATAGTTCGGGGGCTATGTCACCCATCGGCCGCCGGGGGGATATTTGACGGTGCGCCCTGTGCGCCCTGTGCGTTCGGTGCCGGTTGGGGCACATTGGTGAACGACTGTCGGACGATGCGGACGGCCCGGTCCGGCTGGGCGTTGGCCGGACTCTGGGCGCTTGGCGCGTCGTCCGCGTGCGCGGCAAGGCCGGTGCCCGCTACTGCCCCGAGAGCGAGTATTCCCACTGTGATCGCGTGTCTGCTTCGCATGCAAATCCCCGAGTTCGTCGTCGAGACACGCCAGATAAAATGACACGCCTCTTCTGCCGGAATTAGTGGAGCTGTTTCACCACCGAATCAGTGACGGTGAAATCTGTGGCTCGCATGCGGTATGTTCCCGCGTGATCGCCAGTCGTAAACACGCGTGATCCAGGACGTGTGGAAAAAGGACCGGCGCGCGGCAACGGGCGCTTTTTTCCAAAAAGGCCCGCTTTATGGTGGGCCGCGACCATCCGACCAGAGAGACGCCTGATGGGACCGCCCTAGGCCAAGGGCGGTCCCATCAGCGGCGGGACTTCTAGCCGGCGTTCGCGCAGATCGCGTAGACGCTGATGCCGACGGTGTTGTAGCCGTTCTGGCGGCCCAGGGCGATCCAGCCTCGGCCGTCGTCGGTCGGGAAACTGCCCACGAGGATGGCGCCGTTGCCCTGCGCCTCGCCGCCGCCGCCCACCACGTGCTTGCCTGCGGGGCAGTAGACGTAGCGTCGCGTGAAGGCCGGCACATTGGCGTTCGGCAATTTCACGATTTGATATCCGGCAACGGCCGCCTGCTCGGCGTTGGCCGGCTTGGCGGCGGGTTCGGCGTTGTCCGCCTGTGCCGCGAGACCGGTGCCCGCCACTGCGCCCAGCGCGAGTACTCCCACTGTGATCGCGTTCCTGCTTCGCATGCAAAACCCCCGAGTACGTCGTCAAAGCAGGTCAAATGAATGACCTGCCCCTTGTGCCGGAATTGGTGGTTGCTCCTTCACCGCGGAACCTCGCGCGATGAAACTTACCGCCTTGCATGCGTTGTGTTACCACGAGATCGCGAGATGTAAACGCGCGTGGGTCCCGGCCATTGACGGCAGCACTTGGCGACCGTTCAGGCACGCCTTTTCCAAAAGGCCCGCGGTGCGGGGGGATGCGAGTCATGGACGAATTCGTGCAACACCCGAACTGTACGGACCCACAACCTCACGAGCGCCTCGCCGGAAATGGCCTCGGCCGGGGCCAGGTCGGCCAGGAGTGCCACGAGCGGCGCCACGGTCTCCTCGGCGATGCCGGCGTCCCCGAGGTGCACGATGAGCGCGTCCAGCCGCGCCCGCAGATCGGACAGCAGCCGCGCCCGGAGGTCCTCCGGTGCGGCGGCCTGCCCGTTCAGGTGCTCGAGCTCCTGCCGCAGTTGCCGCCGGGCCATGGTGAGAACGTCCGGTGGCGGCCCGCCCCGCGACTCCCGCGCGGGCGCACGGCGAGATCGCATCGCGCCGTACACCGGCATGGTCCCGCCCCCCGGAGGGTCCGCCGCGGGGACGGCCATCGGTCCGCCGAACGCCGCCAGCGTGAACGGCGCCCCGTAGGAGCCCGCGGGTATCGCCGCGTTCTCAGGGGACATGGCGGCCCACCCGCTCGGCGGCTCGACCGGCTGCACGACCTTGTGCGGGTCCTGGCCGGCGGCCACAACCCGGCTGTCCACGGCGACGAAGGCGGTGAACCGGCACAGGACGCCGAACCGCAGGGAGGTCGCGACCATCCGCTCCTCCAGGTCCGTGGACCCGTCCAGGACATAGCGGTCCTCCAGCTCCCGCACGTGTGAGCGCGCCCAGATGGGCACAGCCGCCCGGTCCTCGGTGACCTCGGCCGTGGCCGTACGCCGCCAGGGCGTCCCGTCCGGCGTCACTCCCCGTACGGTTATCGCGCCGGCGGCCCCGCGACAACGGCCGGACACGACCAGCGGCACGCCGGGGAAGATCGCGCCGAGCCGGCTCGGGGTGACGGTGCCAGACAGGACCTCCAGGCCGTCGGGCTCCAGGGACAACCCGGTGACCAGGGGTGCGCCGATCCTGTGGTGGATCTGCTCCATCGCCTCGTCGAGGCGGTCCTCCGACTCCACCAGCTCGAAGCGCCCCTGCCCGATCGCGGCGAGCCGGCCGAGGAAGCCCGCGTTGACCGCCCGGTCGATGCCGACCACGTGCACCCTCGTGCCCGCCAGCACGGGCTCGAGGTGGGACAGGATCTGGTCCTCGTTGCCCACCTGGCCATCGGTGATCAGCACCAGCACCCGGTCGTCACGTTCGGAGTCCCCGAGCAGCGCCGCCGCCTGCCGCAACGGCGAGAGCAGCTCGGTGCCGCCGCGCGCGTCCAGGCGGGCCAGGTGCTCGACGGCGCGGAAACGACTGCGGTCGGTGGCGGGGGTGAGGGCCCGGGGCAGATCGGCCGGCCACTCGACCACGTGGTCGAAGGACAGGACCGCGAACCCGTCCTCGCCGGTGAGCGTGTCGACGATCCTGGCCGCCGCCCGCCTCGCCGCGACGATCTTCCAGCCCTCCATGCTGCCGGACCGATCGAGGACCAGGACGACGTCTCGGGGCCGTGGCCGCGCCTGTCCCGAGGGCATGACGGTGAGCGTGAACGTGCCCTCGTCGCCGGAGGCGTCCGGCACCACGGTCAGTGATGCCGCCTCCTCGCGCGCGAAGCCGAGCCGGACGATGAAGTCACGGTCGAGCCGCCGGCCCGGTCGCAGCCGGATCGTGGTCCGTCCGCCCGCCCGGCCGGCTGCGATCATCTCTGCGTCCGGGCCGCCATAGCTCGTGCGGATCTCGGTCAGCGGGAGCCCGGCCGGGTCCACGTCGACCGACAGGCCGAGACGGACCGGGTTGGGGAAGCCCGGCAGGAGCACCGGTGGGCTGATCCGGGAGGCGTCAGGCACCGCGTCGGTGTCCGTACCGACACCGTCTCCCGCGGCGGCGGCGTCCAGCGGGGTCCCCGGGATATAGCGGGGCGCCACCACCAGAGGGAACCGGAAGGTCGCGGCGCCGTCCTCGTACGGCAGCGGCTGGCTGAGCCGCAGGGTCACCGTGACGCGTTCGCCGGGCAGGATGTTCCCGACCCGCATGGTGAAGACGTCGGGACGGTCCTCTTCGGCGATCGCCGCCCGGCGCCCGGCGGCGATCGCCGCGTCGTAGTCCTGGCGGGCCTGGCCCCGCTCCTTGAGCGTCCCTTCGATGACGCGGTCGGCGGCCTCCATGCGCATCGCCGTGAGGGCCGCGCGGTCCGGGAGCGGGAAGACGTACGTCGCCTCCAGCGGCACGTCGAAGGGGTTGCGGAAGCCCTCTACGACCTCGACGCCCGCGGTCAGCCCGGTGATGGACGCCCGGACGTCCACGGACTCCAGCGGCAGGTTGCCCCTCTCGGTGGTGAGCGCGCCCAGGCCCGCGTCCGGGTCCGGTGACGGGTCCCCGTCGAAGGGCCGGTCGGGGAACAGCGGCGCGGCGTGCACGGTCACGTGGACCTCCAGGTGCGCGATGACTTGGTCTCTCGCGTCGTCGCCGGCGCGGGGTTTCCGTTGGGTTGTGTACGGGCGGAGGGCCGGGGGAGCCCGCGGCGGCCGAGCACGTCGAGCAGCGCCGCCGCCGCCGCCTCGATCGCGGCGAGGTCGTCACTGCCCGGAGCGGCGCCGTCCAGCAGCAGTGTCACCCCCGGCGCCAGCCGCACCCCGTGGACGAGCTCCGCTCCAGGCCGTCCCGCGTCATACGGCGAGTCGTACGGGGACGGGGGAGCGGGCGGGGTGGCCCAGAACCGGCGGCTCGGAGCGGTAGGGGCAGGAGGGGGCGAAGGGGTGGTGTCCGCGGCGAGCCCGGCGATGGACTGGAGGAGGTCGTCGGTGGCTCCGGCGAGCTCGGCCTGGATCTGGGCGATGGTGCGTCCGGCCGCCTGCCGCCGCTTGACCGCGACCAGCTGGAGCAGGTGCCGCCGCCCGTACAGCGCGATCCGCCCGCGCCGGGCGAGCGGCGGGTCGATCAGGGCGATGGTCGTGTACCACCGGATCAGCCGCTCGTTTGGCATGTCCCGGACGCGGCCGTTCACCTGTACGGGCTCGCCGCCGAGCGTCTCCGTGGCCGCCGCGGCGAGTTCGCCGATGGTCCAGGTGCCTTCCATGTCCTGAGCGTGACACTGTCATCGTGACAGTGTCAATAATCACCAACCCGGGCAGAGCGGACGGCCGGGGCATGGAGATCGCCATGACCTGGCCAAAGCCCTTGAAGAATGGGTGGTCTGCACCTCACCCTGGCGTTTATCCGATAGAAGGGGCCAGACGGTGCCGGGTCGCGGGAGCGGGTTCCTGTCAGGGGCCTGGGGAGCGCACGCTGGGCCGGCCGCCGCCGGCGCGTCGGCGTGGGCTCGTTACCGTGTCCTGTCCGCGCGGCACCGCCAGGAGCGGCTGATCATGCGGGGTGCGCTCTGCGGCTCCAGCGGCGTGATGGCCTGGGGGCTGACCCATTGGTGGGGCGGGCTGGCCGCCGCGCTCGTGACCTTAGCCGTGCACGCGCTCTGGCTGCGCAACCGGCCGGGCCCGGTCACCAGCTGGCGGCACGGTGCGATGGCCGAGCGCCGCACCGGCCGTCTCCTGGCCAAGCTGGATCCCGCGGCTTTCCGGATCCTGCACGACCGGGCGCTTCCCGGGGCCCCGGCGACCAACCTCGACCACCTGGTGATCGGCCTCACCGGTGTGTACGTCATCGCCACCCGCCGCTGGACCCCCGGTGTGCGCCTGTGGTCGGACCAGCGCCGGCTGTGGGCGGGCAGCCACTCCGCCGCCCACCTGCACGCCGCCGTCGTACGGGCGGCCCACACGGTCGCCCGGCTCCTCGCCGCCGAGCTGGACCGGGACGTTCCCGTGTCCGCCCTGGTCTCGGTCCACGGCGCCCGGGTGCCGAGGACGGGGCTGACCTTTCGCGGCGTGACCTTTCAGCGCGCCCGGCGCGTGCCGCCCTCCATCGAGGGTCATCCGGTGGTCTTCACGACGGCGGAGGTGGCGATGATCGCTCTCGCCGCGGAAGGTGCGTTCCGCCCCATGTTGGAGATCCATGACCGCGCCCTCGAGCGGCGCGCGAGTGTCTGACCACAATCTAGGACCAACCCTCTGAAATGCCTCCGACCTGGGCCTATGTCGACTGTTCGGACAATCCCTGCTGTTTCGTCCATCGCCAGATCTGATCTAGTAACGCGATTACGTTCGGTTCATGAGTGACCGCCTTTTGGCCGAGGCCTTGCAGGCACGGGACCCGAGCGCGCTCCCAGCGGTGTACGACGCCTACTCCGCTCGGCTCTACGCCTACTGCTGGTTCCAGCTGAGCAGTCACACCGCCGCCCAGGCCGCGCTGCGCGACGCTCTGATCGTCGCCGACGCCCACATCGGCCGGCTGCACGACAGCGACCGGCTGGGCCCCTGGCTCTACGCCCTCGCCCGGCTCGAGTGCGGGCGCTGGACCGCCTTAGGTGCCCGGCGGCCGGATGTGCCGGTCGCAAGCCACGACCAGGAGGACGTGGACCAGCGGATCACCGCATGGCGAGCGGTCATGGGGCTGGCGCCGCTCAGCCGCGAGGTGCTGGAGCTGCGCATCCGGCATCGGCTGTCCACGCCGGACCTCGCCGCGGTGCTGAGCCTGCCCGCCCGCGAGGTGGCGGCGCTCCTCCACCAGGCCCGCACCGAGCTCGAGGCGGCGCTCACCGCCGAGATCCTCGCGCACGAGGGGCCCTATGACTGCGCGGGCCGGGCCGGGATCCTGCGGGAGCGGCGAGCCGAGCTCACGGCCGACCTGCGGGCGCGGCTGCTCAGGCACGCCCTGGACTGCCCCGTCTGCGGCGCTCACCACCCGGGAAAGGTCTCCGCTGCCAAGGTCTACGGGCTGCTGCCGGCCGTCTCGCCGCCGGACTCGCTCCGCCTGGGCGTCATGAGCTGCTTCGTCGAGCCGGAGCTGATCGAATACCGATGCTTCGTCGCCGCCCGGGTCGCTCACTTCGGCCAGAACGGCTTCCCCTCGCAACCGCAGCGGACACTGCTGGGCCGGCGGCCGAGAGGCCGCCGACGTGCCCGGAGGACCGGGCCGGAGCACCGTAACCGGGCCTTCGTCGGTGCCGCCGCGGGTCTCCTCGCGGTCGGCATCGCGGTCGCGGTCGTGCCTTTACTGGACCCGCGCAACGCCGCAGGCCCACCCGCCGGCCGGCACCTGCGGCCGCGCGTGCCGAGCCCGTCCGCCGGCCTGGCGCTGCCGACCACCCCCGCCGCGCCGTCCGCCGGCCACGATGACGCGGTGATCCGCGTGCCCGTGGCGCTCGTGCTGGGTTCGGGGCCGGGCCCCGGAGCGTGGCCGATGACCATGTCGTCACCGCGGGTCGGTGCGGCGCGGCCCGCGCGGGACCCATCACTGCCCGATCCGCCCTCGGTGCGGCCCACCCGCACCGGGTGGCCGTCCCCGACCCCGCCGGACCCCAGGCCGACGCCCACGCCCACGCCGACCCCCACGCCGACCCCCACGCCGACGCCGACGACCAGCCCTACCCAGACCCCCCCCACGGACCCGACGCCCACCGGCACTCCCGTGCCGCCACCACCTACCGGACACCCCGATCCGCCGCCCGGGCAGTCACCCGATCCGCCCTCCACCTCCGCACCACGGCCCCGCCCGATGGCGCCCGGGACCCGTTGACACACTCGCGGAGCAAATGTTAGGCAAAACCGCCGATCTTCACTACGCTGGGCGATCAACTGATCACACCACGTAGGACCGGGGGGTCGATGGTGTCGTCACCGCCGCACCGCGCACGCCAGGCGATCCGCCGCACCGTCATGTCGCTGAGTGCCGCACTGGCCCTCGCGTCCGGCTCCGGCAATGCCGCGGCCGAACCGAGGCCGAGCGGCCGTGACCTGGCCAAGAGCCGGGAGTCCGTACGCGAGCGTGCGGCGGCGGTGGGCCGGATCAAGGCGAGGCTGGCGGAGGCCGGTGGTGAGCTGCAGCGGCTCGCTGACGCGGCCGAGGTCGCCGTGGAACGCTACAACGGTGAGCTGGTGAAGGTGCGGCAGGCCCGAGAGGCCTACGAGGGCACCGAGCGCCGGCTGACCAAGGCCGAGCAGAACTACGAGCTGACCCGGGACGAGGCGGCGGTCTTCGCGGCGGCCGCCTACCGGACCGGCACCGGCATCAGCCCGTGGGCGGCCGCGATGACCGGTCCCGGGGGACCGCAGGACGCCATGGACCGGGCCGGGCTGGTGGAGGTGCTGGCCCACCGGCAGACGGGCCTGGTCGAACGCGTCCATGCCGCCAAGGTGGTCTCCGACATGTTCCGCCGGCAGGCGCGGTCGGCCCTCGGCGAGCGGCAGGCGGCGGCCAAGCGGGCCGAGGCGGCCAAGCGCGCGGCCGCGGACCTCGTCACCGCGCAGCAGTCACAGATCAGGCAGATCGACGCGCGCAAGTCCGTGTTGACGGCGCGGCTCGGCAAGGCCCGCGCACACGCCGCTCGTCTGCGGCAGGTCCGCGCCGTTTCGGGCGCCGGCGCGTTCCGGGGCGGGTCCGGCCGTGGTGCCATCGCCGTACGGGCGGCCCTGAGGTGGCTCGGCACGCCGTACTCCTGGGGCGGCGGCACCGCGAGCGGCCCGAGCCTCGGGATCGGGCACGGATCGGGCATCCGGGGCTTCGACTGCTCGGGCCTCGCGCTGAACGCCTGGCACCGGGCCGGCGTCCGGCTCGATCACTGGACCGGTACCCAGTGGACCTCCGGGCCGCACGTGCCCGCCGGTCGGCTGCGCCCTGGCGACCTGGTCTTCTTCGGCACCGATCCCCGTGATCCGAGCACCATTCACCACGTCGGGGTCTACATCGGCCGAGGCCAGATGGTCGAGGCGCCCTATACCGGAGCCCGGGTCCGGGTGTCCAGCGTCGGGCGCCCCGACTTCGTCGGGGCCACCCGTCCCGCCGGATGATCGTCCAACCACGGCAGGACGCCGCGGTCATCCGGCGGGATGCCACGGGTGGCGCCGGGGCCGGTCAGTGACCCTCGTCGGCCAGCCGCTTGCGGGACCGCTCGATCTCGATCTCCGCGTCCGTGCGGCCGACCCAGCTCGCACCCTCGACCGACTTGCCCGGCTCCAGGTCCTTGTAGACCTCGAAGAAGTGCTGAATCTCCAGCCGGTCGTACTCCGGGACGTGGTGGATGTCCCGGAGATGCTCGCAGCGCGGGTCGGTCGCCGGTACGCACAGCACCTTGTCGTCCCCACCGGCCTCGTCCTGCATCCGGAACATGCCAACGGTCCGGCAGCGGATCAGACAGCCGGGGAACGTCGGCTCCTGCAGCAGCACCAGGGCGTCCAGTGGATCGCCGTCCTCGCCCAGCGTGCCCTCGATGAACCCGTAGTCGGCCGGGTACTGCGTAGAGGTGAACAGCATGCGGTCCAGCCGGATACGGCCGGTCTCATGGTCCATCTCGTACTTGTTGCGCTGGCCCTTCGGGATCTCGATGGTGACGTCGAATTCCACTCTCTTCCTTTCCATCTGTTACTCCGCTCCCCCGCGCGGTTGATACGTGTGTAATGAGGTCTTGCCGTATATAAGGATGTCGCACGTCGTCGAGTGTCGGGTGGGCGGAGGGGTGGTCACGTGCTGAGGCGCGATCGCATCGTGGCCATGGTCACACTGTCGTTGCTCAACGTTTTCGTCCTGGTCGCGGGGATCGCGGTGGTCCGCATCACGCCGCAGCGCGATCTCCTGCCGCAGCCCCCGAGCGTCGCGACACGCGAGATCGTACGGGTCGGCGCGGGCTCGGCGCTGCGCGCCCCCGATTCCGGTGCCCCGATCCCCGGTGACGCGCTGGCCGTCCAGCTCATCGGGCTGCTCGGCGGCCGGGCGGCGAACATCAACGCCGTGGTGATCGACGCGGAGTCCCATCGCACCCTGTTCGACCAGAGGGCGGCGGTCGCGGCGGTGCCGGCCTCGACCACGAAGCTGGTGACCTCGACGGCCGCGCTCGCCGCGCTGGGCCCCCAGTACCGGCTCACCACCAAGGTCGTACGGGACGCGAGCGGTGGCATCGTCCTGGTGGGCGGTGGCGACCCCACGATCACCAGCCGGCCGTCCCCAGCGGGCGGCTACCCCGCGTACGCCTCGATGTCCGATCTGGCCAGGCGGACGGCGACCGCGCTCAAGGCCGCGGGGACCACCCAGGTGCGGGTCGGCTACGACGCGTCCCTCTACCAGGGTTCCCGCACCGCCGCCGGGTGGAAGCCGAACTACCTGCCCGACGGTGAGGTCGCGCCGGTCATGGCCCTCATGGTCGGCGAAGGCCGGGTGGCGGCCGGGCAGATGAGCCGGGTGGCCGATCCGGCCGGCACGGCGGCGCAGATCTTCACCGAGTGGCTCCGCCGGTACGGGATCGCGGCGCGGCTCGGCGGGGCCGAACGCAGCGCGCCGGGCACCGCCCAGGTGGCCGCGGTGCAGTCGCCGCCGGTCTCGGCGCTCGTGGAGCACCTCCTGACGACGAGTGACAACGACCTCGCGGAGGCCATGGCCAGACAGGTGGCGATCAAGCGGCACCACCCGGTCACGTTCGCCGGGGCCGCCCAGGCCGTACAACAGGTGCTGGCCGAGCTCGGCGTGGGCCAGGGGGTCCAGGTCTCCGACGGCAGCGGCCTGTCCACCCTCAACCGGATCACTCCGATGGCGCTCGCCCGCATCCTGTCCCTCGACGCCTCGAGCGCGCGGCCCGAGCTCCGCTCCGTCGTCACGGGCATGCCGGTGGCCGGGTTCTCCGGCACCCTGGCCAACCGCTACACCGACATCACCGTGCCCGGTGCCGGGATCGTACGGGCCAAGACGGGCACCCTCTCGAACGTCAGCACACTCGCGGGCCTGGCCTACGACCACGATGGACGGCTGCTGGCGTTCTCGTTCATGGCCGGCAACGCCACGGGCAACGTCACCGAGCTGCTCGACCAGATGGCGTCGACCGTGGCGTCCTGCGGGTGTGGATGACCCGTCTGGGGACATAACCGGGACGCCGGTTCGTTCACCGGAGGCAGCCGCGGTGGTGCCGCGGCAGCCGAGGAGAACGTACGGTGGAGTACTAACGCGAGTTGTCGGCGCGGCAGGTCGCATGCCGTAGGCGCGCTGAGGCGGGCCGCTATGAGCGGAGCGAGCATTGACCACAATGATCGACTGGAATGTCGCTGTTCAGACGGGGACTCGCCTGGTCCGGCCAGGTCCCCAGGTGAGCCAGGCTGAGGCTCGCGAGGTCGTCGACGAGCTGCGCGAGCTGTCCCGGATCGCCCAGGGACACGTACGAGAATTCACCGGCATCGACAGCGAGCTGCACCCGGCCCCGGCGACCATCGTGGACCGGCCGGGCTGGATCCGCGCCAACATCGACGGCTTCCGGGTCGTGCTCGAGCCGCTGATGGAACGGCTCTCCAGCAGCCGGGGGGGCTCCGGCCTGACCTCCGGGCCGGCCGGGTTCGTCCTGCAGGCCGTGGGTTCGAGGGTCACGGGGATGCAGGTCGGCGCGATCCTGGCCTACATGGCCAGCCGGGTGCTGGGGCAGTACGAGCTCTTCCTGCCGCCGGACCCGTCGGGCCGCGCGGCCACGGGCCGGCTGACACTGGTGGCGCCGAACATCGTTCACGTCGAGAACGAACTCGGTGTGGACTCTCGAGACTTCCGGCTCTGGGTGTGCCTGCACGAGGAGACCCACCGGGCCCAGTTCACCGGGGTGCAATGGCTGCGCCCGTACGTCCAGGAGCAGATGACGGCGTTCCTGCTCGCCTCCGACCTGGACCCCGGGGCCATGCTGGAGCGGCTGCGCGAGGCAGCCGACGCCGTGGTGGACGTTGTACGCGGCGGCGACTCCAGCCTCATCGACGCCATCCAGTCGCCCGAGCAGCGCGAGATCCTCGACCGGCTGACCGCGGTGATGACCCTGGTGGAGGGGCACGGCGACTATGTGATGGACGCCGTCGGCCCCAAGGTGGTGCCGTCCGTCGCCGAGATCCGGGCCCGGTTCCAGAATCGCCGCGAGGGCGGGTCCAGGATGGACAAGACCATCCGCCGCCTGCTCGGCATGGACCTGAAGATGAAGCAGTACGCAGAGGGCTCCCGGTTCGTCCGGCGGGTCGTCGCCGAGGTCGGCATGGAGGGCTTCAACCAGGTGTGGACCTCGCCGGAGACGCTGCCGAGCCACGACGAGCTGAGGGAGCCGGCGAGCTGGATCGCGCGCGTCGTCAGCACGCCGGCGATCACCGCGCCCAGCACGAACGGCGCCGGCCCGCAGCCGGGCGTCCCCGACGAGACCGACCACTCCGCCTGAGGACGGGTCTGCGAGGCGCGCGGCGGTGTCTGAACCGGAACGGGGCCACAGGCGCAGAGGACCGGATCCGGCGGTCGCGTCAGTGCGGCTCGCGGTGCGCAGGACGCTGCGGGACCTCGAACCGGGCCGGCCCGTGCTGGCGGCGTGCAGTGGGGGAGCGGATTCGCTGGCCCTCGCCGGGGCGCTGGCCTTCGAAGCGCCGAGGTCCGGCCGGCGGGCCGGCGGCATCACCGTCGACCACGGACTGCAGGCGGGTTCGGCCGACCGCGCGCATGCCGTGACGGTCGTGTTGCGCGACCTCGGCCTGGACCCGGTCGAGTCGGCGGCGGCGACCGTGGGCACCCGGGGGGGCCCGGAGGCGGCCGCGCGTGACGCGCGCTACGCGATCCTGGATGAGGCCGCCGGGCGCCTCGGTGCGACGGTTCTGCTCGGCCACACGCTGAACGACCAGGCCGAGACGGTGCTGCTCGGACTGGCCCGTGGCTCTGGGGCCCGGTCACTGTCCGGCATGCCCCAGGACTTCGGCCGCGGGGCGGCGCATTACGTCCGTCCGGTGCTCGGGCTGGACCGCGCCACCACGCGGCGGGCCTGCCTTGCCATGGGACTCGACCCCTGGGACGACCCGCACAACGACGACTCCACCTTCACCCGCGTCCGGGTCCGCCGCGACGCACTCCCGGTGCTGGAGAAGACCCTCGGGCCGGGCATCGCGGAGGCGCTGGCCCGTACGGCCGGGTTGCTGCGCGACGATGCCGATGCTCTCGACGCCTGGGCCGACGGGGTTCTGGCCGGCCTGGGCGTGGGATCCGGAGAGCCGGGCACCGCCCCGGCCGTGGAGGTTTCGGCGCTGGCGGAGTTGCCGCGGGCCGTACGCACGAGGGTGCTGCGGCGGGTGGCGATCGCGGCGGGCAGCCCGGCGGGCACGCTGGCCGCGGTGCACGTGGACGCGGTCGATCGACTGGTCACCGGATGGCGGGGCCAGCACCACGTTGACCTCCCCGGGGGCGTCGAGGTGTTCCGCCGGTATGGCAGGCTGCTATTCGGCCGGACCGAATCCGCTTGATCGGGACGTAGTGGCTGATACCGCGTGTGAGCCGACGCGGGACAGCCGGCCGTAGGGCCGTCAATTCGGGTCGATTGTGGAAGGTGTGTCGGGGTGGACGAGAAGGACCTGGGAGCCGATCTCGCCAATGTGCTGATCTCTGAGGACCAGCTACAGGCGAAGATCCAGGAGTTGGCCGCGAAGGTCGACGCCGACTACGCAGGCCACGATCTGCTGATCGTGGGAGTCCTCAAGGGCGCGGTCATGGTGATGGCCGACCTGGCCAGGGCCCTGCATTCTCCGGTCGCGATGGACTGGATGGCGGTCTCGTCGTACGGATCCGGCACCAAGTCCTCAGGGGTCGTACGGATCCTCAAGGACCTGGACGCCGACATCATGGGCCGTCACGTCCTCATCGTCGAGGACATCGTCGACTCGGGCCTCACGCTCTCCTGGTTGGTCAGCAATCTGCAGTCGCGCGGACCGGCCTCGCTGGAGATCTTCGCCCTGCTGCGCAAGCCCGAGGCGGTGAAGACCGACATCGACGTGAAGTACATCGGTTTCGACATCCCGAACGAGTTCGTCATCGGCTACGGCCTGGACTACTCGGAGCGCTACCGGAACCTGCCATTCGTCGGCACGCTGGCACCTCACGTTTACGGCGGAGCCGAGGAACCGGGCGCCAGGGAACAAGCGGACTAGGTGCGTCGTTAATAGTCTGGAAGTGGGTACGTGCTGATCATCGGCTGCAGGTCCGCTGTCAGCGGTGTACCTTCGGTATCCCGGCTGCGATGCGGGTAACCACTGAGGGACACCGTCTCGGCGGGCCGGCAAGGGTCCGGTGAGGTTCGCAGATGTTGGTCAGGAGGGACGGGCCCCGCACGGGGTTGCCGAATAAATGGACGTGAAGCGCTACTTTCGCGGGCCGCTGCTCTGGGTCCTACTGTTCGGTGTCTTGGTAGCCCTTGTCATGTGGGGGGTCAATCCCCAGAGCAACCACAGGACCGACACCGCCAAGGTCATCCAGGAGATCCAGACAGGTCAGGTCCACTCGGCCAAGATAGTCGACAAGGACCAGAAGATTGAGGTAACCCTCAACAACAAGGACAGGACTCAGCAGGACGCGTCGTGGGTCGACGGCCAGGGCGTCAAGCTGCAGGAACTCCTGCAGCAGAAGTACGACGCGGGCCAGCTCAAGGGCGGCTACAACGTCGACGTGCCCAAGCAGAGCCTGTTCGTCAACCTGTTGTTCAGCCTGTTGCCGATCGTCGTCATCGTGCTGATCTTCTTGTTCATCATGAACCAGATGCAGGGCGGCGGCTCTCGCGTGATGAACTTCGGCAAGTCCAAGGCCAAGCTCATCACCAAGGACACACCGAAGACCACGTTCGCCGACGTGGCCGGTGCGGACGAGGCCATCGAGGAACTCGAGGAGATCAAGGACTTCCTCCAGAACCCGGCCAAGTTCCAGGCCATCGGCGCCAAGATCCCCAAGGGCGTGCTGCTGTACGGCCCGCCCGGCACCGGTAAGACGCTGCTGGCCCGTGCCGTCGCCGGTGAGGCCGGTGTGCCCTTCTACTCGATCTCGGGTTCAGACTTCGTCGAGATGTTCGTCGGTGTCGGTGCCTCCCGGGTCCGTGACCTGTTCGAGCAGGCCAAGACCAACGCCCCCGCGATCATCTTCATCGACGAGATCGACGCGGTGGGCCGGCACCGTGGTGCCGGGCTCGGCGGCGGCCACGACGAGCGCGAGCAGACGCTCAACCAGCTGCTCGTCGAGATGGACGGCTTCGACGTCAAGGGCGGCGTCATCCTGATCGCCGCCACCAACCGTCCGGACATCCTCGACCCCGCGCTGCTGCGCCCGGGCCGTTTCGACCGGCAGGTCGTCATCGACCGTCCGGATCTCGAGGGCCGCAAGGGCATCCTCCGGGTGCACGGCCGGGGCAAGCCGTTCACGCCGGACGTTGAACTCGACATCATCGCGCGGCGCACGCCGGGCTTCACCGGTGCGGATCTGGCCAACGTCATCAACGAGGCGGCACTGCTCACGGCGCGCTTCGACCGCAAGCAGATCGACATGGCCACGCTCGAGGAGGCCATCGACCGCGTCATGGCCGGTCCGGAGCGCAAGTCCCGCGTCATGTCCGAGTCGGAGAAGAAGATCATCGCCTACCACGAGGGCGGGCACGCTCTGGTGGCACACGCGCTGCCGAACTCCGACCCGGTGCACAAGGTGACGATTTTGCCGCGCGGCCGGGCCCTGGGTTACACCATGACCCTGCCGATGGAGGACAAGTTCCTCACTACCCGCTCGGAGATGACCGACCAGCTCGCGATGCTGCTGGGCGGCCGTACGGCCGAGGAACTGGTGTTCCACGAGCCGACCACTGGTGCGTCCAACGACATCGAGAAGGCCACCTCGATCGCCCGCAACATGGTGACCGAGTACGGCATGAGCGAGCGGCTCGGTGCCCGCAGGTTCGGCACCGGCGCGGGCGAGGTCTTCCTCGGCCGCGACGTCGGCCACGAGCGCGACTACTCCGAGGACATCGCCTCGGCGATCGACGACGAGGTGCGGCGCTACATCGAGTCCGCGCACGACGTCGCCTGGGAGATCCTGGTGGAATACCGGGACGTGCTGGACGACCTGGTGCTCCGGCTCATGGACAAGGAGACCCTGTCCAAGGTCGAGGTGCTCGACGTTTTCGCGCCGGTGGACAAGCGCCCGGGCCAGAAGTCCTACACGGGCTATGGCAAGCGCGTGCCGTCCGAGCGCCCGCCGGTGCTGACGCCCAAGGAGCTCGCGCTCCTCGGTCCCAAGGACGTCCAGGACCTGACGGCCGGCAACGGCCAGGGCAGTGGCCTCGGGACGCCCGCGGCCGGCGAACAGGAGAGCTGAGAAGGCCTTGGAGCGTCCGGAAGACGAACTCGCCGGCGCCGGCCTGAACCCGCTACCGGAGTTCGACCACGCGCGAATCGAGCGGGCGGTGCGAGAGATCCTCATCGGGATCGGGGAGAACCCCGATCGCGATGGGCTCCTCGACACCCCCGCTCGGGTCGCGCGGGCCTACGCCGAGCAGTTCGCGGGCCTGCGGCAGCGTCCCGAAGACGTCCTGACCACGGTGTTCGACTCCGACCATGACGAGATGATCCTGGTCAAGGACATCGAGGTCTATTCCATCTGTGAGCACCACCTGGTGCCGTTCCACGGCGTCGCGCATGTCGGCTACACGCCCAACGCCAAAGGTCATATCACCGGTCTTTCCAAGCTGGCGCGGCTCGTGGACGTCTACGCGCGGCGGCCGCAGGTGCAGGAACGCATGACCAGTCAGATCGCTGACGCGCTCATGGAGGTTCTGGAGCCGCGCGGCGCTATTGTGGTGATCGAGGCCGAGCATCTGTGCATGACGATGCGCGGCGTTCGCAAACCTGGCGCGAAGACCGTGACCTCAGCAGTTCGCGGAGATTTCCGGGACTCCGACAGGACCCGGGCGGAGGCGATGAGCCTGATCCTCGGCCGTTTCTGACCAGGGGCAAGAGGTATTTTGGGCCAGGCGGACAGTCGGCGCCGACGCTGACCCGATGTCGCCTTTGTGGTAAAGGATGCCAGCTGTGGGGCCGTATGGTGGAGACCGAGCCTAGGATGACCACCCTCCAAAGCAAGGACAAGCCCGAAGGCCAGGTCGGTCGTACCCTGGAGCGCCGCCGGCAGCGCAGATGGGTCCCCATAACGGCCGGCTGGCTGTGCTTCCTCATCGGCCTGCACGATGTGCTCCGCGCGGTGGCCCCTGACTGGGATGCGCCGGCGATCATCCGGATGACCGAGATCGTGCCCGGTGTGCTCACCAACGTGGCACGCGCGGCGACCGTCATCACCGGACTGCTGTTGCTCCTGCTGTCACACGCCCTGCGCAGACGCAAGAGGCGTGCCTTGCGCGCCGTCGTCCTCCTCCTGGCCGTGAGCATCGTGTTCCACCTGGCGCGCAACTTCGCGCTCGGGGAGCTGGCCCTGCCCGCGGTGATGATGGGGGCGCTGGTCCATTACCGCGGCGAGTTCTACGCCGTCGGCGACTCCCGTACGCGCTGGCGCGCGATGTACGTGGGGGCCGGACTGGCGGCGGGGAGCGTGCTCATCGGCATGCTGTTCATGGCGCTCAACGCGCATTCCATCGCCGGTGACAGCTCCTACACCGAGCGCGCGGAACACGTCCTGCTGGGCCTCATCGGCTTCGACGGACCTGTCAACTTCATCCCGGGCCGGCGGGGCGAGCTGCTGCAGTACATCCTGTCCGGGCTCGGCCTGTTCACCGGCGTGGTGACCGCTTATCTCTTCCTGCGCCCGGCCGAGCCGAGCCCGTCGCTGTCCGGCGAGGACGAGGACCGGATCCGCGAGCTCCTGGCCAAGCACGGAGCCCGTGACTCCCTCGGCTACTTTTCGCTGCGCCGGGACAAGAGCGTGATCTGGTCGCCCACCGGCAAGGCCTGCGTCACCTACCGTGTCGTCTCCGGGGTGATGCTGGCCGGCGGCGACCCGCTCGGTGATCCCGAGGCCTGGCCGGGTGCCATCAACGCCTTCCTCGAAGAGGCGGACCGGCACGCCTGGGTCCCTGCCGTCATGGGCTGCAGTGAGGTGGGCGCCGAGGTGTGGTGCCGTGGCGGTGAGCTCGACGCGCTGGAGATCGGCGACGAGGCGTTCATCGACGTGGGGGAGTTCAGCCTGTCCGGCCGCTCCATGCGCAACGTGCGTCAGATGGTCAACCGGGTCGGCAGGCAGGGTTACAAGGCCGAGATCCGGCGGGAGAAGGACTACACCCCGGAGGAGCTCAAGGCTCTGTGGGACCAGGCCGACACCTGGCGCGGCACCGACAACGAGCGCGGCTTCTCGATGGCCCTCGGCCGGGTCGGTGAGCCCGGGGACGGCGACTGCGCGATCGCCACGGCCGTCAAGGACGGCGAACTGCACGCCTTCCTGCACTTCGTGCCCTGGGGCACCGACGGGCTCTCGCTTGACCTCATGCGCCGCGACCGCGTGGCCCAGCCCGGCCTCAACGATTTCCTCATCGTCGAGGCGATCAAGGCCGCGTCGGAGCTCGGCATCAAGCGCCTCTCACTGAACTTCGCCGTCTTCCGGTCGGTGCTGGCCCGCGGCGAGCGGATCGGCGCGGGACCGGTGCTGCGCGCCTGGCGGGGCCTGCTGGTGTTCCTGTCCCGGTGGTTCCAGATCGAGTCGCTGTACAAATTCAATGCCAAGTTCGACCCGGTGTGGGAGCCCAGGTTCTTCGTCTATCCGAGCCTGAACGACGCTCCCCGCATCGCGCTGGCGGCGCTCGAGGCCGAGGCCTTCATCGTCTGGCCGAGGCTGCGCATCCCGGGCCTCCTCAAGCGTCCGCCGAAACGGCCGGTCGCCGGCGGAGCCTGATCATCCGAGCGCCGACGCCCTGAGGACAGCCCATGCCCGGGCTTTCGGCCAGGGCATAGGCTGACCCGTATGACGACGAACCCGGCCGTACCCGGCTTGCCCGATCTGGGGCGCTGCCTGGTCATGGGCGTGGTGAACGTCACTCCGGACTCCTTTTCGGACGGCGGTGACTGGTTCGACCACGATGCCGCGATCCGGCACGGGCTCGAACTCGTCGCCGAGGGCGCCGACCTCGTCGACGTGGGCGGCGAGTCCACCAAACCGGGAGCTCAGCGGGTCTCGCTGCCCGAGGAACTGCGCAGGGTCGTGCCGGTCATCGACGCGCTCAGCGCCGAGGGCGTCCACGTCAGCATCGACACGATGCGGGCCGAGGTCGCCGAGGCGGCGATCGGGGCCGGGGCGAAACTGGTCAACGACGTCAGCGGCGGCCTGGCCGACCCGGCGATGCCCCGGGTGGTGGCCAAGGCCGGCGTTCCCTATGTGGTCATGCACTGGCGCGGGCACAGCCACGACATGCAGACGCGCGCCGTCTATGACGACGTCGTGGCCGAGGTCGGGGACGAGCTGCGGCGGCGTACCGAGGCGGTGATGGCCGAAGGCGTCGACCCGTCCCTGATCGTGCTCGATCCCGGCCTGGGTTTCGCCAAGCGGCCGGAGCACAACTGGACCCTGCTCGGGCACCTGGAGGCTCTGCTGTCGCAGGGCAGACCATTGCTCGTCGGCGCCTCCCGCAAGCGGTTCCTCGGCCGGCTGCTCGGCCGGTCCGACGGCGCCCCCCGCTCCTTCCTGGACTGTGACGACGCGACGGCGGCGATCACCGCGCTGGCCGCGGCGGCGGGTGCCTGGTGCGTGCGGGTCCACGACGTACGGGCCAACGCCGACGCCGTGCGGGTCGCAGCCGCCGTGGGGCGGGGCCGGGTCGCCGCACCCGGCGTACGGCCATGAGCCTCGACACGGTGGCGCGCGCCCACGCGGAGTTCTACGCCGCCTTCGAGAACGGCGACCTGGACCGCATGGCCGGCGTCTGGGCGGACGGGCCCTACGCGGAGAGTGTGTCCTGCGTGCATCCCGGCTGGCCGTTGCTGCGCGGGCGCGCGGAGGTGCTGCGCTCCTGGGCCCTCATCATGGCCAACACGCCCTTCATCCAGTTCGTCCTGACGGACGTGCGGATCGAGCCGTACGGTGAGCGCGCCATCGTGACGTGCTCGGAGAACATCCTGACCGCCGCCGAGGGCACGGACGTGGGTTTCGCGCCGGGCGGCAGCGTGGTCACCACCAATATCTTCGTACGGGACGCCGGCCAGTGGCGGATCTGGCTGCACCACGGCTCGCCGGTGCTCAACCGCATCGGGGACGACGAGGATTTCGGAGGTACGAACGAGTGAGCGACGAGGGAACCCGCCGGTGAGCACAGATCGGATCGAGCTCCGCGGCCTGCGGGCGCGGGGGCGGCACGGCTGCCTGCCGGCCGAGCGGGAGCTGGGCCAGGAGTTCGTGGTGGACGTGGCCCTGGGCCTGGATCTCCGCCCGGCCGCGAAGGATGATGATCTGTCGCGTACGGTCGACTATGGATCTCTGGCCGGTCGGCTGGTCGCCGTCGTCGAGGGGGAGCCCGTCAACCTCATCGAGACGCTGGCCGAGCGGCTCGCGGCCGTGTGCCTGGACGTCGAGAGGGTCGAGGAGGTGGAGGTCACGGTGCACAAACCGAGTGCCCCTGTGCCCTACCCCTTCGAGGACGTGGCCGTGAGGATCAACCGAAGCGCGCGACGTTGAGGAGGAGTCGTCCATGACCGTGCCGAACCCGGCGGCCGATCGCACCCCCACCGGCGGACACATGATGGTCCAGCACCGTGTCGTGCTGTCACTGGGCAGCAATCTCGGTGATCGCATGGTGAACCTGCAGGACGCCGTCGACACGCTGTTCGACGCGCCAGGCCTGGATTTCGTGGCGCTGTCGCCGGTGTACGAGAGCGCGCCCTTCGCCGGAACGGAGGGGTCGATCCCCGACCAGGGGGACTTCCTCAACGTGGTGCTCCTCGCCGAGACCCGGCTGTCCCCGGAGACCCTGCTCGAACGGGTGCTGAACGTCGAGAACTCGATGGAGCGCATCCGCGAGGTCCGCTGGGGTCCGCGCACGCTGGACATCGACATCATCGTGTTCGGGGACGTGACCTCCGACGACCCGGACCTCACGCTTCCGCACCCCCGCGCGCACGAGCGCGCGTTCGTCCTGGTGCCGTGGGCCGACATAGAGCCGGACACGGAGCTGCCCGGGCACGGCCGGGTGGCCGATCTGGCCGCCGCGGCAGGGACCTCGCAGGTCAGCCGCCGCGACGACTTGACCCTGCAGCCTCCGGCGTGAAGGCGACCCGGCCCGCGGTCCTCACCGCCATCGTGGTCGGCGTCGCGCTGGTGACGTGGGCGGTGGTGCGGCTCGCCTATGTCTCGTTGCCGCCGCTGCCGTGGACGGCCGTGCCCACGTTGCTGCTGCTCGCCCTGGGCGAGGCGTTCACCGGCATCACCCTCCGGGGGCGGATCGCCCACAAACCGGACACCAAGCCGGTAGAGCCGATGGTCGTGGCCCGGATGGCGGCGCTGGCGAAGGCGAGCTCCCACGCCGCGGCCGTGCTGGCCGGCGTCTTCGGCGGCTTCGTCCTCTATCTCGCGGCGTCCCTGGACAAGACGACGCCGCGCCACGACTTCTTCGTCAGCGTGGGCACCTTTGTGGCCGCGGTCATCCTGGTCGGCGCCGCGCTCGTCCTGGAATACTGCTGCCGGGTGCCGAAGGAGCCGGACGAGGAGCAGGACCGCACCCGGCTCTGATCACTTGTCGACGTCGCCGACCACGAAGAACATGGAGCCGAGGATCGCGATCATGTCGGCGACCAGATTGCCGGGCAGCAGCTCCGCGAGCACCTGGAGGTTGTTGTACGAGGCGGAGCGCAGCTTGAGCCGCCAAGGGGTCTTCTCGCCCCTGGACACCAGGTAGTAGCCGTTGATCCCCAGCGGGTTCTCGGTCCAGGCGTAGGTGTGGCCCTCCGGCACCTTGAGGACCTTCGGCAGCCGCACGTTGATCGGACCCGGCGGCAGCTCGGCCAGCCGGTCCAGGCAGGCGTCCGCGAGGTCCAGCGAGGCATAGACCTGGTCCAGCAGGCACTCGAACCGGGCGAGGCAGTCACCCTCGGTCCGGGTCACCACCCGTACATCAAGGTCTTCGTAGGCGAGGTAGGGCTCGTCGCGGCGCAGGTCGAAGTCGACTCCGGAGGCGCGCGCGATCGGCCCGGACACCCCGTACTGCAGGATCTGCTCCCTGCTCAGCACGCCCACCCCGCGGGTGCGGGCCCGGAAGATCTCGTTGCCGGCGATCAGGTCGGCGATCTCACTCATCCGGCCGCGCACCTCGCGTACGGCCGTGCGGGCCCGTCCAAGCCAGCCGGCCGGCAGGTCCTCCTTCAGCCCGCCGACCCGGTTGAACATGTAGTGCATGCGGCCGCCGGAGATCTCTTCCATGACCCGCTGCAGGTCCTCGCGCTCGCGGAAGGCGTAGAAGACCGGGGTGATCGCACCCATCTCGAGCGGATAGCTGCCGAGGAACATCAGGTGGTTGAGCACCCGGTTGAGCTCGGCCAGCAGGGTGCGTGCCCACACGGCCCGCTCGGGCACCTCCATGCCGAGCATCCGCTCCGCGGCCAGCACCACGCCGAGCTCGTTGGCGAACGCCGACAGCCAGTCATGCCGGTTGGCCAGGACGATTATCTGCCGGAAGTCCCGGACCTCGAAGAGTTTCTCGGCACCCCGGTGCATGTAGCCGATGATCGGCTCGGCCTGGGAGATGCGCTCGCCGTCCAGGGTCAGCCGCACCCGCAGCACGCCATGTGTCGACGGGTGCTGGGGACCGATGTTGAGGACCATGTCCTCGGTCGCCAGCTCCTTGGCTCCGGCCCCCACACCGACGGTCCGTTGGGTCGTCATCGCCTCGCCCTACTTCTCGGCATCACACTTCATCGTCGCATGCCCTCATCTCGCACGTCCCGGGCGCTTTCCGATTGACCAGACCGCGATGACCCGCTGAGCCGTCTTCGGCCCGGCGCCGGGCATACCGTTGCGGGGTGGGAAATATGGCTTATGACCCGTGGTCACCGGATTTTGTGGCAAATCCCTATCCGGCCTACGCGAGGCTGCGCGAGGAGAGCCCCGTTTTCTTCCACGAGCCCACGAACCAGTGGGTGATCACCCGCTACGAAGACGTGAGCGCGCTGCTGCGCAACCGGGTCCTCGGCCGCTCCTACCTCCACACCGCCTCGCACGAGGAGTTCGGCCGGCTTGCGGAACCCGAGTTCCTCCGGCCCTTCTGGGACCTGATCCGGGCCGGCATGCTCGACGTCGAGCCGCCCACGCACACGCGGTTGCGGCGCCTGGTCTCCAAGGCCTTCACCCCGCGCATGGTCGAGGGCCTGCGGCCGACGGTCCGGCGGCTCGCCGGCGAGCTGGCCGGCGCCCTCGTCGCCAAGGGCGGGGGCGACCTGCTGGCCGAGGTCGCCGAGCCGCTGCCGGTCACCGTCATCGCGGAGATGCTCGGCATTCCAGCCGGGGATCGCCACCTGCTCCGGCCGTGGTCGGCCGACATCTGCGGGATGTACGAGCTGCACCCCTCCGAGGAGACCCAGGGGGCCGCCGTACGCGCGGCCGTGGAGTTCTCCGCGTACCTCCGCGAGCTGTCCCGCGAGCGCAGGAAGGCCCCGCGGGAGGACCTGATCAGCGCGCTGGCCCAAGTCGTGGACGAGGGGGACCGGCTCACCGAGGACGAGCTGGCCGGCACGTGTGTGCTCCTGCTCAACGCCGGCCACGAGGCCACGGTGAACGCCACCGGCAACGGCTGGTGGTCGCTGCTGCGCGACCCCGCCGAGCTGGCCCGGCTGCGAGCCGACCATTCGCTGATCCCCACGGCCGTCGAGGAGCTGATGCGCTACGACACCCCGGCCCCGATGTTCGAGCGCTGGGTGCTGGCGGACATCACGGTGGCGGGCGTGGACATCCCGCGCGGCTCAGAGGTCGCCCTGCAGTTCGCCGCCGCCAACCGGGACCCCGCGGTGTTCGCCGATCCGGACCGGCTGGACCTCGCCCGCGATCCGAACCCGCACATCGGCTTCGGGCTGGGGATCCACTTCTGTCTCGGTGCGCCGCTGGGCCGGATCGAGCTCGCGGAGTCCTTCGGCGCACTCCTGCGCCTCGCCCCCGGGCTGTCCCTGGCCGGCACCGAGCCCACGTGGAAGCCCGGCTTCGTCCTGCGCGGCCTGGAAGCGCTCCACGTCCAGGTGTGAGCAGGGGTGAGCCGCGGGTCAGAGGGATGCCGGGAGTCCGGTGCCGACGGCCTGCACGAGCCAGCCGAAGCCGCCCAGGCCGTTCGGGTCGATGAGCTCGGCGTCCTCGCCGGCCGCACAGAGTGCGGCGACGTAGGCCTGTGGATCCTGCCGGGCCAGCTCGAGGGGAGGCCGCGACCCGGTCACCCCGAGCGAGCGCAGCGCGGTCCGCTGCGTGGTCAGCAGCGTGGCGGTGGCACCCGCCTTCTCGCCCGAGGCGGCACAGGCGTCCAGCGCGACATGGGCGGTGAGGTCGCAGGAACCGTCCGGGACCGGCGGCACGACGTGCCCGTCCCGGTAGCCGGTCAGGGTCCCGAATGTCGGGCGTGAGTCCCGTGCGTGGGCGTAGTCCACGGCGATCGCCACGCCCCGGCGCAGCCGGGTGAGGACCGAGGCCCACGCCCTGCACCGTGGCAGGCCCACCTCGGCACGGTGGCCCGGCTCGCTCAGGGGCCACCAGCGCTCGAGCCACTCGGAGTCCGCGGGGTCCGGTGGCGGGCCCACCCGCTCCGCGCCGGTGGCCGAGTCCACGAGCACGGTCCGCGGTCCCTGCGGGGTCAGCTCGACCACCTCGACAGGCACGTTGTCGAGCCATTCGTTCGCGATGACGAGCCCGATGATGTCCTCCGGTGGCTCGGTCGCCCACGCGAGCTCCCCCGGCAGGTCACGGGGCCGGGGGGCCACCTCGACCGCCGTCGGCCTGATCCGCGCGGCCAGGTCCGGCGCCACCGAGTTCATGATCTCTACGGTCAGCTCGCCGCGCCCGGCCCCGACGTCCACCAGGTCGAGGCCGGCCGGATGTCCGAGGGCCTCGTCCAGCTCGGTGAGGAGCCGGGCGAACGCCGCGGCGTAGCGGCTCGAGGCGTGCACCGAGGTCCGGAAGTGCGCGGCCGGGCGCTCACCCCGCCGGTAGAACCCGGCCTCGCCGTAGAGCGCCCCGGTCATGCCCGTGTGCCACGTGACCCATCCCACAGCGTGACGTTACCGCGAACCCGGGACTCATCCCCAGGTCGTACCAACGTCCGACCACGGTCGGACGCCCCCTCACCCGGCCGTCCGTACCCTTGACCGCATGATCACGAGGGCCTGGGCATGGTGGCGGAGCAAGACGACGCTCATCGACTTCCTGTTCATGCTGCCGCTCCCGTTCTCGTCGGCTCTGATGTACGGCAAGTCCCCGTCCATGGTCCATGACACGGGGATCGGCGAGACCTGGCTGATCGTGCTCACACTCGGGCTCTGCCTTCCGCTGATCTGGCGGCGGCGGTGGCCGCGCGCCGTCTTCGTCGTGATCGCGGCGGCCTGCGGTGTGCAGTGGATCGCCGGCGTCCTCATCCAGCCGGGCGACGTCGCCGTCCTGGTCGCGCTCTACACAGTCGCCGCCCGGCGCGGGTTCCGCTGGGGGCTCGCCGCGGCCCTCGTGGCCGAGGCCGGCGTGGTCATTGAGCTCTGCCAGCAGGTGAGCAGCGCCGACTGGGAGCACCTGAGGTCGCCGCTCGCCTTCCTCACCGTGGTGATCGGCGGGGTGTGGGTCTTCGGGATCTACATGAACACGCGGCGGGCGTACCTGCGGTCCCTGATGGAGCGGGCTGCCCGGCTGGAGCGGGAGCGGGACACGCAGGTGCAGATCGCGATGGCCGGCGAGAGGGCCCGGATCGCCCGCGAACTCCACGACGTGGTGGCGCACAACGTCAGCGTGATGGTCGTGCAGGCGGACGGCGCGGCCTACGCCATCGAGACCGACAGGGAACGTGCCAAACAGGCGCTCGAGGCGATCTCCGCGACCGGGCGCACGGCGCTCGCGGAGATGCGCCGCCTGCTCGGGGTGCTCCGCGAGAGTGACGACACGGGGTCCTACGCCCCGCAGCCGGGTGTGGATCAGCTCACCGAGCTCGTGGAGCAGGTTCGCGCCTCGGGGCTGCCCCTGCGGTTCGAGGTGAAGGGCGTGCCGGCAGCACTGTCGGCCGGGCTGGAGCTGACGATCTTCCGGATCGTCCAGGAGTCGCTCACCAACACCCTGAAGCACGGCGGCGCCGGTGTCACCGCCGACGTCAGCCTCCACTACGGTGACGAAGCGGTCGAGGTTCGGGTCCGTGACGACGGCAGGGGTGCCGCGGCCGTCGGCGACGGCCAGGGTCACGGGCTCGTGGGCATGCGCGAACGCGTCGCCGTGTACGGCGGTGCGGCGCAGGCCCGGCCCCGCCCGGGCGGTGGCTGGGAAGTGGTGGCGAGGCTTCCCGTACGTGAGGAGGCGCCGGCGTGAGCGGGGGGCCCATGAGCGAGGCGGCGGACCTGAGGGCCGAACGCCCGATCCGGGTCGTCCTGGTGGACGATCAGGAGCTCGTGCGGGCCGGGTTCCGGATGGTCCTGGACGCGCAGCCGGACATCGAAGTCGTCGGTGAGGCCGGCGACGGGGCGCGGGCGGTCGAACTGCTGCGGGCCACCTCCGCCGACGTCGTGCTCATGGACGTCCGGATGCCGCGGATGGACGGGATCGAGGCGACCAGGCGGGTGAGCGGCCGCGGCCCCAAAGTGATCATCCTCACCACGTTCGACCTGGACGAATACGCGTTCGCGGCGATCAAGGCCGGGGCGAGCGGTTTCATGCTCAAGGACGCCGGGCCGGCGCAGCTCCTCGATGCCATCAAGGCGGTGCATTCCGGAGACGCAGTCGTCGCGCCGAGCACCACCAGGCGGCTGCTCGACCGGTTCGCACTGCACCTGCCGGACCAGGAGCCCGTACGCGACACCGCACTGGCGACGCTCACCGGCCGCGAGACCGAGGTGCTGCACCTCGTCGCCCGCGGGATGTCCAACGCGGAGATCGCCGGGCGGCTGTACGTCTCCGAGGCGACGGTGAAGACGCATATGGGCCGCATCCTGGCAAAGCTCGGCCTCCGGGACCGGGTGCAGGCAGTCGTTTACGCGTATGAGACGGGCCTGGTCAAGCAGGGGCGTAGCGGCCACGATCAGTAACATCTTTATCACCGTGCGATGACGTTTCTCCTTCCCGATCCGTCCTTTTCGAGGTCTACCGCCGAGTAGCCGAATAACTACTTAGCGTGGCGCCCGCCTCCGGCAGGCGCCGATCCAAATGGACGTGCACGTCAGAACGGGTCGTACCGGCCCCGACGTACGGAGGATTCACATGCTCAGGAAGCTCGCCGCCACCGGCGTAGTCGCGTTCGCCGCCGCAGGGGCGATCATGGCCGCCGCGCCCGCCCAGGCCGACAACTACACCCAGGGCGACCGGTCCATCCTCGGGGGCAACCAGGTCTTCGCTCCGCTGTCGATTCCGGTCAACGTCTGTGGCAACGCGGTGGCGGTGGCCGGGTTCGCCGGCGCCGGATGCAAGGGCGGCGCGAAGGTCAAGGGCGGCGGCCACCGCTACTGACCGAGCCGCGTGCGCGCCGCGCACCGCAACCGGAGCACCGGGCCGCACCGCGGCCCGGTGCTCCGGCGTTCTCCCGGCGAGACGGCTTCCGGGACACGACCGAGGTAGGCAGCCGGGAGGACGGCGGCGTCAGCCTCAGGTCGCAGGCCGGCCGTACGGCTGGCCGAATGGCGCAGGCGAAGGCCGATCTCGCGGGCGATGGCAGGATCTCCGCCGGTTTCTAGTGTGGGCATCGTTGATCCACAACAGCTAGGAGTCGCACGTGAACGGCAGTCTCGCCAACGCGCCCGCACAGGGCTTCGGGCCTCAAGGGGCCCCGGTGAACCCCGCCTCGCCGGCGGTCTCGGCCACGCGGGTGAGCAAGGTCTACGGCTCGGGCGACGCGGCGGTCCACGCTCTGCGGGGGGTGAGCGTCGGTTTCGCCCGCGGGCGGTTCACCGCGATCATGGGCCCGTCCGGATCCGGCAAATCCACTCTCATGCACTGCCTCGCGGGCCTGGACGTCGTGGGCCAGGGATCGGTGATGATCGGCGACGTCGACATCACCCGGCTCGGCGACAAGCGGCTCACCCTGCTGCGGCGTGAGCGGATCGGGTTCGTCTTCCAGGCGTTCAACCTGCTGCCGACGCTGACCGCCGAACAGAACATCCTGCTCCCGCTCGAGCTGGCCGGCCGCAAGGTGGACCGGCAGTGGTTCGACCACGTCATCGACATCGTCGGACTCCGCCAGCGGCTGAGTCATCGTCCTTCGGAACTGTCCGGCGGCCAGCAGCAGCGGGTCGCGTGCGCCCGCGCGCTCGTCTCCCGCCCTGAGGTGATCTTCGCTGACGAGCCCACGGGCAACCTGGACTCGCGGGCCGGCGCGGAGGTGCTCGGCTTCCTGCGCGCGTCGGTCCGCGAGATGGGCCAGACCATCGTCATGGTGACTCACGACCCCGTGGCGGCCTCGT
The DNA here is from genome assembly GCA_025964715.1 of Streptosporangiaceae bacterium. Lineage (GTDB taxonomy): Bacteria > Actinomycetota > Actinomycetes > Streptosporangiales > Streptosporangiaceae > Actinomadura_C. The sequence goes on along the minus strand of JAOPYH010000246.1, from coordinate 15,781 downwards.
ACGCCGACCGGGTGGTCTTCCTCCACGACGGCGCGCTGGTCTCCGAGCTCTTCCAGCCGACGCCGGACAGCGTCCTCGACCAGCTCAAGCGGCTGGGGGCATGATGCTGAAGACCACACTGGCCGGGCTGCTCGCCCACAAGGCCCGGCTCCTGATGACCGCGCTCGCCATCACGCTCGGTGTCGGGTTCATCTCCGGCACGTTCGTGCTCACCGACACCATCCAGGCCGGCTACGACCAGCAGTTCGCCGGCTCCGCCGGCAAGGTGGCCGTCGCGGTCCTGCCGGACCCGGCCTCCGACGAGGAGGACCGGACCCTGTCTCCAGAGCTCCTGCCCAAGCTCCGCGGCCTGCCCGGCGTGACCGCGGCGCACGGCGTCGTCCACGGAAACGCCGCACTGGTCGGCAAGGACGGCCGGGCGTACGGGGACTCGCCCACCGTGGGACTGTCGCTCGCGCCTCCGGGCCCGCTGCGGCGCTACCAGGTCGTGACCGGCAAGGCGCCCGCCTCGGCCGCGGAGGCGGTGCTGACCAAGAGCACCGCCAAGGCGACCGGTTACCGGGTGGGCGACACGATCAAGGTCCTGGACCCCCAGGGCAGGCCACACCCCTTCCGGCTTGTCGGCACGGTGACGATCGGCGTCGACTCCGCGGCGTCCCTCTACGGCGCGGTCGGGTTCACACCCGACGCCGCGGCCGTGATGACCGGGAAGAAGGGCTACACCGAGATCGATCTCGCCGGCACGGTGTCGAAGGACACGGTCGCCGCGGCGGCCGGCGGATCCCAGGAGGTGGTCACCGGCCAGGAGCTCGGCGACCGGCTCGCCGCCGAGAACGGCCTCGGCGGCGACAAGCTGCGGACCATCCTGCTGATGTTCGGGCTCGTGTCCCTGCTGGTCTCGGCGATCGTCATCTACAACACCTTCGCCATCCTGATCGCCCAGCGGATGCGGGAACTGGCGCTCCTCCGCTGTGTCGGAGCGACCCGCCGGCAGGTCTTCGGCGGAGTTGTGGTGGAGGCGGTGGTCATCGGCCTGATCGGGTCCCTGCTCGGGATCGCCGTCGGGGCCGTGCTGGGAGCCGGAGCACTCCTCGGGATCAAATCCGCGGGCGCGGACCTGCCGGCGGGTGCTTACACCCTCGGCCTGCGCACCGTCGTGGTGGCGCTGCCGGCCGGGGTCGTCATCACGGTGATCTCCGCGCTGCTGCCGGCCCGGGCGGCCACCAGGGTCGCGCCCGTCACGGCGCTGCGCCAGGAGCCGGAGCCCGGCACGGGACGCCTTCGCCTCGGGTGGTTGCGCACCGCGGTGGCGGTCGTGCTCGGCTGCCTCGGTCTCGGGCTGACCGGCCTCGGTACGTTCGCTCTCGACCCCGGCCAGGACGCCATGCTCGTCACCGCGCTCGGCGGCGCGTTGACCATCCTCGGCGTCATCGCCCTCATGCCCGCCCTGGTCCGCCCCCTGGCCGGCCTCTTCGGCGCGGTCCCGGCGCGGTTCGCGGGCGCCTCCGGACGGCTGGCCATGGAGAACTCGCGCCGGTCGCCGAAGCGGACCGCCACCACCACGATCGCGCTGACCATAGGCGTCGGGCTGATGACCCTCTTCGCGGTGATGGGCGGGAGCGTCAAGGCCACCGTCGCCCACGAGCTGGAGCAGCAGTTCCCCGTCGACTACGCGCTCCAGGGACAGTCGGGCGCCGACGTCGCGATGCCACGGACGCTCGCCGAGAGCCTGCGGGCCGATCCGCGGATCGGCTCGGTCACCGAGGTCCGGATGGGCGATGTACGAGTGGACGGTACGCGCTGGCAGATCGGCACGGTGACCCGGTCGTCGCTCGGCACGGTGATCAAGCCCAAGGTGACGAGCGGCTCCTTCGCGGCCCTGCGCCCGGGGACCATAGCGATGTACGAGGGCAGCAAGGGGGGCGCGCGGGTCGGCCAGACCTTCGAGATCATCACCCCGCACGGCCCCAGGCGGGTCGCCGTGTCGGTCGTGTACGGCGGAGACACGCCACTCCCCGGTGCGATCGTGCCGGAGAGCGACCACCAGGCGTATTTCGGCGCGGTGGGGGACGAGGCGGTCTATGTCAAGGCCAAGGCCGGCACGGACGCGGCGGGGCTCCGGCCTGTGATCGACGCGGCCGTGAAACCCTATCCGGCGGTCAAGGTCGCGTCGGCGGGGTCGACGAAGGACGACCTCAGCGGGGCGATCGACACGATGCTCATGGTCTTCGGCGGGATGCTGGGCCTGGCGATCGTGATCGCACTGTTCGGCATCGCCAACACGCTCACCCTGTCCGTGGTCGAGCGGACCCGGGAGTCCGCGCTGCTGCGGGCCCTCGGGCTCACCCGGGGTCAGCTCCGCCGGATGCTCTCGGTGGAGGCCATGATCATGGCGATGATCGGCGCGCTGACCGGCGTGGTCCTCGGCATCGTGTTCGGCTGGGCCGGGACGCGCTCGGCCGTCGCGGGAATGTTGTTCCGGCTCCCCTACGCGCAGGTCATCGGTTTCGTGGTCCTCGCCGGCCTGGCCGGGGTGATGGCGGCGGTGCTGCCCGCTCGCCGGGCGGCCCGGGCCTCTATCGTGGAGTCGCTGGCTGCCGAGTAGCCACGGGGCATCGTTCGTGCTGGTGCGCACGTGTTCGATCGCCGTGCTCGGCTCGGCGATCGAACACGTGCGCATCCGGGTACCCTGTTGTCCGCAACGTCCGGTACCCGGCAGAGGACTGGAACGAAGTGGACCCACAAGATGTGCCGTCGTCCATGCCCGCGGGCGGGGCGAGGCCTGAAGACCGGCCCGGCCGGCTCTCCGTCGGAGTGATCGGCGCGGGGCGGGTCGGCACCGCACTCGGCGCGGCTCTCTCGCTCGCCGGGCATCGCGTCGTGGCCGCGTCGGCGGTCTCCGAAGAGTCCCGGCACCGAGCCGCCCTCCGGCTGCCCGGTGTGGTCCTCGCGACCCCGCAGGAGGTCGTCGAGGCAGCGGACCTGGTGCTACTCACCGTCCCCGACGAGGCGTTGCCGCAGCTCGTGTCCGGGCTCGTCGCTACCGAGGTGCCGGTGGCCGGGACGTTGCTCGTCCACTCCAGCGGCCGCTACGGCTTCGGCGTGCTCAACGAGGCCACCCGGGCCGGGGCGCTCCCGATGGCCATCCATCCCGTCATGACCTTCACCGGCCGGCCCGAGGACGTGAACCGGCTCGCGGGCATCTCGTTCGGGGTGACCGCGCCGGACGCGCTGCGCCCGGTCGCCGAGGCGCTGGTCGTGGAGATGGGCGGCGAGCCGGTCTGGATCCCCGAGGACAAGCGGGCGCTCTACCACGCGGCTCTGGCCGGGGGTGCCAACCATCTGGTCACGCTGGTCGTGGAGTCGATGGACCTGCTCGGGGCGGCCGGCGTGGAGGACCCCGGCAGGATGCTCGGTCCGCTGCTCGGGGCCGCGCTCGACAACGCGCTCCGGCTCGGGATGAACGGCCTCACCGGCCCGGTGGCCCGCGGGGACGCCGCGACCGTGGCCGACCACATCGCCGAGCTGGCCCGGGTCTCCCCAGCGGGACGCCGGGCCTACATCGCCCTGGCACGGCTGACCGCCGACCGGGCGCTGGCCGCCGGACTGCTCAAGCCGGCGGACGCGGAGCGCCTCCTCGAGGCGCTGGCCGACTGACCGGCCGACTGATGGGTGTACGGAAAGGGACCGTGACATTGAAACCCCTCATCGCCGCGACACGCGACGAGCTCGCCGCCGCACGCGAGGACGTCCGTGAGCGGACGCTTGCTCTGGTGCCCACCATGGGCGCGCTGCACGAGGGCCACCGGTCGCTCATCCGGCGTGCTCGTGAGCTCGCCGACGTGGTGGCCGTGAGCATCTTCGTCAACCCGCTGCAGTTCGGGCCCGGCGAGGACCTCAACCGCTACCCCCGTACGTTCGCCGACGACATCAGGGCGTGTGAGGAAGAGGGCGTGGATCTGGTGTTCGCCCCGGCGCCCGAGGTGATGTATCCGGCCACCCCCGAGGTGACGGTGAGTTCCGGACGGATGGGCGCCGTGGTGGAGGGGATCCAACGGCCCGGGCACTTCGACGGTGTCCTGACCGTGGTGACGAAGCTGTTCAACCTGGTCCGTCCCACGCACGCGCTCTTCGGCGAGAAGGACGCCCAGCAGCTCGCGGCCATCCGCCGCATGGCGCGCGACCTCGACGTGCCCGTGGAGATCGTGGGCTGCCCGACCGTACGGGAACCGGACGGTCTCGCGCTGTCCAGCCGGAACCGCTACCTGTCGGCGGCGGAGCGGCGGACCGCGCTGGTGCTGTCGCTGGCCCTGCGGACCGGAGCCGAGCTGGTCACAAAGGGCCCCGACGAGGTGCTCCGGGCGGCCCAGGAGGTCCTCGACGATGCCGCCGAGGCCGATCCGCCGCTGGTCCTGGACTATCTCGCGCTCATCGACCCGGCCACGTTCACCGGGGTCGACAGCCTGCACACCGGCCCGGCGGTGCTCGCCGTAGCGGGCAAGGTCGGCACCACCCATCTGATCGACAACATGCCCCTGAGCTTCCCCGCGGAGGAGTCATGATGTACCGGACCATGTTCAAGTCCAAGATCCACCGTGCCACGGTGACCCAGGCCGACCTGCACTACGTGGGGTCGGTGACGATCGATCAGGACCTCATGGACGCCGCCGACCTGCTGCCAGGCGAGCAGGTGCACATCGTCGACATCGACAACGGGGCACGGCTGGAGACCTACGTCATCGCCGGCACCCGCGGCACGGGCGTCATCGGCATCAACGGCGCCGCCGCCAGGCTGGTCCGGCCCGGCGACCTGGTGATCATCATCAGCTACGGGGCCATGAGCGACGCCGACGCACGCGCCTTCGAGCCGCGGGTGGTCCACGTCGACAGCGCCAACCACATCATCGAGCTCGGTTCCGACCCGGCCGAGCCGGTCCCGGGCACGGACCAGGTCCGCGGCGACGCCGTCCTCCCGCACGACTAGGTCAGGAGAGCCTCCGAATCGACGCGGGCCATGGGTTAATGTCATAGTGACGAAAATGGCCACTTGACGGAAGGCATGCTCATGGCGTCAGCGGTTCCGCTCGCCGGACACCTCGCCGCTCCGGCGCCGGGCTGGACGGTCGACGCCGACGTGGTCGTGATCGGCTCCGGCATCGCCGGCCTGGTCGCCGCACTGCGCGCCCGCCCGTACGGCAAGGTCCTGCTCGTCACCAAGGCGCTGCTGGACGAGGGGTCCACCCGCTGGGCCCAGGGCGGCATCGCGGCCGCCCTGGCACCCGACGACAGCCCGCGGGAGCACCTGGGCGACACGCTCACGGCCGGTGTCGGGCTGTGCGACGACGAGGCCGTACAGGTGCTCGTCACCGAGGGTCCCGAGGCCGTACGGCGGCTCGTGGACCTCGGGACGGTGTTCGACCGGGCTCCCGACGGCGCCCTCGCGCTCACCCGCGAGGGTGGGCACCACCGCCGCCGCATCGCCCACGCCGGCGGCGACGCGACGGGTGCGGAGATCAGCCGCGCGCTCCTCGCCGCCCGCAAGGCCACGGACGGCGTGGAGGTGATCGAGCACGCGCTCGTCCTCGACCTGGTGTGCGCCGAGGGCCGGGCGGCAGGGGTGACCCTGCACGTGATGGGAGAGGGCCGGCGCGACGGCGTGGGAGCCGTACGGGCACGTGCGGTGGTGCTCGCGACCGGCGGGCTCGGCCAGGTGTTCTCCGCGACCACCAACCCGGCCGTCTCCACCGGTGACGGGGTCGCACTCGCGCTGAGGGCCGGCGCCGCGGTGGCGGACCTGGAGTTCGTGCAGTTCCACCCCACCGTCCTGTGGCTCGGCGACTCGGCCAATGGCCAGCAGCCGTTGATCTCCGAGGCGGTGCGGGGTGAGGGCGCCCACCTTGTCGACGCGGCGGGAGAGCGCTTCATGGCCGGGCGGCACGAGCTGGCCGACCTCGCGCCGCGGGACGTCGTCGCCAAGGCGATCATGAACCGGATGCGCGAGACCGGCGCGTCCCACGTCTTTCTGGACGGCCGCCACCTGGGCGCCCGGACCTGGGAGCGGCGGTTCCCCACCATTCTGGCCAGCTGCCGCAGCCACGGGATCGACCCGGTGACCCAGCCGATCCCGGTCGTGCCGGCCGCGCACTACTCCAGCGGCGGGGTCCGCACGGACCTGTTCGGACGGACCACGGTGCCGGGCCTGTACGCCTGCGGCGAGGTCGCCTGCACGGGTGTGCACGGCGCCAACCGGCTCGCCTCCAACTCGCTGCTCGAGGGCCTGGTCTTCGCCGAGCGCATCGGCACGGCGCTCGGCTTCGCGGATCTCGCCGGGGCGCCCGCCGTGGCGCCGTCGACTGCGAGAGCACGGCCGGACGCGGGAGCCGACGGCCCGGCGGGACTGCTGGATCCGTCCGTCCGGGGCGAGATCCAGCGGATCATGACCTCCCACGCCGGAGTGCTCCGCAGCGCCGAGGGCCTCGCGGCGGCGGAGCGCGAGCTCGCCGCGCTGGCCCGGCGGCGCTCGGAGCGGCCGGGGGTGGCGGCGTGGGAGGCCACGAACCTGCACACCGTGGCCACCGCGATCGTGACCGCGGCCCGCCGCCGCCAGGAGACCCGGGGGACCCATTGGCGGGAGGACTTCCCCGACCGCGACGACGCCGCCTGGCACGGCCACCTGGTGAGCGCGCTGTCCGGCGGGCGGCTGTCGACCGCCTACGAACCGGCCCCCGCATCGCGCAGGACCCCCGAGGAGATGAGATGACGCCAGAGCTGGAAACCCGGCTCAGGGACGCGGGCCTCGATCCACAGGCTGTGGACGACCTCGTTCGGACGGCACTGGCCGAGGACGGCGAGGTCGATGTCACGAGTGAGCCGATCTTCGGCCCGGACCACGTCTCCACCGGCGAGTTCACCGCACGCCAGGACGGGGTCGCCGCGGGCCTGCCGGTCGCCGAAGTGGTCCTGGAGGCCCTGGCCGAGCGGTACGGCGACGTCGCGCTGGAGCGGCGAGCCGCCGACGGGCAGCGGGTCAGGGCCGGCGACGTGCTGCTCGCGGCCACCGGCCCGACCCTTGCGTTGCTGCGCGCCGAGCGCACGGTGCTGAACCTGCTCACCCACCTGTCCGGGATCGCCTCGCTCACCCGCCGCTGGGCCGACGCCCTCGACGGCACGAAGGCGCGCGTGCGGGACACCCGCAAGACGCTGCCCGGGATGCGGGGTCTGCAGAAGTACGCCGTCCGGTGCGGCGGAGGGGTCAACCACCGGATGGGCCTGCACGACGCCGCCTTGATCAAGGACAATCACGTCGCCGCGGCCGGCTCGGTGACGAAGGCCTACCAGGCCATCAGAGCCCGCTATCCGGACCTGCACATCCAGGTCGAATGCGACACCCTCGAACAGGTGCGGGAGGCCCTCGAGGCCGGCGCCCGATCGATCCTGCTGGACAACATGACCGTCGGACAGCTCACCGACGCCGTACACCTCGTGGGGGACCGGGCGGAGCTCGAGGCGAGCGGGGGGCTTACCTTTGACGGGGCTCGAGATGTGGCTGTGACCGGGGTGGACTACCTTGCCGTTGGCGCGCTGACGCACTCGGCGCCCGCCCTCGACATCGGCCTGGACTTCGTCGGCCGGAGTCTGGGCTGAGGTGAGCGGCCGGCGTCCTGCCCCTGCAGGACGACGACCGTTCGCCACACAGGACGCGACCACTAATTCGGCGGGGACCTGATGCTGCTCACGATCGACGTTGGCAATACCCACACCGTCCTCGGACTGTTCGAGGGCGAGGAGGTGATCGAACACTGGCGGATCAACACCGACTCCCGGCGAACCGCCGATGAGATCGCCGTGGTCCTCCAGGGGCTCGTGCAGCAGAGCCGGCTGCTCGCCGACACCGACATCAACGGCATCGCGCTGTGCTCGACCGTGCCGTCCGTACTCCACGAGATGCGGGAGATGTGCCGCCGCTACTACGGCGACGTCAACGCGGTCATCGTGGAGCCGGGGGTGAAGACGGGCGTCCCCGTCCGGATGGACAACCCCAAAGAGGTCGGCTCCGACCGCATCGTCAACGCCCTCGCCGCGATTCACCTGTACGGCGGGCCGGCGATCGTGGTCGACTTCGGTACCGCCACCACCTTCGATGCCGTCTCGGCCAAGGGCGAGTACCTCGGCGGTGCGATCGCCCCGGGCATCGAGATCGCGGTGGACGCCCTCTCGGCACGCGGCGCACAGCTGCACAAGGTCGAACTGATCCGGCCGCGCAGCGTGATCGGCAAGAACACGGTCGAGGCACTGCAGTCGGGGATCATCTACGGCTTCGCCGGCCAGGTCGACGGGGTCGTGGACCGGATGTCGGAGGAACTGTCCGACAAACCCGACGACGTCACCGTGGTCGCCACCGGTGGACTGGCCCCGCTCGTCCTCGACGAGGCACGCACGATCGACGTCTTCGAGCCGTGGCTCACGCTGATCGGCCTGCGGCTGGTCTACGAGCGCAACGTCACAGGCACCTGAGCACGCGGCCCTCCCGCAGGGCCGATGATTCGCATGGCGGGCCACCCGGTCGGTAGCCTCATTGCGTGAGCGAAGACACCTACGACGAACTGCCGGACCAGATGCGTGTCCGCAGGGAGAAGCTGGCCCGCCTACGGGAGAGCGGCATCGACCCATATCCGGTCGGGTTCCCCCGTACGGCGACGATCGCGGAGATCCGCGACGCGCACGCCGGCCTCGAGCCGGACGTCGCGACCGGTCAGAAAGCCGGCGTCGCGGGCCGCGTGATCCTGGCGCGCAACACCGGCAAGCTCTGCTTCGCCACGATCCGCGACGGCAGCGGTGACATCCAGATCATGCTGTCCCTCGCCGGAGTCGGCGAGGAGACCCTGGAGGCCTGGAAGCGCGACGTCGACCTCGGCGACCACGTCGGCGTGGAGGGCGAGATCATCACCTCCCGGCGGGGAGAGCTGTCGGTCATGGCCGACAGCTTCGCGATCACCTCCAAGTGCCTGCGGCCGCTGCCGGAGAAGCACGCGGGGCTGACCGACCCCGAGGCGCGGGTCCGGCTGCGCTACGTGGACCTGATCGTCAACGACGAGGCGCGCCGCATGGCGCGAGTCCGCAGCGCCACCGTACGGGCCGTACGCGACTTCTGGCACGAGGAGGGCTACCTCGAGGTCGAGACGCCCATGCTGCAGCCCATCCACGGCGGTGCGGCGGCTCGGCCCTTCCGGACCCACATCAACGCATATGGCATGGATCTCTATCTGCGGATCGCGATCGAGCTCTACCTCAAGCGGCTCGTGGTCGGCGGCATCGACAAGGTCTTCGAGGTGAGCCGCACCTTCCGCAACGAGGGCGCGGACTCGACCCACAACCCCGAGTTCACCATGCTAGAGGCCTACGGGACCTACCTCGACTACAACGACATGGCCGACCTCACCCAGCGGATGTACCAGAAGGCGGTCGTCGCGGCGCTCGGGACGTCCGTGGTCGTGCACGAGGCGCCGGTGGGACCGGACCGCGGCGGCCGGACCGAGCGGCAGGAGATCGACCTCGGGCTCGAGGTGTGGCCGCGGATCACGCTGTACGGCGCGGTCTCCGAGGCGCTGGGCGAGGAGGTCGACCCCGGCACACCGCTGGAGACCGTGCGCAAGTACGCCGACGCCCGGGAGATCCACTGGGACCCCAAGGCGGGCCAGGGACGGCTCGTCCAGGAGCTCTTCGAGGAGCTGGTCGAGCACACCCTCGTGCAGCCGACGTTCGTCATGGACTATCCGCTGGAGACCTCTCCACTCACGCGTCAGCACCGCGACGACCCGCGGCTGACGGAGAAGTGGGACCTCATCGGATTCGGCACCGAGCTGGGCACTGCCTACTCCGAGCTGATCGACCCCATCGAGCAGCGGCGCCGGCTCACCGAGCAGTCCCTGCTGGCCGCCGGCGGAGATCTCGAGGCGATGCAGCTCGACGAGGACTTCCTCAGGGCGCTGGAGTACGCCATGCCGCCGACCGGCGGAATGGGAGCCGGCATCGACCGGATGATCATGGCCTTCACCGGCAAGAACATCCGGGACACGATCCTGTTCCCGCTCGTCAAGCCGGAGTAGCGGCTCAGGCGGAGCTGCGGACGATCAGCTCGGGCGTGAGCACGATGTGCTCATGCCGATGGTCCACTCCCTCGGCCGCCTCGGTCAGCGCCAGGCCGGCCGACACCCGGCCGAGCTCGTGCCGGGGCTGCCGCACGGTGGTGAGGGGAACGGCCGCGGTGCCGGCCAGCTCGATGTCGTCGTAGCCGATCACCGCCACCTCCTGCGGCACCTTGACCTCACGCCGGAGCAGTTCGTTGATCACGCCGATCGCGAGCAGGTCATTGGCGCAGAACACCGCGAAGGGCATGGCGACCCGGTCGAGCAGCCGGCCGGCCGCCTCCTGTCCCGCGGTGGCGGTCATCGTGTCCTGCACCAGGGTCACCAGCTCGCCGGCGCCGGCCCGGGCCAGGGCCCGCGCCGCGCCGTCCCGGCGGTCGTGACCCGGCTCGGACTCGGGCCGGCCGGTCACGAAGACGATGCGCTCCCGGCCGAGCCCCAGCAGGTGGTCGACAGCGATCTCGCCTCCGGCGACATGGTCGACGCGGGCGGAGCATACGTCCGCGGCCTGGGGCTTGCGGTCCAGCACCACCACCGCGATGTGCTCGGCGTGCAGCCACGCGATCTGGTCCGCGTCGAGCCCGACCGGGGTGATGAGCACCCCGGCCACGCGCTGCTCGGCAAGCCTCTGCAGGAAGCGCAGCTCCTTACTGGGCGAGCCGTTGCTCGTGCACCAGATCAGGTCGGCGCCCTCTGCGTCCATGGCCGCCTCGGCCCCCTGGGCGACATCGGTGTAGTAGGGGTTGGCGACGTCCCGCAGGACGACGCTGAAGGCCCGGGTCTTCGCCGGTGGGCCCTGGCGGAGCCGGCGGGCGGACTCGTTGCGCACGAAACTGAGCTCTTCGATGGCCGAAAGCACCCGAGCACGGGTCTCTTCGGCCACGCGGTCTGGCCGGTTTAGGACGTTCGAAACCGTCCCGACGGAAACTCCGGCGCGCTTTGCGACCTCGCGGATGCTGGCTTGCGGCAACGCACTCCTTGCCGAATATGAATGAGTCTTCGCAGGTGAATGGGGTGTAGCAAGGTTCTCCGGGCAAGCCTGGAGACACTATGTAACTGTACAGAGCCTTATACCCGCACATTGTTATCTTTGAGCGCTTGACGGTCCGGATCTGGCCGCCTAGCGTTCCGGTCCGAAGCGTAGCTTGAAACGATTCATGATCTCGGTCGGGGGGTCGGACGTGAGGGGACGGGTGGAAAAGGCTGCAACCACAGCCCATCCCAGGCATCACGCTGACGTCGCTGGCGCTGCCGGAACGCTCCCTCGTGCACCCGGGGTGGCGTCTGTGCTCGCACAGTCAACGACCGGATCGTCACCCAGGGTTCCCGCACAGCGCCCCGCTACCGGTCGATCGGCCTACTCCGGCCAAGCCTCAACCCCGACCGGGCGACCCTGGGCTCGTCCACGAGCCGCGCATCGATCCAGGCCTACCCGTGCCTGTGCAGCGGACGGCTGCACCCCGCGGTCATCACCACGGACGAGGGAGGACGGAGTGGAACAGGCCACACTCACACGTCGTGGCACCGAGGAGCCGCGTCTGAACGAGGAGGAGATCCGCCTGCTCGCTCAGATCGCCAGCGGTGTCACAGCGGATGTGGCGGCACGCAAGCTCGAGCTGAGTGCACGGACTCTGCGGAGGCGGCTGCGGACGATCTGCGATCGCCTCGACGTGAACACCCCCATCGAGGCCGTTGTGTGGGCGGCTCGAAGACAGCTGATCTAGGCCACATAGGGGCGCTGAGCGGTCCCGAGAATGCGCAGGAGCCGGTCTCTGGGGAGACCGGCCCCTGCGTGAGTTCCGGGGTTCGGGGCTAGGCGACCCGCACGCCGCCGGCGAACGGGCGGTTGCCCATGGGGCTGATCTTCACCACATCACCGGTCTGCGGCGCGTGGATCATCTGGCCGCCACCGATGTACATGCCCATGTGGTGCAGGTCGGAGTAGAAGAACACCAGGTCGCCCGGCTGCAGCTGGCTCCGCGAGATGTGCGTGCCCGCGTTCCACTGGCTGCCGGTGTAGTGCGGCAGGTTGATGCCGATCTGACCGTAGGCCCACATCGTGAGACCGGAGCAGTCGAACGTCGTCGGTCCGGCGGCTCCCCAGACGTACGGCCGGCCGAGCTTGCTCATGGCGTAGCGCAGTGCCTGAGCGCCCTTGCCGCTGCCGCTGACAGGGAGGCTCGCGATCGATCCGGGGGCCTTGTCGATGAGCTTGCTGCGGACCTTGTCGTAGAGCGACTGGACCTTTTTCTTGTCCCGGTCGATCTGGGACTTCAGGCTCTGTGTCTGGGTGGCGCGGTCCTGAGCGGACTTACGGGCGCGCTGCGCGGCCTGCATCGCCTGGACCAGCGTCTGGACCTCGGTGCCGTCCTGCGAGGCGAAGTAGTGCAGTGTGGCGGCCTGGTCGAGCATTGCCTGCGGGTCCTGGGCAGTGGCCAGCGCGACGGTCTGGTCCATGCCGCCGGCCATGTAGGAGTCCGCGGCGAGGCGCCCGACCTTCTGCTGGACCGTCTGGAGGGCCACCTCCTGGCGGCGGGCGTTGTCGGCGGCCACCTTGGCCGCCCGCTGTGACTGCTGGTACCGGACCTTGAGCCCGTTGACCTGCTCGGAGAGCTGCTCGAGCTGGCTGCTGAGCTTCTGGGCCTGTGCCTTGAGCTCCTTGACGCTGGGCCCTGGCTTGGCCTGTCCGACCCCTGCGGGGAGGACGAGAGACAACGCGAAGAAGGTGCCGGCGACGGCGATCACCCGGTTGCGGATCCGGCCAGGCCTGCTACGGCGAGGGGCTGGAACTTCCGACTGGGGTGCGCGCTGTCCGGCTCGCACGCGTTCGGGGCGCGCTGGCTCCACTAAGACTCCTCTCCTCAGCCGCCTACCGGGTTAGCTGACGGGTTCGGGCCGGAGCAGCCCTACCGGCTGCACGCGAGTGGGCGTGCGCGGATTCACCCCACGGGAAAATGGGTCCCCGGCTCGCGGAGCGCTGGTTGCGGTCCGTGGATTCGGCGGGTCTGCAGCCACTTATGTGGCTGCTGATGACAGCGCTGGAGATTAACGGACTCTGGCGTGAATGCCAACCGGAACATGCGAAATCGCAGGTACCATCCTGCGGCTGATCAGCGAGAACCTCCCTCGTCGCCGATCTGTGATGTGAACTTCGTCACTTTTGCGGAGCTAATCGAGACCTCTTCCGCGGTTTGCGCAGACCAGCCTCTGATCGACAGCCTTGCGTGGTCATTGTGCCACGGACGGTGACGCCTTCGCTCCCGCGTGTCCGGCGGTCGCCGTGGCGCACTACCCTCACCTGCTTGTGGAAGTCTCCATCAGGCGGGCGCGAACGGGCGATATCCCGGCGATCAGCCGGCTCGTCGACCTGTACGCGGGTTCCGGGCGGCGCATGCTCCGGAAGACCACTGTGACGCTCTTCGAGGACGTACAGGAGTTCTGGGTGGCCGATGACCCCCGGCTCGGCGTCGTCGGGTGCGGCGCCCTGCACGTCATGTGGAAAGACCTCGCGGAAGTCCGTTCGGTGGCTGTTGATCCGGATTGCGGCGGCCGGGGGATCGGGCACCGTATCGTGAACCGGCTCCTCGAAGCCGCCCGGGAACTCGAAGTCGGGCGGGTGTTCTGCCTCACATTCCAGGTCGACTTCTTCGGACGCCACGGTTTCCAGCCGATCCAGGGGACCCCGGTCTCACCTGAGGTGTACGAGGAGCTCCTCCGCTCCTATGACGAAGGCGTCGCGGAGTTTCTCGACCTTGACCGGGTCAAGCCCAATACTTTGGGGAATACCCGGATGCTGCTCCGCTTGGAGGATGGAACATGAGCGAACCCCCTTATCTCGGGCGCCCCTACTCGCCCCCGCAGCAGGGCCGGCCGCCTTACCCGCCATCGCCGTACGGACAGCCGGCCTACGCCGCGCCCCCACAGCGGCAGTACGGTCAACAGCCCTATGAGCCCTACGGTTCATATGCCGACGAGCCGTCCCCCGCGGCCGATCTGCCGCTGGCGCCCATTCTCCGTCGCGCCGGCGCCCGGGTGATGGACAACGCGCTGGTCGCCGTTTTCGGATTCGCGCTCATTCTGCCGATTGCCATCGGGGCGCTCGGCCTGGACATGGCCGGCAGCAAGACCAAGGAGCAGGGCGGGGTCTGGACCTGGCCGATCATCTTTGTCCTCTTCGCGGTCCTGTCCCTTCTGCCGTTCCTCTATGAGGCCGTCCAGCTGAGCTTGTGGGGACGGACTCTGGGCAAACGCTGGTTCGGCCTGCGTGTGGTAAAGGTCGATCCGGCCGGAGAGCCGCTCGACGCCATCGTCGGCGTGTGGCGGCCCGCGATCAATCAAGTCGGTTACCAATTGGGCTTCTTCTTCTTCCTGATCCTGGCGGTGAAGGTCTTCGACTTCGCGGCCTACGGGGTGCTGCTCGTCTCCGTGGGGATCCTCATCGCCTATCTGTGGGCGATCTGGGACGAGCCGCTGCACCAATCGGTGCACGACCGCTTCGCCGGCACCGTCGTGATCGACGACCGCGTCGAGTGGAGCTAGAGGGACCCGTCGCCGGCGTCGCTCACCGGGGGCCGGGCCAGGCGGCCGAGCCTGGGCAGCGCCTGGCGGCCCGCATCATCGACACACTCGTCGTCGGTCTCCCGGTCGTCCTCATCGCGCGCTCCGCGCTGCCGCAGGTCACCGCCGAGACAGCGGCGTCGGTCGGCGTCGGCGTGTTCTCGCTGATTTACGAGTCCGTACAGCTCGCCCTGTGGGGGCGGACGCTCGGCAAACGGCTCACGGGCATCGAGGTCGTGCCGGCCGGACCCGGAGGTCCCCCCGGACCCCGGCCGCCGGAGAGCGGCGGGCTGGGCGTCCGGCAGGCCCTGCTGCGCTCGGCCGTCTATGCCGTGCCCATCGCGGCGCGCCCGGTTCCGATACTCGGTGTGATCGCCGGTATGCTGTGGGTCGCCAACGCGGCAGCGCTGTTCCATCGGCCGCGGAGGCAGGCACTGCACGACCGCGCGGCCCGTACGTTCGTTGTGCGGAGCGGGCTCTAAGCCCCGGTACACCGGGGTTAATAGGCATCGCGTGGAGCATGATGGGCCCGTTAAGGCGACCTTGGAACCCGTATTTTCTTGTGGCCCGCCGCGAGGATTCAGTGGGTCCCCCGCAGCCGCGGCGCGCTTGCTCCGCGCGGCGTACAGGGGCAAGCGGACGGGTGAAATCGCTTCCACGGTGGCGATCTACACGTGTGGCTTGTGCGGAGGCACGGGACAATTTGCGACGAGTGCACCCACCGTGGACCGTGGCTTCTGTATCTTGGTGTTCTCGTGGCTGCAGGGCGGATGAGCAGTGAGAGGTATGCCCCGGCGCATGGGGGAGAACAGGTCTGCGGTCGAGTAAGACGGGATTCGTTGGCCTGATTACGGTGCGTTACCGGCCTCGGAAGGAAACTCCGTACGGCCCCCCTGAATTGTCAGCCGCAAGCGCAGAGGTATATCTTTGACAAGCGAATGCAGTTTGCTCCGGCGGAAAGGTCTGTCCCCATGGCACAGAAGGTTCAAGAGCTTCACGTCGACGACCTCGACGCTGGCGAGGCGGACGACACCTAGTCGAGATCGCTCGATGGCGCCACCTAAGAGATCAGATCGGAA
>JAOPYH010000231.1 GCA_025964715.1 Streptosporangiaceae bacterium | reverse complement strand
GGCTGCCTCCCCGCAGGCTCGGGTCCGCGGCCAGCGCCGCCGGCCCCAGGGCGAGGTCGCCACGGTGAAAGACGGCGTCGCCCACCAGGACAGTGCTGCTCGGCTCGTGGTGCAGCACGATGTGGCCCGGGGAGTGCCCGGGAGTGTGGATGACGCGCAGGCCGCTCGAGCCTTCGATGAGCTCTCCGTCGGTGACGGTTCCGTCCGCGCTGAAGGGGGTCCAGTGCAGCTTCGGGAGCCGGTCGATGAAGCGGCCCAGGGCACCGGAGCGACCGTGGGCGGGAACCCGTCCGGCTTCCAGCCAGGCGCTGTCGTCGTGGTGGATGAGGATCGGGGCTCCGGTGAGGCGCCGCAGTTCGGTCGCGCCTTGGACGTGGTCGGGGTGGGCGTGAGTGAGCAGGATCCGCTTGATGTCGGTCGGCTTGAGACCGCGCTCCGCCACCGCGCCGAGCAGTGCTGCCGGGGCGCTCGCCCAGCCGACGTCGACGAGGGTGAGGCCGTCGTCGCCATCGATGAGGAAAGCGTTGTCGCGCTTGGTGGTGGCGACCCGCTGGACACCGGGCGCAAGAAGGGACATGTGATTCTCCTCGGGCGCGGAGGGTGTCACCGGTCGGCGGGGAGCGGGACATAGCCCTCGCGGGCTAGCTTGGGCAGGATGCCGCCGGCGGCGAGGATGTCGAGGACGAGCGGCGGCAGCGCGCCGGCCTCCAGCCGGGCACCGGTGCCGGTGTTCTCGACCCAGCCTTCGGCGAAGTCGAGGCGCGCGGTGTCGCCGTCGGCGAACGCGGCGGTCACGCCGGGAGCGGTGAGGGCAGGCAGGCCGTGGTTGATGGCGTTGCGCAAGAACAGGGAGTTGAACTCCTCGGCGATCAGGGCGGCGACGCCCAGTTGCCGGAAGAGCGCGGCGACGGGCCGCGACGAGCCGAGGCCGAAGTTACGGCCGGCGACGACGATGTCGCCGGGCTCGACCTGCTCGGCCCAGCCGGGGCGCAGCTCGTAGAAGATGTGTTTCGCGGCCTCGGGGACCGGCAGCTTCATCGCGAACGCCGGGTACATGGCATCGGTGGTGACCGAGTCGCCGACCACCCAGACTCGGCCGGTGATGAGGGTGTCCATCAGTTCAGTGCACCTCGCGGGTCGGTGACGCGGCCGGTCAGGGCGGAGGCGGCGACGGTGGCCGGGGAGGCCATGTAGATCTCCGCCTCGGGGCTGCCCATGCGGCCGGTGAAGTTGCGGGTGGAGGAGGTCAGGCACACCTCGCCGGGGGCGAGCAGGCCCATGTGATAGCCGAAGCAGGCGCCGCAGGTGGAGTTGGTGATCACCGCGCCTGCGTCGGCCAGGTCCTGCAGGTACCCGGCGCGCATCGCGTCCCGGTACACCTGCTGGGAGGCGGGTGTGATCAGCAGCCGTACGCCCGGAGCCACCTTGCGGCCTCGCACGATCTCCGCGGCGATCCGCAGGTCCTCCAGCTGCCCGTTCGCGCACGAGCCGATGAAACACTGGTCGACCGGGCGCTTCTCGATCGCCGAGATCGGCAGGGAGTTGTTGCTGACCGTGCCGGGGCGCGCGACGTACGGCTCCAGCGAGGAAACGTCGACGGTGCGGACGGCGGCGTAGGCCGCATCCGGGTCCGCCACGGCCGCCTCGTACGAATCGGGGGCGGCCCCGTGGGCGGCGAGAAAGTCGCGGGCCAGGTCGTCGATGGGGAAGGTGGAGAAGTCGGCGGAGATCTCCGCGCCCTGGGTGGCGATGGTGCGCCGGTCGTTCATCGGGATGGAGGCCAGCCCGGGCCCGCCGAACTCCAGGTTGTGGTTGGTCGCGTCGCCGTAGGTGCCGGCGATGTGCAGGAAGATGTCCTTGCCGGAGACGGCGGCGGGCTTGGTGCCGGTGAATTCGTAACGGATGGTGGGCGCGGCCTGGAACCACGTCTTGCCGGTGCACAGGATCGAGTAGACCTCCGCGGGGCCCAGGCCGCGGGCCGCGGTGTTGTACGCGCCGGCGGCGCAGGTGTGGGAGTCGGTGCAGGCGAGGATCTCGCCGGGGCGGGCCAGGCCGTTCTCGGCGATCACCTGGTGGCAGATGCCGTGCTGCCCGACGTCGTAGAACTTCTCGATGCCGAAGTCGCGCACGAAGGCCCGGGCATGGGTGCCGCCGATCGCATCCTGGACGTTGGGAGCGGGGACCGCGTGGTCCATGATGACGGCGACCGTGTCCGGGTCGTTGATCTTCAAGGGCGGGACCCAGCCGATGGCGAACTGCAGGTCGATCATGACGGTCATGTCGACGTCGCAGACCACCGTGTCTCCGGGCCGGACCTGCTCGACGCCGGCCTTCCGGGCGAGGATCTTCTCCATCATAGTCATGCCCATGAGGCACCGTCCTTGGTGTCGTGGCGGTGGCGTTCGCCGATTGCGGACCACTCGCGCAGACCGACGAGTTCGAACAGGCCCTGCGGGCCGGGGATGACCTCGGGCATGGTTCCGCCGAGGCGGCCGAGTGCCTCGAGGCCGTGCAGCACGTATGGGGCGAGCAGGGCGCCGGGGTGGATGGCGATGCGGTAGCCGAGGCCGGCGAGCGCGTCGGGCGCGATGTCGGGGGTCAGCCCTCCTTGCACCATGTTGATCAGAAGCGGGACGCCGTGGATGGAAGCGGCGATCTTCTCGATCTCCTCGATGCTCTGCGGGGCCTCCACGAAGATGACGTCGGCGCCCGCGGCGGCGTACCGTCCGGCGCGTTCGATCGCCTCGGCGATGCCCAGCGGTCCGCGCGCGTCGGTCCGGGCGATGATCACGAGGTCGTCGTCGGTACGGGCCTGGAGCGCGGCGTCGAGTTTGTCGGTGAACTCGCCGGCGCTGATGAGCTCCTTGTCGGGCAGGTGGCCGCACTTCTTGGGGACTGCCTGGTCCTCCAGGTGGAGGGCGGCGACGCCGGCCTTCTCGTACTCGCGGACGGTACGGGCCACGTTGATCGGGGCGCCGTAGCCGGTGTCGGCGTCCGCGATCAGTGGGATGCCGTCGAGCGCGGTGGCCACGATGCGGGCCCTCTCGGTCATCTCCGTCGCGGTGAGCAGACCGATGTCGGGCAGGCCGAATCCGGCGACGGCGACTCCCGCGCCGCTGAGGTACGCGGCGCCGAAGCCGGTCCGGGCCACCAGGTGGGCCGAGAGTCCATCGAAGACGCCGGGGGCGGCGATCAGACCGTCCTGGGCCAGCAGCGACCGCAGCCGGCTGCCGGGAGTGGGGGTTTGGGACATGGAGGCGCTCCTCGCGTCGGCAGTGTGTCAGTCGAGCGCGCCGCGGGCCGGGGCGGCGAGCAGGTCCACCAGGCGGTCCAGATCGGCCTGGCCCTCAAGGTCCAGGACGATCCGCTCGATCTCGGCGGACCGGTCCGCGTCGATGACCTGTGCCGTCAAAGCCCGGTACTTCGCCCGGATTTCGGCGTTGGTGAGCGGGTCGTCCAGGCCGCCGTGCGGCTGGTTGAGCGCCTGCGTACGGAGGTCACCGCCCCGCAGGGCAATGGTCAGGCGGGTGTTGTATCCCGGCTGCTCCCAGCTCGGGTCGTGCGGTTCGTTGACCTCCCGCACCTCCGTGCGGCCGATCAGCTGCCAGACGTCGTCGGCGTTCAGGCGCGCGGGGGTGAACTGCTCGGGGCGGACCTGGCCGTCCAGGAGGGCGACGGCGGTGGCGTAGCCGATGTTCATCTGCGAGCCGATGGTTGTCAGTGGGCACTCGGGGACCCACCAGCCGTGGTGGTAGATCACGCTGGGCACCTCGATGCGGATGCTCTCCACGTCCTCGGCGGTGAGCGTGCGGTCGGCGGTCAGCGCGAGCGCGGCGTCGATGGCGGGATGCAGTCCTCCCATCGCCGCGTGGATCTTCACGGTGATCTTCTCGGTATTCCATGTCTCCCCCAGCCCCAGCGCGATCTGGGCGGCGTCCGGGTCGTGCCCTTCGCCGAAGGTGGACAGGAACCCGCCGTAGGGGCGCTCGAAGACCCGCTTGATGCCGGTGTAGCCGGCCTGGGCCAGCCCGGCGGCGTAGAAGCCGTTACGGGAGGCGAAGCCGTGGTGCATGCGCTTGGACATGGCCTCGTACTGGGCGGCCATCAGCCCCGCCGACTGGGTCGCCGCCAGGCCGAGGGCGTCCTCGAACGCGGCCGCGTCCAGCCCGCGCAGCACGCCCGAGGCGGCGGCCGCCGCATGGGTGCCGAACACCGAGCCGGAATGCCAGCCGCGCGCGAGCATCTCCGGGCCGTTCAGCGCCAAGCCGACCCGTGGCCCTACCTCACAACCGAGCACGGTGGCCCGCAGGAATTCGCCGCCGGAAACGCCTCCCACGCGGGAGGTGGTGGACAGCAGCGCGGGCAGCACCAGGGCGGCGCTGTGCAATGGAGCGCTGGGGAAGTAGTCGTCGAGTTCGAAGCCCTGGATGAAGGTGCCGCCCAGAACCGCGGCGGCCGGGCCGCTGGTGGTGCGCCCCCAGCCGATCACCGGGACATCACCGTGGCCCTCCAGGTCCAGGACCGCCTTGACGGCCGTACGGGACCACGGCAGTTGGGCTCCGATGAGCGCACAGCCAAGGCCGTCGAGCACCAGGTGCGCGGCCCGCTCACGCACCGAGGCCGGGATCTCCTCCAGCTTGGTGGTGGCCAGCCAGGTGGCCAGCCGTCCCGTGGGGCCGTCGGGATCGGTGGGCGGTCGGGCGGTCGTCGGCGTCGGTGCGGCACCGCGCTCACCTCCAATGTCGTACGCGCCCCGTTCGGGGGCTGAGCGGTCCGGGGTCCAGCGATCGCCGCACACAGGTTCACATCTCCTCGAGGCGGACGGCGTTGGTCTTGGGGCCGAGGACGGCGACGGCCAGACTCATGACGGCGATCAGTGCGCCACAGATCAGATAGAGGGGGCCGGCGCCCAGCGCGTGCAGGATCGACAGCGCACAGAAAGGCAGGACGGCCGCGATGAGCCGGGAGAGCGCGTAGGTACGGCCCACCGCCGTGTTGCGGACCCGGGTGGGGAACAGTTCGGCCCCGTACGCCCTTGAAGCGGTCGCGTTGATGACGCTGGACAATGTGGTCAGCGTGCCCGCGGACACGATGACCGTCGCGCTGGAGCCCAGGCCGAAGACCGTACCCGCCACCCCGACGAGCAGCGAGGAGACGATGACGAGGGTCCTGCGCTGGATGCGTTCGGCCAGGTAGATCAGCACCAAGCTGCCGAGCGGGTAGCCGAGCGCGGTGAGGGCGGAGTAGGTGAGGGAGTCGACCACCGGGAAACCCTTGGCGATCAGCACGAGAGGGGCGATGGAGGAGAAACCGTAGAACCCGATCGGGCCGACTGTCTGCATTACACACACCAGCGCGGTGCGCCGGCGCAGTTGGGGCCCCCACAGCCGAGGGGCGTCAAGGATCGGGCCCCGGACGGTGGCTGCGGGCTCCTGGTCCAGAGGTTGCTGCCCGGCGGGTGACCCGACGCGGGCGGTCGCTGCGGCCTGCCCGGCGCTCGCCTCCATCCGCGCCATGACGGCGAGGGCTTCGTCGGGCCGGTGGGTGGCGAGCCAGCGCGGCGATTCGGGGAGGCGGCGGCGAAGCACCCAGACGATGACGGCGCCGAGTGCGGCGAACACCATCAGCCAGCGCCAGCTGGATACCCCGGCCAGCGTGTGAGGGAGCCTGGCGGCCAGGATGCCGGCCACCGGCACGGCCAGCATGCCGAACGTGTACGCGGTGGCCAGCATGCGCCCACGCCGGGCGGTCGGCATTAGCTCGGTAAGGTAGGTGTCCACCAAGGCCAGTTCGGCGCCCAGGCCGACACCGAGCAGAACCCGCAGCGCGATCAGCATGGCCGCATCGGGCGCCAAGGCGGCCGCGACGGACAGCGCCGCGTACGCGACCAGGTTGACCTGGAACATGCGCCTGCGCCCGAATCGGTCGGCGAGACCGGACAGCAGCAGCGCACCCAGCAGTTCGCCGGCGAAGGTCGCACCGATGAGCAGCGACTTGTCCGTCGTGGTCGCCGCCCACGCCCTGGGAAGGAGCGGGACCAGCAGGCTGCTGAGCGCGACCTCGAAGAAGTTGAAGAACGAGCCGAGGCCGACGACGACGAGCACACCGCGGTGCCAGCGGCCCACCGGAAGCGTGTCCAGGCGGGCCGCGACCGCTTCCTGCAGACCGGATGCATCGGGGACCTTGCGCACCTCACGCTTCGCACCAGGAATGTGAGCCATTACCACTTCCAGTTCCACTATTTGCAACCCAAGCTTCACGGTGGAGGAGCGAGGGTGGCAGGCTTACGTCTCGGCGTCAAGGACGCCAGGACGAGTAGTAGCGGAAGCGGCGGAGGGATCCTTGCCCCGACTGTTGATCGACCGATAGTTTCAGATAGTGATGCCGAGACCTCGGCTGATGAAACTTCGCGACAGGGGTGGCATGGCAGCGACACGAACCGAAGGGGGGGACACGGCCCGGCGGGCGCTGCGGCTGCTCGAAACGGTGGCCGGCGCGAGTTCACCGGTCGGCCTTCAGGACTTGGCCGACGCGGTCGGCCTGAGCAAGTCCACCGCCTACCGGCTGCTCCGTGTCCTGCAGGAGGAGTCCTACCTCACACGGGCCGACTCGGGCGGCTACCGCACCGGCGCCCGGCTGATGAGGCTGGCCGCCGAGGTGATGCCGCGCGCGGACGTGTTCGCCGGGGCCCGTCCGATCCTGCGGGCGCTGGCCGACCAATCCGGGGAAACAGCCACGCTGCACCTGCGGGCGGGCGACGAGGCCGTTCTCGTCCTCGGCGCGGAAAGCGACTATGAACTACGCCGGGCCGCACGGCTCGGCTCGGCCACCCCCCTGCACCGCGGCGCCAGTGGCCAGGCCATCCTCGCGTACCTGCCCGCCCACGAGGTCACTGCGATCGTGCACCGCGCGGGCGACGCTGTCCGCGCCGACGAGATCGACCGGGCGCTGGCGGCCGTCCGCGCCGACGGCTACGCCCTGTCCCAGGGGGCCAACCACGCCGGCTTGGTGGGCATCGCCGTCCCCATCCTGACACCGTCCGGGCATGCCGCCGCCTCCGTCGCCATCTCCGGCCCGGCCGAGCGATGGACTGCCCGGCGCGCGGTGGCCTTCGCCGAACTGCTCACCGAGCGCTGCGCTCGCCTGGCGAACCTCTTCGAGACAGCCCTTTCCCCAGCAGCGGCCGTCGGCTGACCGACACCGGGCCGGCTCTGGCATCCAGGGCCGCGAACTCCTCACGGACCAGGCGGGGCAGATCGGCTGCTGCGCGTTCCGGGTCCGGCAGCTCGCTGTGGATGAGCGGCAGGCCGCGCAGCGCGGCCACCCCCCGCGGGCCTGGACGGCGGCCCTCAGCCGGGTGCCGACACTTCGAGCAGAAGTACCCGCGACGCACGCCGCGACCTACGCGGTCACCGCCGCCGCCCACGCTGCCGTTCCCACCGACGCCGATGCCGCCACCGCGAGCGAACATGATTGCAATACCGGCACCTGCTCGACGTGGGCGGCACGCCCTAGCAGCGCGTCGCCGTCGCAAGGGCATGCACTTGTCACTGGATGGTCGCTATACACAGGTGTAGCGTGCTTTCCAGTTGAGTAGTCGGCCATACGCGTGGATAGGACGGACAAGAGTGGCGAGGACCGGACCGGACCCTGAGGACCTCACCGCTCGCGCTCGGATCAGAAACGCCGCGTTGCTGCACTTCGGCGAGCACGGGTTCGAGCGGGCGACGATCCGGGGGATCGCCGAGACCGCCGGCGTGTCCTCGGGGCTGGTGCGTCACCACTTCGGCTCCAAGCAGGCGCTGCGCGAGGCGTGCGACGCCCACTTGGTGAAGACGATCCGCCGGCTCAACGATCAGGCCCGATCCGAGAGCACCGGCGACCTGAACCATGTCGCCGCCGCCCGGGCAGCGGTCGGGCCGTACCAGCCCTATATGGCGCGCGCCCTCGCTGAGGGATGGGCCGCGCCGCTGTTCGACGAGATGGTCCAGTTGACCGAGCCGTGGCTCGCGGACGCCGACAAGACCCGTCCCGATCCGCCGGACGTCGATCGCAGGACCCGGGCGACGGTGATCACCGCGATGGCGCTGGGCATCACGGTCCTGCACCAGCACGTGTCCCGGGGCATGGGCGTCGACCCGTTCAGCCCAGAGGGCGACCAGCTGCTCGCCCGGACCCTTATCGACATCTACTCCCACCCCCTGCTCGGCCCGGAGGAGGCCGCCTTGGCCCGAGACGCTCTGGACAAGATCCGAAACACATCAACCGAAGCGGACCGCGGAGCCACGCTCCGCCGACTCGAGGAGCACCACGATGACTGACGCCATCTCGGTGACCGGTCTGGTCAAGACGTTCGGCGCGACCCGGGCGCTGGACGGCCTCGATCTGGTCGTACACACCGGCGAGGTGCACGGCTTCCTGGGGCCGAACGGCGCGGGAAAGAGCACCACGATCCGGATCCTGCTCGGCATGATGCGCGCGGACGCCGGCACCGCCCGACTTCTGGGCGGGAACCCGTGGTCCGACGCGACCGGGTTGCATCGCCGGCTGGCCTACGTCCCCGGGGACGTGACGCTGTGGCCCAACCTGTCCGGCGGCGAGGTGATCGATCTGCTCGGCCGGATGCGCGGCGGGCTGGACAAGCGGCGCCGCGCCGACCTGCTGGAGCGCTTCGACCTGGACCCCCGCAAGAAGGGGCGCGCCTACTCCAAAGGCAACCGGCAGAAGGTG
Organism: Streptosporangiaceae bacterium; assembly: GCA_025964715.1. GTDB lineage: Bacteria > Actinomycetota > Actinomycetes > Streptosporangiales > Streptosporangiaceae > Actinomadura_C. The sequence continues at coordinate 2,784 of JAOPYH010000231.1, read as the reverse complement.
GCACTGGTGGCCGCGCTCGCATCCGACGTGGAGTTGCTGCTGCTCGACGAACCCACCTCGGGCCTGGACCCCCTGATGGAAGCGGTGTTCCGCGAGACCATCCGGGAGGAACAGCGCCGCGGCGACCGCACCGTGCTGCTGTCCAGCCACCTCCTCTCCGAGGTCGAGGCGCTGTGCGACCGGGTCACGATCATCCGCGACGGCCGCGCCGTCGAGACCGGCACTCTCGCCGACCTGCGCCACCTGACCCGCACGACCATCCAGGCCGAGCTGGCCGCCCCGGCGGACGGGCTGGCCGACCTGCCCGGCGTGCACCACCTGCGTACGGACAACGGCCGGGTCCGCTTCGACGTCGACACCGCCGCGCTGGACCCGGCGCTGCGCCACCTCACCGCGGTGGGCGTACGCAGCCTCATCAGCCAGCCCCCCACGCTCGAAGAGCTGTTCCTGCGGCACTACGACCGGACCGCCGCGGCCGGCCAGAACGACACTGAGGTGTCGCGATGAACGCGCTGGCCGGCACCGGCAAGTTGGTCCGGCTGATCCTGCGGCGGGACCGGGTGCTGATGCCGCTGTGGGTCCTGATCCTCGGCCTCATCCCGGTCTCCTACGTGGCCTCGATCAACGGGCTCTTCCCGACGGCCGCGGGACGGCAGGGGTACGCCACCGCCAGCGCGCACAACGCGGGCTTCGTCGCGCTCTACGGTCGGCTGTTCGGCTCGAGCCTCGGCGAGCTGGTCGCCTGGCGGGCGGGTTTTCTTCCGATCGTGGTCGGGCTGTTCAGCATCCTCACCGTCATCCGGCACACCCGCACCGAGGAGGAATCCGGGCGGCGCGAGCTGCTCGGCGCCACCGTGGTGGGCCGGCACGCCGGCCTGGCCGCGGCGCTGGTCGCGACGTTCGGCGCGAACCTGATCCTCGGCGCGCTCCTGGCCGCGGGCATGATGAGCCAAGGCCTGCCGGCCACCGGATCATGGGCCTTCGGCGTGGAACTCGCCGCCACCGGCTGGGTGTTCGCGGCGGTCGCCGGCGTGGCCGCACAGCTGACCAGCGGTGCGGGCAGCGCACGAGGGATCGCGATCACAGCACTGGGCGGGGCCTACCTGCTGCGGGTCGTCGGCGACATCAACGGACTGACCGACGGCCCGCTGTCCTGGCTCTCCTGGCTGTCACCGATCGGCTGGGCCGAGCGGATCCGCCCCTACGGAGACGACCAATGGGGGCCCGTCCCGCTCGCCGCCGGCCTCACCGCGGTGCTCGCGCTCGCGGCCGTCGCACTCTCCGCGCAGCGCGACGTCGGCGGCGGCCTCCTGCCGCCCCGGCTCGGCCGTTCTTCGGGGGCACGCGGCCTGCGCTCGCCGCTGGCACTGGCCTGGCGGTTGCACCGCGGCCTGCTCGCCGGGTGGATCGCCGCGTTCGCCGCGCTCGGTATCGTGCTCGGCTACCTCGCCGCAGGCGTCGGGGACCTGGTGCGCGACAACAGCCAGATGAAGGACCTCGTCGCCCGCGTCGGCGGCGCGGCCGGACTCACCGACAGCTATTTGGCCGCAACGATGGGCCTGTTCGGGCTGATCGCGGCAGGCTACGCCATCCAGGCCACCCTCAGACTGCGCACCGAGGAGACCAACGGGCGCGCCGAGCCGGTGCTGGGCACCGCGGTCGGCCGGTTCCGTTGGGCGAGCAGCCACCTGGTCTTCTCGCTGCTGGGCCCGGCCGCCGCCCTGGCCACCGCCGGGCTGGCCATGGGGCTGATGCACGGACTGAACGCCGGCCGCCTCGGCCGTGAGCTGCCCCGGGTGCTGGCCGGCGCGATGGTGCAGCTGCCCGCGGTCTGGGTCCTGGCCGCCATCACCGTCGTGTTGTTCGGACTGCTGCCGCGGCTCTCGGCGGTCAGCTGGGGCGCGCTGGCGGTCTGCGTGCTGCTCGGCCTGGTCGGCACCGCCCTGCAGTTCGACCAGTGGGTCCTGGACATCTCGCCGTTCAGCCACCTCCCCCGGCTTCCCGGCGGTGAGGTCAGCGCGGCACCGCTGGTGTGGCTGTCGGCCGTTGCGATGGCACTTGCCGTCACCGGTCTCGCCGGCTTCCGCCGCCGAGACGTCCCCACCACCTGACAGCCACCATCAGCCGGCGTCTCACTCTGGTCCCGCAGTATGACCTTCGCTAAGCCGCTTTGGGAGCCTTGCAGTGTTCTTCGGCGCCGTGCTCATATCCGGGGCCGTACGCATCGTAGTAGCCCCTTGAGTAGGCGGACTCGTTGTAATCCTTGGGCTCTTGTGGCCAGTCGTAGTTGCACGTGTTCCAGGCTCGTGCAACGCCTGCGGCGTACCCGTCTTTATAACCCTGCTGGTACGGCGAAGATGAACCGTCGTCGGCTGGCAGGCCAGCTGCCGGCTGCGTGACAGCGGACATGGCCGCCCCTTCCGCTGACGAGCCCGCCGAGGCTGCAGGCCCCATCAGCCCGAACGCGGCAGCGCTGAGAAGCACGGAGCCGAACATAGTGGAACGTCGTGTGTGACGCATGACCGTCTCCTCTCTCGTCGGCGAATGCTCGCCGCGATCGAGACGTCGGAGATCTTGCTGTCCTTGGGCAACGTCCGCAGGGATCACCGTAACGTGACGGCCGTGGAATGACAGCGATGGAAGTTTCGCCTTGCCGAGTCATACAACGATCAAGCCCATGACCTGGGCAACCAGGATGTCCGTCGCCCATCGGCCCCGTTGTGCCCGATATTAGCTGCAACACACCTCTTGTCCATACATCAACTATTTCCAAGTCCGGCGCCG
>JAOPYH010000135.1 GCA_025964715.1 Streptosporangiaceae bacterium | reverse complement strand
CATAATCTTGAGCATGCTTGCCCCATTTCTTGCCGAACTGCCCGGCATTAATGGAGAGATCTGGGCCGCATGGCCCAGAGTTGTGCACCAGGACCGGTGTGGTGCCTGCTTCTACATAGTAGGTGTGGAGGCCGTTGATGGTGAGGTCGTAGGTGGTTTGGGTCGCGGTGGGTCGGTGGTTGCGCGGCGCCATCCCGCCCGCCACGGACCCGGGACAAGCCGAGCAGACGACCCACGGCCACCAGCGTCCGTACTCACGTTGCGGTCCGTTCGATATGGCGGCCCGCTCCCCGAAGGGTGGGTCGACGGCGAACGGGATGACATGACCGCAACGTCGGCGATCACAGCGTTGAAGGCTATTGCGATCGTCTAACGGCAACGGGGCCGCACGACCAAGCATGTGAACCGACTTCAACTACCCCTACACCAGCACAGCCCGATGGCCGCGACAACACGAACCACCAAACGATCATGGCGCAATAACGACCCCAGGAAGTCTACCTAATAGTCTCAATCGGCCCCAGATGTTCGCCTCGGCCGCGGCGGGTTTTCTTCATTCTCCAAACCGGCAGTAATCTTCATCTCAAACCCGGTCGATTGACCCGATGCCATCATCTCCAACGCCCGAATAAGCGCTTCAATGTTTGGCAGCGAGCAACCAACACGGATAAAGAACTCTGCACGAGATGCGCCAGTCGTTACCTCCGCCAATACGGCAGCGAGACGACTAAGCTCATCGGGACCTAACGTAAGAACTACCTGGTCAGCCTCATATTTTGCCTGCACAGCTAGCGCGCCTTCCGCCTAGCGAACGCTTCCGGAGACTCTTGGAAAGCGGTCATCGAATACTCGCCTCGCTGAATCACGGTTACGCCACGCCCGGCGTCGTACCAACCGACGCCACCGTTCTTAAGCCCAACGCCGTCGGCCCGACCAGCGAAGCCATCAAGATAATCCGCCAACCCGTCGTCCGACATGTCGTAATGATGTTGCGGGTCGTTGAAGTCGGTGAGGGGGTCGGCGGAGATGAATCGGCCGGTGTCGGGGTCCCCGAACCTGGCAGACGCCCGTGATGTTGACTTTCGGGCTCGTCGTCACACCATGGCAGATCCGCAGGGAAGCCAGCAAAACCGAACGTTCTCTTCGTTATGGATCGACGCACCAGGGGCGAAGTAGGCATGAGCGCTGGTCAGGTTGACCATCGACGCTGACCGACCGCACAGGGCGACGGTTTGGGCCGCCCGGGGGTCTGAGCGGCGGGTTACTGTTCCTGCTGAGCCACTGGCTGGGCTTCTGCCAGGGTTTTATGGACGACGCCGACGGAGACTTTGACTCCGGCGGCGATGGTGCGGATGGATTCTCCGCGCTGGCGGCGGGCCAGGATCGCGGCGCGTTTGTCCTCGTCGACCACGGGGCGTCGACCGCCGACCCGGCCGCGGCGGCGGGCGGCGTCCAGGCCGCGCGGCGCCGGTCCTCCGGTGTTGAACTTGTCGCTGATCTTCTCCTCGAACACCTTCAGGCAGATCGGGTCAAGGGCGTCGTGCTGCCGCTGGGTCTTCTGCTTGTCGGTGCTGACCCGGACCAAGCCGATGAGCACCACGGCGGCCGCCTCCCGTTCATCAAACGTAGTGCGGGAGGTAGATGAACATAGCGGAAAATGAACGGCAAAATGAACGCCCGAACCGGAGACGGCGGTATCCCCGGCGCGCGTGCGGGGCCGCAGAAGTTGTCACGCCCGCGAAATTCTTTTCGCCTCCCGCTCGATGAGCTCCGCCAGGTGACGGAAAGCCCGGCCGCGGTGGCTGATCGCGTCCTTCTCGGCGGGTGTCATCTCGGCGGCCGTACGGGTGTCGCCGTCCGGCAGGAAGACCGGGTCGTAGCCGAACCCGCCGTCGCCCCGTGGCTCGCGGGTGACCCGGCCGTCCATCCGGCCCTCGACGACGTGCTCCTGCCCCTCGGGCAGCACCAGGGCCGCCGCACAGGCGAAGTGGGCGCCCCGATGCCGGTCGTCCACGTCCCCGAGCTGGTCGAGCAGCAGCTCCAGGTTGGCGAGGTCCTTGTCGGCGGAGGCATCCCCGAACCGGCCGGACCAGCGCGCCGACAGCACGCCCGGCATGCCGGCCAGCGCGTCGACACACAGGCCGGAGTCGTCGGCCACGGCCGGCAGGCCGGTGTGCGCGGCGATCGCCCGGGCCTTGAGCAGCGCGTTGCCGGAGAACGTCAGCTCGGTCTCCGGCACCTCGGGCGCGTCCGGGAACTCCTGGAGCCCCATGATCTCGATCGGGTCCGGAACGGCGGACGAGGCCGCTCTCCCGCCGCCGAGGATCCGGCGTAGCTCGGCGACCTTTCCCTGATTCCGGGTGGCCAGGACGATCTTCATCCGCTCGCTCCGCTCGGCGACACCTGCTTCAGGGCTTTCCAGGCCTTATGGGGCCAGGACTTCTTTTTGCAGGTTCGTCAGGTCGGCGCAGCCGCGCGCCGCCAGGTCGAGGAGCGCGTCCAGCTCGGACCGATCGAACGGCTGCCCCTCGGCGGTGCCCTGCACCTCGATGAAGCGCCCGTCGCCCGTACAGACGACGTTCATGTCGGTCTCGGCGGCGACATCCTCCTGGTAGCAGAGGTCCAGCCTGGGCTCACGCTCCACGACCCCCACGCTCACGGCCGCCACGGAGGTGGTCAGCGGATCGCCCTTGATCAGCTTGCGTTCGTGCAGCCAGCCGACCGCGTCGACCAGCGCCACGTAGGCGCCCGTGATCGCCGCCGTACGTGTCCCGCCGTCGGCCTCCAGGACATCGCAGTCCAAGATGATGGTGTTCTCACCGAGTGCCTTGAAGTCGACACAGGCCCGCAGCGACCGGCCGATCAGCCGGGAGATCTCCTGGGTGCGCCCGCCCAGCCTGCCCTTCACCGACTCGCGGTCGTTGCGCGTGTTGGTCGCGCGGGGCAGCATCGCGTATTCCGCCGTCAGCCAGCCGAGCCCGCTGTCGCGGCGCCAGCGCGGCACGGTGTTCTGCACCGTCGCGGCACAGAGCACGCGGGTGCCGCCGAACTCGACGAGCACGGAGCCCTCCGCGTGAGAGAGCCAGCCGCGCTGGATGCTGACGGGACGGAGCTGGTCGGTCGCACGACCGTCGGGGCGAGCCATACCTCTCACCCTATCGCCCGTGCCCTTGCCCGCATTTGCGCCGTGATCCGGTCAGGCCAGGTCGTAGACCGCCCCTTGCCGGGCAACCTCGATGTCCCCCTGGAATCCGCTGGCCTTGGCCTCGGCCAGCGTGCGCACGGAGTCGTTCCAGGGCAGCAGATGCGTGAGAACGAGCTTGCGCGCACCCGCCCTGGCCGCGTGCTCACCGGCCGTACGGCCGGTCAGGTGCATGTCCTCCGGCAGGTCCGGGCCCTCGAACCAGCACGACTCGCACAGGAAGACGTCGGCGTCGCGGGCCAGGTCCACCAGGGCGTCGCAGTCACCGGTGTCCCCGGAGTACGCCAGCACCCGGCCGCCGTGCTCGATCCTGAAACCGTAGGTCTCCACCGGGTGGTTCATGAGCGCGGTCGTGACCCGGAACGGCCCGAGCTGCCAGGTCTCCTGGCGGAGGTCCTGGAAGTCGAAGGTCTCGCGCATGCCCGGGTCCGCATCAAGGCCGTAGGCCCGCGCGAGGTGCTCGGCCGTGCCGCTCGGCCCGTGCACCGGGACCCTGGTCTGGCCCGGGCGCGGATAGTACTTCCGCACGATCCAGTATCCGCACAGGTCTAGGCAGTGGTCGGCGTGCAGATGGGAGATGCAGACCGCATCGATGGCATGCAGGTCCTGATATCTCTGCAGCGGCCCGATCGCCCCACTGCCGAGATCGATCAGGAGGGAGAATCCCTCCGCCTCGACCAGATAGCAGGACGCCGGGCTGTTCGGCCCTGGGAGGCTGCCAGAGCAGCCGATGACGGTGAGTCGCACACGTAACTCCTTACTCCGGCATATGGCTCAGGGCGCAGCAGATGACACAGTCGTGACCTTGGGGTCGGGCGGGATGCTCTCCACCACGCTGATTTCGGGACCGAGGAAGCGGCGCCCGAGCGTGGTGAAGAGGGCGGGGTCACCGGTGGCGCGAAAGCGATGCGCCGGCGCGGGCGAGCTCTCCGGCCGGGCCAGTCCCTGATCGTGCAGCACTCGGTAGACATCCTTAGCGGTCTCGTCGGCACTTGAGACCAGTGTGACCCCGTCGCCGACCACGTACGAGATGACGCCCGTCAGCAATGGGTAGTGAGTGCATCCCAGAATCAGCGTGTCGCAGCCCGTGTCGATGATCGGCTCGAGGTATTCGCCGGCGATGTCGAGCAGCTCCTCGCCGGCCGTCACGCCGTTCTCCACGAACTCGACGAACCTCGGGCAGGCGACGCTGACCAGCTCCACCTGCGGCGCGGCGGCGAACGCGTCGTCGTAGGACCGGCTCGTGACCGTGGCCCGGGTGGCGATCAGCCCGACGCGCCCGTTGCCCGTCGCCCGTACGGCCCTGCGGGCGGCCGGCAAGATCACCTCGACTACCGGGACCTCATAGCGCTCACGGGCGTCCCGCAGCACCGCGGCGCTGGCGCTGTTGCAGGCGATCACGAGCATCTTCACGCCCTCGCCGACCAGCTGGTCCAGCATCTCGAGGGCGTAGGCGCGGACCTCGGCGATGGGCCGGGGACCGTACGGCTGACGGGCCGAGTCCCCGAGATAGAGGATCGGCTCGCCGGGAAGCTGGTCCAGGATCGCTCGGGCGACGGTGAGCCCACCGAACCCGCTGTCGAAGATCCCGATGGGCGCGTCTGACATGGTGACCCAGGCTAGGCGACAAGATGACCTGGCAGTATGCCGTGCGCCCTAGATCACACGGCACCGTGACCAGAACCACCGTCGCAGTGTGTCCCAAACCACTACAAATCGCCTGGCGTCAGTGGTGGGGTCGTCCGTTCACGTACTCCGTGGGGATCGCCGGGTGGCCCCGGGACAGCTGCAACGCGGTCGGCGGCAGCTCACGCAGCGCGCGTTCATGCCTGGCCCGGGCGGCGCTGAGGGGCTCACGGCCGACGATTTCGCCCTCGCGTACGAGCGGCAGGAGCGGCATCCGGTCGTGCCGGCCCGGAGACGGTTCGCCGATCGAGACCAGCTCGGCCTGGGCGATCCCGTCACCGTCGATGCGCCTCACCACTGACTTGCGGCCGCCGCGGCTCGGCTTGCCCACCGACCTCTTGGCCACGGACCGCACGGGGGCGTCCGGCGCCGCCGAGTCGCCGCGCGCCACCAGCTTGTAGACGAGCCCGGCGGTGGGCGCGCCGGAGCCCGTCACCAGCGAGGTTCCGACGCCATAGCCGTCCACGGGCGCGGCGGCCAGCGCCGCGATGGAGTACTCATCCAGGTCACCGGTGACGACGATCCGGGTCTCCTTGGCGCCGAGCGAGTCGAGCAGCTCCCGCACCTCGCGGGCCATGGCCATGAGGTCGCCGCTGTCGATCCGTACGGACCCCAGTGTCGGTCCGGCGAGCTCCACGGCCATGCGTACGGCCCGTTCGACGTCGTAGGTGTCCACGAGCAGGGTGGTCTCGGGGCCCTGGGAGGCGAGCTGGGACTCGAAGGCGTGCCGCTCACTGTCGTGCAGCAGGGTGAAGGCGTGTGCCGAGGTGCCCGCGGTCGGCACCCCGTAGAGCCGCCCGGCCTCGAGGTTGGACGTGGTCCTGAACCCGGTGATGTAGGCGGCCCTGGCGGCGGCCACCGCGGCTATCTCATGGCTCCGCCGGGATCCCATCTCGATGATCGGACGGTCACCGGCCGCGCGGACCATGCGGGCGGCCGCCGAGGCGATCGCACAGTCGTGGTTGAGCACCGAGAGCACGAGTGTCTCCAGGAGCACCGCCTCGGCGAACGTGCTCTCGACCACCATGATCGGTGACCCGGGGAAGTAGCAGTCGCCCTCCCCGTAGGCCCAGATGTCACCGGAGAAGCGGTAATCCGACAGCCAGGCGGCGGTCGCGTCGTCGACGATCCTCTGCGCCCTCAGGAACTCCAGCATCGGCTCGTCGAAGACGAACGACTCCAGCGCATCGAGCAAGCGGCCGATGCCGGCCACCACCCCGTACCTGCGGCCCGGCGGCAGGTGGCGGGCGAACACCTCGAAGACGGCGCGCCGATCGGCCGTACCGCTCTCCAGGGCGCCCTGGAGCATGGTTAGCTCATATTGATCGGTCAGCAGCGCAGTACTCGTCATCGCCTACTACTCATGGGCTCTCCGCTCGCCGGCGCGCAGACGTCTGACACGCGGCTTCCTCGTCGCTTGATCGCTGATCCCTTGCACCCGGCTCCCGGGCGCGTGGTGGGCAAGTTGAAAGATTAAGGCCCCGTGTGTGCACCATAGATGGGCAGGTCCAGAAGCGGAGGGGGTGGACCGGCTGATGAGCACCGCGCCGGTTGAGCTCGAGCGGCCGCGGTCCGAGGAGGACATGCGGCCCGACCGGCCGTGGATCACGATCGTCTGGAACGACCCGATCAACCTGATGTCGTACGTCACCTACGTGTTCCAGTCGGTCTTCGGCTATCCACGGAAGAAAGCCGAGAAGCTCATGCTCGACGTCCACCACAAAGGACGAGCCATCGTGGCGAGCGGCACCCGTGAGGAGATGGAGCGGAACGTCGAGATCCTGCACTCCTACGGGCTGTGGGCCACCCTGAGGCAGGATGTCTGACCAGTGATGAAGAGCGGTTTCGAAAGGGCCCGGAGCGGGCTGGTGCTGCGGCTGTCGACCGAGGAGGCGGCGGTCGTCCGTACTCTGGTGGAGCAGCTCGTGGCACTGGTCGGCGAGCGGCCGGGCAGCGAGGGCGAGCTGGCGGCGCTCGGCATCTCCGAGCAGGCCGAGGCCCCCGATGACCCCGTGCTGGCGCGGTTGTTCCCCGACGCCTACCGAGAGGACCCGGAGGCCGCGGGAGACTTCCGGCGCTACACCGAGGCGGGCCTTCGCGACCGCAAGCAGCGGGACGCGGCAGGTGTCCTGGACGCGCTGCGTCCCGGCGTGGTCTCGGTCGACGAGGAGCTGGCGCAGGCCTGGCTGCGGGTGCTGAACGACATACGGCTGGCCCTCGGGACCCGGCTCGACGTCACCGAGGAGGCCTACGACCGCATCGCCGGGCTGGACCTCGACGACCCGCGCTATGCGATGTTCGCCGTCTACGACTGGCTGACGGTCCTGCAGGAGAGCCTCGTCCGCGCGCTCTGGTAGCCGGTGGTGGCCGCGGGAGAGACCCCGCCACCGGCCTGCCCCAGGTCAGGGGTGCCATTGGCGAGCCGCCGGCCCCCGGTCGGTAGCCTTCCAGCATGCTGACGATCGAGCAGGCCCTCGTAGACAAGATCGTTGCGCACGCGAGGGCGGACCACCCCGACGAGGCGTGCGGCGTCGTGGCCGGCGCCCTGGGCTCGGATGCGCCCACCCGCTTCATCCCGATGACCAACGCCGAACGTTCGCCCACGTTCTACCGGTTCGACTCCCTGGAACAGCTCCAGGTGTGGCGGGCGATGGACGACGCGGACGAGGAGCCGGTCGTGATCTATCACTCGCACACGGCGACCGAGGCCTACCCCTCCCGTACGGACATCTCCTACGCCTCCGAGCCGAACGCGCACTACGTGCTCGTCTCGACCAGGGACTCCGAAGACGCCGAGTTCCGCTCGTACCGCATCCTGGACGGGCAGGTCACCGAGGAAGAGGTCCGCATCCTCGGGGCCGGCGGCTGACTCGGTAAACTGGACGAATGCAGACGATCGAGCGGAGCCCGCGGGGCTCAAACCGTCTCTCGCCTGTGCAGACCTACCTGTTCGGGCATTGCCGTGCCGAAGTGGTCTACGACTGTTCCTGAGGCGTTCCCCTCGGGGAGGAATTCGACGAGCGCCCAGCCGTGTTGTGAAGCCTTGATCGAGCTCGCACCTGCCCGACTCCGCCGCTGCGGCCGAGTCCCGCACCAGACCACCAGCCGTACACACGCTAAGGAGACCATCGCAATGGCGATCGAGGTCCGGATTCCCACCATTCTCCGCAACCTGACCGACGGGGCCAAGGCCGTCGAGGGCAAGGGCGGCACGCTCGAGGAGCTCTTCGCCGACCTGGACGAACGCCACCCCGGCCTGCGCGACCGGCTCGTCGACGACAAGGGCCTGCGGAAGTTCGTCAACGTCTACCTCAACGACGAGGACGTCCGTTTCCTCGGTGGTCTGGACACGCAGGTGTCCGACGGCGACAACATCACCATCCTTCCCGCGGTCGCGGGCGGCGCCGGCGACGGCCTGTTCTGACATGCGCTTCGACTCGCTGCTCGACTCGCTCGGGCGCACGCCGCTGGTCGGGTTGCCGCGGCTGTCCCCCTCGGCCGACGTACGGCTGTGGGCCAAGCTGGAGGACCGCAACCCGACCGGGTCGGTGAAGGATCGCCCGGCGATGTGGATGGTGGAGCAGGCCGAGAAGGCCGGCCTGCTCAAGCCGGGATGCACCATCCTGGAGCCGACCTCCGGCAACACCGGGATCGCGCTGGCCATGGTGGCCAAGCTCAAGGGCTACCGGCTGATCTGTGTGATGCCGGAGAACACCTCGGCCGAACGGCGCCAGTTGCTCGAGATGTGGGGCACGGAGATCATCTCCTCGCCCGCCGCGGGTGGCTCCAACGAGGCCGTACGGGTGGCCAAGGGCCTCGCCGAGGAGCACCCCGACTGGGTGATGCTCTATCAGTACGGCAACGAGGCCAACGCGCTCTCGCACTATGAGACCACCGGTCCCGAGCTCCTCGAGGACCTGCCGACGATCACCCACTTCGTCGCGGGTCTCGGCACCACGGGCACGCTGATGGGCGTGGGGCGCTATCTGCGCGAGCAGGTCGCGGACGTCAAAATCGTCGCGGCGGAGCCCCGCTACGGCGAGCTGGTGTACGGGCTGCGCAACATCGACGAGGGCTTCGTCCCGGAGCTCTACGACGCTTCGGTGCTCACCACGCGATACTCCGTGCCCGCCAAGGACGCGCTGCGGCGGACCCGGGAGCTCCTGGAGCAGGAAGGCATCTTCGCCGGGATCTCGACCGGCGGAGCACTGCACGCCGCGATCGGCATGGCGGACAAGGCGGTGAAGGCGGGGGAACGTGCCGACATCGCCTTCATCGTGGCCGACGGCGGGTGGAAGTACCTCTCGACCGGCGCCTACGGCGGCACTCTCGAGGAGGCCGAGGCCCGGCTGGAGGGACAGCTCTGGGCCTGAACCAAGGCCTGCCTCTCGGTCTTGTAGCGGTGCGGTGACGATAGGCCGTAAGAATCAGGCCGGCCCGCGGTCCTGGTCCCGCGGTCACCGGGGGGCTTTCAGGTCCGCGGCTACTTGGCGGTGAGCCACTCTTCCGGGCGGGCGATCTGCCGGGCGCGGGCGTAGGCCTCGTCCAGGCCGAGGACGGTGTGCCCGCTGTAGGTCTCGCCCTCGCGGGAGACGACCAGTGCAAGGTCGACGGTCCCGGGCGTGGTGAGGGACAACGGCAGGAGCAGCTGGACCCGCTCGTACGCCGGGTCCCAGCACGCGACGGCGGCCCGGTGGCTTCGCCGCACGCGCGCCTCCGCCCGCCGGACGGCACTTTCGAGCATCAGGCCCGCCTGGTAGGGGTTGCTCCGCAACGGGCCCGGAAGCACCGAGAGGCTGTCCTTGGTCTCCAGGAGCCGCCTGGGGCAGACCGTCAGCTCCCGTCGCCGGTCGTAGACAAGGTCGGCGAGGTCGTCGGTGTAGGACGCCAGTCCCGGCGGCTCGGGGAAGCGGTCCAGCAGCACCCGGTCGGTCTCCGCCACCCAGCCGCCGAGCCGCCACGGCGGACCGTCGGGGTCGGGGTTGGGCGTGAAGACACCGTAGATCGCCGCCTCCCGCACGGTCGCGAGCCCGGTGTTGAAGACGCTGTGACGGCCGTCCGCGGAGGTCGCCACCTGGCGCGCCCGGTGCAGCCGCTCGAAGGTCCACTCGACGTACTCCCGCAGCACCCAGTTGCCATCGCGCCGGCTTTGCCGGCGGCCCGCCCAGTTCTCCGGCTCCGCGAGCTCGGCCAGCCGGCTGAAGCAGTCCCCCTCCGCCGGTACGGGACCCATGTCGGCGTGCTCATACAGTGCCCGCTGCGGCCGTCTCTTCTTTCGTCGCGGCACAAGGGATCGCTCCGGCCGCGGGCCCGGCTGCGGCGCGGACTGCTGCGTTGCGGACACCGACGCGATCAGCGGAGCGGCCTGCTCGATCGCGAGCCGTGCCGCCGGAGCCTCGGCGACGAAGTGCTGATGGAAGCGGCCGAGGTCGGTATATCCGGCATGCTTTGATTCGTGCAGCGTCACAGCATCTCTCCGCGTGAGGGGACACCAGAGTAGTTCCTCGACCCCCGACGATGATCATTAACGTCCGGCCCAAAGACGGTCCTGTGTCACACCGACCACTCCGCCGGCCGCCGAGTGGCGCGGGGTACAGTTCGACTCGAACGCGATTCTAGAACCGTGGTGGAGTGTGCATGAGCAGGTTCGGTGAGGCCACCGCGGTGCGGCGGCTCGAAGAGGGCCGCTACCAGGCCGAGCTCGACGAGGAGTTCGGGTTCGAAGAGGCTCTCAACGGCGGCTACCTGATGGCCACGCTGCTGCGGGCCGCCGTCGACGCGTCCCCGCACGCCCACCCGGTCGCCACGAGTGCGAACTTCCTCCGGGTGGCCCGGCCGGGCCCCGCCGAGATCCTGGTCGAACCCCGCAAGGCCGGCCGTACGGCCGCGACCGCGCGCGTGTCCCTGCTCCAGGGCGACCAGCCCGTGGTCGACGCGACGGTCACCACCGGCACGTTGGACGCTGACGTGGAGCCGGCCTGGACCGGCGAGCGTCCGCACATGCCGGCCCTCGAGGACTGTGTGAACTTCGACTCCGGCAAGCCCCGCCGCGGGTTCGCGGAACAGGTCGAGACGCGCTATGACGCGGCCACCATGGGCTGGCTCGACGGGCAGCCCAGCGGACGGCCCGAGGGCCGCGCCTACTTCCGGCTCAGGGACCGCTACGAACCCGACGCCTTCGCCCTGGCGCTCGCGGTGGACGCTCTGCCGCCGGTCGTGCTCAACACGGGCTCGTACGGGTGGTCGCCGACGGTCGAACTGACCTGGCACATGCGGGCCATCCCGGCCCCGGGCTGGCTGACGCTGCTCGGCACCGGGCGGCTCGTGCACGCCGGCTGGTTCGACGAGGACGTCGAGGTGTGGGACTCCTCCGGGCGGCTGGTCGCACAGAGCCGTCAGCTCGCCAGAGTGGCCCGCGGCTCGGACAAACCGCGGCTCGGCTGACCCGGGGGCACCGGCGGCACCACGACGAGCCCGGCCGCCGCGGCCGTCCGGCCGGGTGACCAGGTGAGACATGGCATCACCGGGCTGGGGTAGCGTCCACTCTTGTCGGGATCTCGTGGGAGGCCACCATGACCGCAGCACTGATCATCATCGACGTGCAGAACGACTTCTGCGAGGGCGGGTCGCTCACCGTCGGTGGTGGCGCGGACGTCGCCACGGCGATCTCCGACTACGTCGCGAAGCACCGTGGCGAGTACGCCGACATCGTGGCGACCCGGGACTACCACCTGGACCCCGGCGGGCACTTCTCCGATGATCCCGACTACGTCGAGACCTGGCCACCCCACTGCGTGGTCGGCACGCCAGGTGTGGACTTCCACGACAACCTGGCCCTGGCCCCGATCGAGGCCGTCTTCAGCAAGGGGCACCACACCGCGGCCTACAGCGGTTTCGAGGGCTCGACCGACGACGACGTACCGCTCGGCGAGTGGCTGCGGCAGCGCGAGATCACCGACGTGGACCTCGTGGGCATCGCCACCGACCACTGCGTCCGCGCCACCGCGCTGGACGCGGCGAGGGCGGGTTTCGCGACCAGGATCCTGCTGGACATGACGGCCGGGGTGGCCAAGGGGACCACCGACCGTGCGCTGGCCGAGCTGCGCGCTTCGGACGTGACGCTGGTCGGCGAGCCGGTGGTACGGAGCTGAGCTCCCCCGCGGGCCCCGGACGGGTCGGCCGCGCCTCAGGCGGCACCGTCCCAACCGGCGCACCCACACTTCTCGGCAGCGGCACAGAAGGGAACTTGCATGTGCGCCCCCCCACCATCCGTCATCCTGGTGACCGGCGTCTCCGGTAGCGGCAAGACCACGATCGGCAAGAAGCTCGCCAAGCGTTTGGGCTGGGACTACGCGGAAGCCGACGATTTTCACCCGAAGGCCAACATCGAGAAGATGCGGGCCGGCATACCGCTGACCGACGAGGACCGGATGCCGTGGCTGCGCGCCATCGCCAAGTGGATCGACGAACGGCTCTCGTCCGGCAAGCCCGCGGTCGTGAGCACATCCGCCCTCAAGCGGCGCTATCGGGACATGCTGCGCCGCCCGGGCGTGCGCTCGGTGTTCCTCGACGGCGACCACGAGACCATCAAGAACCGGATGAGGGCCCGTAAGGGGCATTTCTTCCCGGCCGAACTGCTGGAGAGCCAGTTCCGCGAGCTCGAACCGCCGGAGCCCGAGGAGAACACCCTGCAGGTGTCGGTCGAAGAATCGCCCGATGACACCGTCCAGCAGATCCTCGACGGGCTGCACTGCGCGGGCGACCAGAACTAGTCAGGAGCGCTTGGCCGCCCAGTCGCGGATCTTGGCGATGCGCTTGCGCAGGTCCTCTCCCGAGGCCTGGGCCGCCGGAGGGCCGCCACACGACCGGCGCAGGTCATTGTGGATGACACCGTGCGGCTGGCCCGTGCGATGGTGCCAGGCCCCCACCAGTCCGTTGAGCTCCTTGCGCAGGGCGTGGATGTCCTCGGCCGCGGTGCGCTTGACGGATGGCTCGGCGCCCTCGGCGCCGGTCCGCTTGCGCCGGCCGGCCAGCTGCTCGGCCTGGCGCCTGCGCAGCAGCGCGGAGACCTGTTCCGGCTCGAGGAGGCCCGGGATGCCGAGGTATTCCTCCTCCTCGGCCGAGCCGGCCTCGACCTGCATCCCGAACTCGCCGCCGTCGTAGAGCACCCGGTCGAACTGGGCGGAGGCCTCGACGGTCTCGAAGGGGAGCTCGTCGCCGACGACGTCCAACGTGTCGCGCTCCCGGTTGGCCTCGGCCAGCAGGTCCTCGTCCAGGCCGTCCTCGCGTACTGACCGGTCCAGGACGTGGTCGCGCTCGGTCTCCATCTCGGCCGCGTGCCCCATGAGGGTCGGCACGGACGGCAGGAACACGGATGCGGTCTCGCCGCGCCGCCTCGCTCGCACGAACCGGCCGATGGCCTGTGCGAAGTACAGCGGGGTCGCGGTCGAGGTCGCGTAGACGCCCACCGCGAGCCTTGGGATGTCGACGCCCTCGGACACCATGCGGACCGCGATCATCCAGCGGTCCTCCGACTCGGCGAACTGTTTGATCTTCTTGCTCGCCCCTGGATCGTCGGACAGCACGACGGCCGCGCCCTTTCCCGTGACGCCGCGGATCATCTTGGCGTAGGCGCGCGCGTTCTCGTGGTCGGTCGCGATCACCAGGCCTCCGGCGTCGGGCATACCCCGCCGTACCTCGGTGAGCCGCCGGTCCGCGGCGGTGATCACCTGCCGGATCCAGTCGCCCTTGGGGTCGAGGGCCGCGCGCCAGGCCTGGGAGGTCTGGTCCTGGGTGAGCGGCTGGCCGAGGCTCGCGGTGATCTCGTCACCGGCCCGCGTGCGCCACCGCATCTCGCCCGCGTAGGCCAGGAAGATGACCGGCCGTACGACTCCGTCCGCCAGCGCGGGACCGTAGCCGTAGACGTAGTCGGCCCGGCTGCGCCGGATGCCGTCAGGCCCCTCCTCGTACAGGACGAACGGGATCGGGTTGATGTCGGTGCGAAAAGGGGTGCCGCTCAGCGCCAGCCGGCGCGCCGCGGGCTCGAAGGCCTCCCGGATGGCATCGCCCCACGACAGACCGTCGCCGGCGTGGTGAACCTCGTCGAGGATCACCAGGGTCTTGCGGTTCTCGGTGCGACCGCGGTGCAGCGCCGGATGTGCCGCGACGGTGGCGTAGGTCACGGCCACCCCGTCGAAGTCCTTGGCGGTGCGACCCTGCGAGTTCTTGAACTCCGGATCGATCTTGATGCCGACGCGGGCGGCAGACTCGGCCCACTGCCGCTTCAGGTGCTCCGTGGGGCAGATCACGGTGACGGCGGCGATGACCCGCCGGTCCAGCAGCTCCCGGGCGAGCCGGAGGGCGAACGTGGTCTTTCCGGCGCCGGGCGTGGCCACCGCGAGGAAGTCCCTCGGTCCCGAACCGGTGCCACGGCCGAAATACAGCTCCAGCGCCTGTTGCTGCCAGGCGCGCAAGGACGAGGCCGTTCCCCAGACGGCCCGCTCGGGGAAGGCGGGGGGCATGCTTGATGCGGCGAAATTGCTCACGGTTGCTAAAGGCTACCGAGACCCGCCGACAGGATGCGCCGACCCGCCCACCGGCCGCCGGCCGGTCATGCCGGCCGGCCGGACGGCATGACCAGCGGCGTCACTCGTCTTCTCCGCCCTTGCCCATCGAGTGGTAGATCTCTTTGCACTCGGGGCAGACGGGGTATTTCTTGGGGTCTCTGTTCGGCACCCAGACCTTGCCGCACAGTGCGATGACCGGCGTGCCGGTGACCGCGCTCTCGGTGATCTTCGCCTTCTTGACGTAGTGCGCGAACCGCTCGTGATCCCCGTCACCGTGGGACAGGTCGGGCCGGGTATCACTCTCGGGAAGAATCTTGGTATCGCTCACAGCAGCAGTCTACGAGGTGCGGCAGAAGGCTTCAGTTCAGGCTCGGGTCGTCCGGATACGTCGACACGAAGGCCAGGTCGCCCGCCTGCCGGCGCAGCACGGACTGCCAGAGGTGCTCCGGATCCTCCATGAAGACATCGCGGGACTTGCCCTGCAGGACGTACCAGGCGCCCTCCTCGATCTCTGTCCGGAGCTGGCCAGCCCCCCAACCCGCATAGCCGGCGAAGACCCGGAACTGGACGACCTCGGGCGCGATCAGCGCCGGCGGCGCGTCCAGGTCGACGAGGCCGACCCTGCAGACCTCCGCGCCCCCGTCCAGCGCGCGCCAGCCGAGCGGCTCGTCCTCACCCGGCACCGAAGCGAGGGCCAGTGCGCTGTCCAGCGCCACAGGGCCGCCCTGGAAGACCACGGAAGGCCCGGTCACCAGCTCGCCCCATGGCGGGAGCACCCGCTCGACCGGGACCTCCGTAGGCCGGTTCAGCACGACGCCGAGCGTCCCGTCCTCGCAGTCGTGCTCCACCACGAGCACGACGCTCCGCCGGAAGTTCGGATCGTCCAGGAGCGGTGTCGCCACGAGAAGAGAGCCCACCGCGATTCCGTCGTCCATGTGTCCATGATGCGGGGTGCGAGCCGCTGGAGGACAACCCGGCCATCGAGGTGGGGCTGTTACGCGCTTCTGTCCACGGGGTAATCGGCAGAATACGGACCCAAGTAAAGAATGATCTAGCAAGACCGCCCGCGTCCTTGACGAGTGCGGAACAATCCCGTCCGTAGTCGAAGAGCACGCAGGCCCTTCCGCGCCCTTCCGGGTCGCGGAAGCAGGTGGGAGGACGCGATGCAGTTGCCCAGGGTCGTCATCGCCGCGGTCTTCTTCGTCATCGGTGCGCTCATCGCGATCCCCGCGCTGACCCGTACCGCGGCGCCGTCGGGCGCCTCAGGGACGCCGGCCCCGACCGGGACCGTCAGCCCCACACCCACCTCGTCCGGGTCCGGTCCGGCCAAGGTGACGAGGACCCCGGCCCCGAGCGTCACCGCGACGCCACCGACCAGCACGCCCACGCCCACCCGCTCGCACAGCCTGCCCCCGGTGCCCCCGGCGACCCTGACCCCTACCGCGGTCCCCACCCGTACGACCCCGCCCCCGGCAAAGCCGCTGACCGCGACCATCGGAGCGGTGCGCTGCCCGGCGCGGACGGTCTCGGTGACCGTCACCAACGTGGGGAGCGGCACCGAGGACTACGCCGTCGAGCTGGACGGCTCGGCCACCGTCGCGGACCGCATCGCCCCCAAGACCACCCGTACCACCGAGGTGACCCTCGCGGAGGACCGGACCACGGCGGTTGCGGTGACCTCGCGCAACGAGCCGGTGAAGACGGTGAAGCGCAAGGCCGACTGCGTCCACAAGAGCCACCCGCCGCAGACTCTGCCCCACACCGGGCCCGATGACGCGACGATGTACGCCCGCATCGCCACGGGCGTGGGCGCCATGATCACCGGCCTCATCATCTTCTGGTACGGCGGCATCTGGCCACGCCGGCGCGAGTCCATGTTCCCCAAGAGGACCACCGACTGAGCAGACCGGCGTCAGACCTCGGTGCGGGGCCGGCCGCCGGCCGCTTCCCGTACGGCGGCCGCGACCGCCGACGTCACGTCCGGGTGGAACACGCTCGGCACGATGTAGTTCGGGCCGAGCTCCTCGTCGGTCACGACTGCCGCCAGCGCCTTCGCGGCGGCGAGGAGCATGTCGGTGCTGACCGTACGGCTCTGCGCGTCCAGCAGCCCGCGGAAGACCCCCGGGAACGCGAGCACGTTGTTGATCTGGTTCGGGTAGTCGCTGCGCCCGGTCGCGACCACTGTGGCGTGCTCACGGGCGTCGGCGGGCGAGACCTCGGGGTCGGGGTTGGCGAGCGCGAACACGATCGCGTCCTCGTTCATGGTCGCGATGTCGTCGCCGGTGAGGATGCCGGGCGCCGAGACACCGATGAACACGTCGGCGTCCTTGACGGCTCCACGCAGGTCGCCCGCGTAGTTGTCGGCGTTGGTGTTCTCGGCGATCCAGCGCAGCGAGTCGTCGAGGTCGTCGCGGCCACGGTGCACGGCGCCGCGGAAGTCGCACACGATCACGTCCCGCACGCCGGCGTGCATCAGCAGCCTGAGGATCGCGGTGCCCGCCGCGCCGGCGCCGGCCATGGCGATGCGGACCGAGCCGATGTCCTTGCCCACCACACGGAGCGCGTTCGTCAGCGCGGCCGTGACGCAGATCGCGGTGCCGTGCTGGTCGTCGTGGAACACCGGGATGTCCAGCAGCTCACGCAGCCGCGCCTCCACCTCGAAGCAGCGCGGTGCGGAGATGTCCTCGAGGTTGATGCCGCCGAAGCCCGGCGCGATGATCTGCACCGTCCGGACGATCTCGTCGGTGTCCTGGGTGTCCAGGCAGATCGGCCAGGCGTCGATCTCGGCGAAACGTTTGAACAGGGCGGCCTTGCCCTCCATGACGGGGAGCGCCGCCTCCGGGCCGATGTTGCCGAGCCCGAGCACCGCTGAGCCGTCCGTCACCACCGCGACGCTGTTGCGCTTGATCGTCAGCCGCCGCACGTCCTCGGGGTTGCGGGCGATGGCCATTGAGACCCGCGCCACCCCCGGGGTGTAGGCCATCGAGAGCTCGTCCCGGGTGCGCAGCGGCACCTTGGACCTCATCTCGATCTTGCCGCCGAGGTGCATGAGGAAGGTCCGGTCGCTGACCTTGTGGATGTTGACGTCCTCGACCGTCTCGAGCGCCTGGACGATCGCCTCGGCGTGCTCGGTGTCACGGGTCGCGATCGTGACGTCGATGCGCAGCTTCTCGTGTCCCGCTGTGGTGACGTCGAGGGCGGTGACGATGCCACCGGAGTGTTCCACCACATGAGTGATCTGGCTTACCGCCCGGCCGCCGGCCGGGACCTCGAGCCGGACGGTTATCGAATAAGACACACTGGGCACACTGGCCACGTCCATTGCTCCCTTGCACACGGAGTACCTCGCTGCACACCTCCGGCCCTGGTCCCACTCGCGCGCAGACCAGGGTGGAGGTCCGTTCGGACGACGCGTGCGCGCGGCGCCATCAGCCCCACTGCGGCAGGCCGGAAGCGGCATGCCTGCGGAGACAAGGTGTGCGGCCGTGTGCCGGCCGGGTGACCCCGGCGGCGCCGCCGCTAAAGGACGGCGCGGGCACGGTCATCGTCTCGCCGAGCATACGCCGCGCCGCCGACCCGCCCGGCCCGAACTCAGCAGATCGCCCGCGGAGTGCGAAGTGCCACCGGGGATGTCAGAGCGGGTGGGATCGGGGTCTGGTCAGAACAGCGCGGACTGAAGCGCCCGGCGTGCCCGGACCGTGCGCGGGTCCTCCGGCGGCAGCACGTCGAAGAGCCGGAGCAGGTGCACGCGCGCCTTGTCGCGGTCGTCCCCAGCGGTCCTGCGTACGGTCTGCACCAGGCGGTCCAGGGCCTCCTCGATCCGCCCGGAGACCATCTCGACATCGGCCGCGCGCGTCTGCGCCTCGGCGTCGCCGGGACGCTCGGTGGCCTCGCGGCCGACCTTGTCCACGTCGTAGGACTGCACGCGCCTGCTCAGGTCGACGAGGGCGAGCCCCTGCGTGGCGTGGCCGTCCCCCGGCGCGTCCGTAAGGATCTGCTCGTACGCGGCCGAGGCCGCGTCGAGGTCACCCCGCTGGAGGGCGTCCTCGGCCTGGGAGTACGGCGACTCGGGCTCGGGCTGCGGGGGCTCCTCGGCGCCGGCTTCGTCGGCGCCCTCCGCGGCCTCCGGGGTTTCGGGCAGGATGCCCTCCTGCTCGAGCGCCGCGAAGACCTGGTCGAGGGCCTGGCGCACCTGCGGCTCCGGCGCGGCGCCGTTGAGGAACGGCATGAGCTGACCGGCCACGACCACCGCCACGAAGGGGATGCCGCGGATGCCCATCTGCTGCAGATAGGCGCCGAGCTGCGGGTTCTCGTCGATGTTGACCTTGGCCAGGATCCAGCCGCCGGCAGCTTCGCCGGCCAGCTTCTCCAGGATCGGGCCGAGCTGTTTGCAGGGGCCGCACCAGTCGGCCCAGAAGTCCACGAGGACCGGCACCGCCTGAGACCGTTCGACGACCTCGGTGTTGAAGGTGTCGTCTGTGACGTCCACGACGTAGGCATTGCCGCCACTCGCCTGGCGGTCCTGCTTCTTCTTGGCCGCGGCCTGGCGAGCCCCGAGGTCGACGGCGCCGTGCAGCGAGAAGTCCGGTGAAGGCATGTGTCCATCCTGCCCCATGCGAGGGCAATCCCGTACCCGTACCTAACGCAAGCCGCGCGCGGCCGCGCGACCCGCACAATGAGCAGAGATCAGAACCTGGCCGGTTCGGAGTAGTCGCCCCATTCGACCCGCAGGGCGCCGCAGATCTCACCCAGCGTGGCCTCGGCCCGGGCCGCCTCAAGCATGGCCGGGATCACGTTGTCCCGGCCCCGGGCGGCCTGCACCATCCGGGCGAGCGCGGCTTGCACCGCGGCCTGGTCCCGGTCGCCACGGCGGGCGGCCAGGACCTTCTTCTGGTCCCGTTCGACCTCGTGGCCGACCCGCAGGATCTCGAGGGGCTCCTCGATCGTGCCGGTGTGACAGTTCACCCCGACGATCTTCTTCTCGCCCTTCTCGAGCTGCCGCTGGTAGATGAAGGCCGCTTCGGCGATCTCGGCCATGAACCAGCCGTCCTCGATGCCGCGCAGGATGCCCCCGGTCATGGAGCCGTCGGGGCTCATGTCCTTGATCTGGGCGAAGATCCCCTCTGCCTCGGCCTCGAGCCGGTCGGTGAGGGCCTCGATGTACCACGAGCCTCCGAGCGGGTCGACGACGTTGACGACCCCTGTCTCTTCCATGATGACCTGCTGGGTGCGCACCGCGATCTCGGCGGCCTTCTCGCTGGGCAGGGCGAGCACCTCGTCGAGGGCGTTGGTGTGCAGCGAGTTCGTGCCGCCCAGAACGGCCGCGAGCGCCTCGATGGCCGTCCGGACGACGTTGTTGTCCGGCTGCTGGGCGGTGAGGGACACCCCGGCGGTCTGGGTGTGGAACTTCAACCAGAGCGCCTTCTCCGAGGTGGCCCCGTAGACGTCGCGCAGCCAGCGCGCCCAGATCCGCCGCGCGGCGCGGAACTTGGCGATCTCCTCGAAGAAGTCGATGTGCGCGTCGAAGAAGAACGACAGCCCGGGGGCGAAGGCGTTGAGGTCCAGGCCGCGCGACAGCCCCAGCTCGACGTAGCCGAACCCGTCCGCCAGCGTGAACGCCAGCTCCTGAGCGGCCGTGGAGCCCGCCTCGCGGATGTGGTAGCCGGAGACCGAGAGCGGTTTGTAGGCGGGGGTCTCGGCGGCGCAGAACTCCATGAGATCGCCGATGAGGCGCAGGTGCGGCTCGGGCGGGAACAGCCACTCCTTCTGGGCGATGTACTCCTTGAAGATGTCGGTCTGCAGCGTGCCGTCGAGGTCGCGCAGCGCCACGCCCTGCCGCTCCGCCGCCACGAGGTACATGCAGAAGATCGGGACCGCCGGACCGGAGATCGTCATGGACGTGGTGATGTCGCCCAGCGGGATGCCGTCGAACAGCACGTCCATGTCGGCGGCCGAGTCGATCGCCACGCCGCAGTGGCCCACCTCGCCGAGCGAGCGCGGGTCGTCGGAGTCGCGGCCCATGAGGGTGGGCATGTCGAAGGCGACGGACAGCCCGCCGCCGCCGGCGCCGAGCAGCATCTTGTAGCGCTCGTTGGTCTGCCGGGCGTTGCCGAACCCGGAGAACTGGCGGATCGTCCAGGTGCGGCCCCGCGCCCCCGTGGCATAGAGCCCCCGGGTGTACGGGAACTCACCGGGCCATCCGATCCGCTCCATCCGCGGGTCCGCCCCCGCGGGGCCGTAGACCGGATCCACCTGGACACCCGAGAGCGTGGTGAAGTCGGCGTCACGCCGGCTGGAGGCGTCGTAACGCTCCTGCCAACGCCGTCTGCCTGCCTCGATGTCCTGTGCGTCCACGGTGCCACCTCCGGGATAGTGTTCCCGAGCAAATACTAGGACGTCCTAGTATCCGGTGTCACCGCGTATCCGGCGCCACGCCGGGACGCCATCATGAGGGTGTGCCCCCGCTGGGCTCCTCGGCGGCGAAGTCCCCCGCGGCGACGCGCAGGCCCCGCAGCACTTCGAAGATCTCCAACAGCCGCTCGTCGTCATAGGGCGCGAGCCCGAAGTCCCGGCCCATGAGGTCGGCGGTGGCGCGCTCGACCACGTCGCGCCCCTCATCGGTGATCTCGGCTAGGACCCCACGGCCGTCGCGCGGATTGCGCCGCCGCCGCACGTAGCCCTGCCGCTCCAGCCGGTCGATGCTGTTGGTGGCGCTGGTGGGGTGCACCATGAGCCGCTCTCCGATCTTGGACAGCGACAGCGTCCCCGCCTGGCTGAAGGTGAGCAGCACGAGCGCCTCATAGCGCGCGAACGTCAGCTCGTACGGCTTGAGCAACGTGTCCAGCTCGGCGAGCAGGATCTGCTGCGCGCGCATGATCGAGGTGACCGCGAGCATCGCGGGAGACGCGCCCCACCGGCGCTCCCAGAGCTCGCCGGCGCGGGCGATCGGATCGAACGGCAGGTTGAGCGGGTTCACCACACCGCACACGGTAGCGCCGCCCACGCGGCGGCAAATCAACATATCGCTCTGTTCACGCCCAGTGGAGCCGTAAATCCGGCCATAACAGCAAGGTAACTGCTACGGCGGACGCCGCCCTTCGCGACCTTCTGGCCAGCACAAAAGAGAGCTGACAGCCAACGCCAAGCCCAGTTATAGTCGGGTTGTCGATGCGTGTTGCGACGGCAAAGATGGGTCCTGACCCGCGTGAGCGGGGGTGGCACAGGGGGAATTACCGCCATCGGATACACCTCTCTTGATTGTCGCAATCGCATGACGATAACGGGGGGTTAAATGATCGCGGATGTTTCCACGATCGTGGCTCGAGGCATGGGAGTCCGCCGCGGGGGGCGGTGGATCCTGCGCCCGGGCGTCTTCGGCGTCGCCGGAGGCGTGATCGGCCTGGCCGGTCCACCGGGGGTTGGGAAGACGACCTTGCTTGCCACGTTCGCCACACTGCGCCGTCCACATGTCGGCGCCCTAGAGGTCCTCGGTTACGACACCGGGGACCCGGCCGAGCTGCGCCGCGCCCGAGCCGGGCTCGGTTATCTGCCGGACGACTATGCGTGGGCCTCCGGCCTGCGGGTCAGCGAGTTCGTCGCCTACGCGGCCTACTACAAACGCAGGCCGACTGGCCCGGTCGAGTCCGTACTCCAGCGATTCGAGCTGGCGGACGTGGCCGGGACGGAGCTCGGCATGCTGCCCAGGGACGTACGCCTGCGCGCCGGGCTCGCGGCCACCTGCGTCCACGAGCCACGGCTCGTGCTGCTGGACGAGCCGCTCTCGGGGCTCGGTGACAAGGCGATGGAGCTGTGGCCGGTGATCCGATCACTCGCCGCGACCGTCGTCCTCACGGCCCCCGCGGCCGATGGGCTGATGGGCAGGTGTGACCGGGTCTTCACCCTGGCCCGCGGCCGGCTGTCCGAGGTGCGGGTGGAGGCCAGGCGGCCGCCACGCCGTTCGTCCGCGGCGCCCGTACGCCTCCGGCGGGCTCCGCTGGGGACACCACCGTCCCGGCCGCAGCGGATCGGCGCTGGTGTGTGACCTGGGGCGCGTCCTCCGGCTCGATGCCAGGCGGACGGCGCTGCTGTTCGCCGTGCCCGTGCTCGCCGCGGTGGGGATCGCCGCCGGGTGGCAGACGCTCATCCCCGGGGTGGCCTACTGGGACAACGCGGTCGTCGCGATGAACGCCTCGCTTCGGCTGCTCGGGCCCGTCGCCGCGGCGCTGGCGGCGTGGATGGCCACGCGGGAGCGCCGGCTCGACTACCTGCGCGGCCTGACGGTCCGCTCTCCGGCGACCGGGCCGCTGCTGGACCTGTGCCTGCTCGCCGCGGTGGCACTCGCCGCGTATTGCGTGGTCATGACCGTGATGGTGGCGCACACGGTGCTACGGGACGAGGCCGGCCGGCTGCACCCGCTCGGCGTCCTGACCGGCGCCACGACGCTGGTGGCGTACGTGGTGATCGGTTATCTGGCCGGCCGGCTCGTGCCGCACGCGCTCGTCGTGGTCCTCACGGCCGGTGCGACATGGTCGTGGACCGGGTTACGCCCCACAGGCTCGTCCTGGTGGAGCCTGCTCCCGCCCGCGAACCTGGGGCCCGTGGCGCCGTTCGCGGGCCTGCGGAGCGGGGTCCTGGCCCATGAGGCGCTGTGGTCGGCCGGCCTCACCGCGGCCCTGATCCTCGGCTATGTGCTCCTCGTGACAGGGCCCAGGCTCCCGGCGCTGCCGCTCGCCCTCCCGCTCCTGGCCACGCTGCTCCTCACGGCTTTCAGCACGGAGCGCCTGCACGGCTACGACGGAGTAGCGGTCGTCCCGTCACCGAGCGGGCTGGCCTGCCGCGAGTGGCCGCTCACCGTGTGCGTGCACCCGGCACTGCGAACGGCACTGCCATCGCTCGTGGCGAAGGTCACTCCGCTGGCGGCACGGCTCACCGGCACTCCGGGCGCGCTCGTGCGGGTGGAGCAGCGGCCCGAGCACGAGCCCGTCTCGGTCCGCGACGGCATCGCGCACATCCATCTGAGCGACCTCGCCCCTGGCTACGAGGACCGGGTTGAGGAGGAGCTGCGGGAGGGCCTCGTGGACGGCCGCGCCTGCTCGGACCCACGGCACGCCCGGGCCGCGGCCTACAGCGTGATGGTCAGCGCCTGGCTGCTCGACGACGAGCCCAGGCACGTCCCGGGGACCGCGGCCGCCCGCCGGTTCGCCGGCTGGGGCGAACAGCGGCGCCGCGCCTGGCTGCGCACGAACTTCACCGGCTATCGCCGGTGCACGCTCACGGAGTCGGACTTCCGATAAGGGCCTGGGGCGTGCGCAGCCAGTGTCGCTCGACGAAGTACGGCGCGACCGGGACGACGCCGGCGAACAGAGCGAGGACCGTGCGCCTGGGGTCCCAGCCGGTCCGCTCGCGGGCGAGGAGGACCAGGGCCACATAGGCCAGGAACAGCACGCCATGTATGGGCCCGAGGACCTTCACCCCCTGGGGGGCGCCCGCACCGTATTTCACGGCGGTGGCCGCAAGCAACAACAGGAACGACGTCGCCTCTGCGAGGGAGACGACGCGGAGAATGCGCACGATATCCACGGTTGTCAAAACGGCGCGGCACACCGTGGGCGTTCCCGTCCTGCTTATGACCCATGTCACAACGGAAAACGGGTCGGCAATGGTTTTCGCACCGGCGATTCCCCCGAAAGGCGCCGGTCTTTGAAACGATGGCGGTGTGGACTGGAGCCTGCTCACCTGCGCCCGCAAGGGGCACATCACCTATGCGCCCGACGAGCCAGCGCTGAGAGACGACCTGCACGTCGCCACGGCCGCCGGAGACGCCTGGCGGTGCCTGCGCTGCGGGACCTACACCCACGGCGAGCCGCACGGCCGTGGTCCCGCGGATCAGGCGCCGCTCGTCATGCGGGGCAAGCAGGTGCGAGACGCCTTCATCATGCGGTTCTTCGCCGTGGAGCGTGGCATCCGCGCCCTGCTCGTCCTCGCGGCGGCCTACGGGGTGTGGCGGTTCTCCGCACATCGCGGCTCCATCCAGAAGATCTTCGAACAGGACCTGCCGCTGCTGCGCCCGCTGGCGGACAAGGTGGGCTGGGATCTCGACCATTCCAAGATCGTGATGAGCATCCGGCACGTGCTCGAGCTCAAGACCAGCACGCTCGGCTGGGTCGCCGTCGGGCTGCTGGCCTACGCCGCCGTCGAGCTCATCGAGGCCGTCGGCCTGTGGCTGCTCAAGCGCTGGGGTGAATACTTCGCGGTGATCGCGACGGCCTTCGGGCTGCCGATCGAGATCTACGAGCTCACCGAGCGGATCACCGTGGTCCGCGTCGGAGCTCTGGTGATCAATGTGGCGCTGATCGCCTACATCCTCTTCAGCAAGAGGCTGTTCGGCCTCCGCGGCGGCAAGGCGGCACATGAGGCGCACCTGCGCAGCGCCTCGCTCATCGAGGTGCGGCAGGCCGGCCAGGACATGGATCTGCGCCACCACGCGACCCGTCCCCAGGCGGCGTCATGAGCCGGGGCCGTGCGAGATGGCACCGTGCGAGATGGCATCGTGATGGTGGGATCGTAGCCCCGCGGGGAAGGTCACACCCATGGCACGCCCCGAGCTCGATGATGAACGGCACAGCGAACGGAGCCGTCCGGTGACCGGACAGACTGATGACCCCGGCCGCGCCGGCCAGAGCGACCCGACCCGGGCCGGCCGCGGACGAGGCCTGCGGACGGCACTGCTGCTGGCCGTGACAGTCGTCGCCATCGTGCTGGCGGCCCAGGTGATGCACCTGATCCCGAACTCCCTCAACCCCTTCGCCGAGAAGACCAAGGACCGCAGCGGGCCGGTGCTGCTGCAGTCCATCCGCGATCTGTCCCGCTACGAGGCCGCGAGCGGCAACTTCCAGGTGATCGTGGACCTGGAGAAGGACGCCACCTTCCTGCCCCGCGCAATCCGCGGCCAGCGCACCCTCTTCATCGGCAACGGCAGTGTGGACGCCTACGTGGACTTCGCCAAGCTCGGCTCAGGTGCCGTGACGGTGAACAAGGACCGTACGGTCGCGACGGTCACGCTCCCGCACGCGCAGCTGGAGCCGACGAACCTCAACTCGTCGCGCAGCTACGTCTACGCCAGCCAGCGCGGCCTCACGAACCGGATCGGGGACTTCTTCGGCAGCGCCCCGAACAATCAGCAGCAGCTCAACGTGCTCGCCGCCCAGAAGATCCAGACGGCCGCCACGGAGAGCGGGCTGCGCGACCGCGCCGACCAGAACACCAAGCTCATGGTGGGCAACCTGCTGAAGGCCCTGGGCTTCAAGACCGTCACGGTCACCATCACCGGCGAACAGTGAGCCGGGCGAGCGGCCGGCCTCAGCGGCCGGCGTCGGTGACCGCGGCGACGAGCTCGTCCGCGGCGGCATAGGGGTCGCACAGGCCGTCGAGCACCTTGGCGGCGAGGACGTCGAGGCGCTGGTGGCCGTGCAGGTCCCCCATCCGCTCACGCAGCGCCGTGACCGCGATCGCCTCCACCTCGTCGCGGGCCCGGGTGAGCCTGCGCTTGCGGAGCATGCCCGAACCGGCCAGCCAGGCATAGTGCTTGTCCAGCCGCTCCATCAGTTCGTCGATGCCCTCGCTCTTGGACGCCACCGTGGAGACGATCGGCGGCCTCCAGTCGTCCAGCCCGTCCTTGCCGGCCAGGGCGATCATGTTGCGCAGGTCCCGCACGGTCTGGTGCGCGCCCTCGCGGTCGGCCTTGTTCACCACGAAGACGTCGGCGATCTCGAGAATGCCGGCCTTGGCCGCCTGGATCGAGTCGCCCATGCCGGGCGCGAGGAGCACGATGGTGGAATCGGCCAGCGAGGCGATCTCGACCTCGGCCTGCCCGACGCCGACGGTCTCCACCAGGATGACGTCACAGCCCGCGGCCTCGAGGACCCGGATGGCCTGGGGCGTCGCCCAGGCGAGCCCGCCGAGGTGGCCGCGGCTGGCCATCGAGCGAATGAAGACGCCGTGGTCGGTGGCGTGGTCCTGCATCCGGACCCGGTCGCCGAGCAGCGCGCCACCCGTGAACGGTGACGACGGGTCCACGGCGAGCACCCCTACACGCCGGCCGTGCTTGCGGAAGGCCGTGACGAGCGCGCTCGTCGACGTGGACTTGCCCACCCCGGGCGACCCGGTCAGCCCGATGATCTGCGCGGTGCCGGCGTGCGGGTTGAGGGCGGCCATGACCTCGCGCAGGTGGGGCGAGGCGTTCTCCACCAGCGTGATCAGCCGGGCCAGCGCCCGCGGCGACCCCTCACGCGCCCGCGCCACCAGGTCGCCGACATCAACCGTCCGCACCCACGCACCTCCCTGAACCGTCTCTCCGTGGCCTGCTCTTCCGATGATCGCAGGGCCGTGAGGTAAGTACCCCGGCCGTGGGCCTCTGCGGTCAGGCGCCGGGGACGCGGATGATCAGGGCGTCGCCCTGGCCGCCACCGCCGCACAGGCCCGCCGCGCCGACGCCGCCGCCACGCCGCCTGAGCTCGTGCGCGAGGTGCAGCAGGATGCGGGCGCCGGACATTCCGATCGGGTGACCGAGCCCGATCGCGCCACCGTTCACGTTGACCCTGTCGGCGTCGACGCCGAGGTCGCGCATCGATTGGATCCCCACCGAAGCGAAGGCCTCGTTGATCTCGATCAGGTCGAGCGCGTCGACGTCCAGGCCCTCCTTCCCCAGGGCATGCCTGATCGCATTGGAAGGCTGCGACTGCAGCGAGTTGTCCGGGCCGGCCACGTTGCCGTGCGCACCGATCTCGGCCAGCCAGGTCCGGGCGCCCGACGACGACCAGCCGAGCTCCTCTGCCTTGGCCCGGGACATCACGACCACGGCGCAGGCTCCGTCGGAGATCTGGGACGAGGTGCCCGCGGTGATGGTGCCGTCCGGGCTGAAGGCCGGCCGCAGCCTGCCCAGCGACTCGGCCGTCGTGTCCGGCCGTACGCCCTCGTCCGCCGCGAACACCACGGGCTCACCCCGCCGCTGCGGAATCTCGACCGGGACGATCTCCTCGTCGAACAGGCCCTTCTCGATCGCCGCGGCGGCGCGCTGGTGGGAGCGCGCGGCGAACTCGTCCTGCTCCTCGCGCGTGATGCCGAGCTTGGCGTTGTAGCCCTCGGTCGACTCGCCCATCGACACGTGGTCGAAGGCGTCACTGAGGCCGTCATGGGCCATCGAGTCGACCACTTCGATGGAGCCGTACTTGAAGCCCGCGCGGGACTTGGGCAGCAGGTGGGGAGCGTTGGTCATCGACTCCATGCCACCCGCGACCACGACGTCGAACTCACCGGCCCTGATCAGCTGGTCGGCGAGCGCGATCGCGTCCAGGCCGGACAGGCACACCTTGTTGATGGTGAGGGACGGGACGGTCATCGGGATGCCGGCCTTCACGGCCGCCTGGCGGGAGGGGATCTGGCCGGCGCCCGCCTGGAGCACCTGGCCGAGGATCACGTAGCCGACCTGGTCGCCGCGCACGCCGGCGCGCTCCAGCGCCGCCTTGATCGCGATGCCGCCCAGGTCCACCGCGGAGAAGTCCTTGAGCGACCCGAGCAGGCGGCCGATCGGCGTCCGCGCTCCGGCGACGACGACGGAGTTCGATGGCATGCGGGGACCTCCACGCGGGTTGGGCGGTGACGTTTGCCACCATACCTAGGGACAGCACACCTCCATTCCCACGGACCGGCCCCGCAGCAAGTCGTCAAGCAAGTCACGATCAAGGAGACATAGACGTGCTCACCCGCATCGACCACATCGGGATCGCCTGCCACGACCTCGACGCGACCGTCGAGTTCTACCGCGAGACCTACGGCTTCACCGATGTCCATGTGGAGCTCAACGAGGAGCAGGGCGTGCGGGAGGCGATGCTGAAGGTCAACGACGCCGGAGACGGCGGAGCGACCTCCATCCAGCTGCTCGAGCCGGTCCGTCCGGACTCCCCCATCGCCAAGTTCCTCGCCAGGAACGGCGAGGGCGTGCACCACATCGCGTTCGGGACCGATGGTGACGTCCAGGACGAGGCGGACGGCATCGCCGGCAGGGGGGTCAGGGTCCTCTATGACGCACCGCGGCCCGGTTCGATGGGATCGCGCATCACCTTCCTGCATCCGAAGGATTGTCACGGCGTGCTGACCGAGCTGGTACAGAAGGCCTGAGGCGATGGGCGGGCGATCGGGATCGTAATCGGATCGCAATCAGCCGGTCACGCAGAAGTACACCGCCAGACCATTTTGTAGACATAATAAAGCCTTTGTCACTATTGGCGGGCGACGACAGACGCGCTCACTGCCCAACCCCGAAACAACGCAGACACGACAAAACACGCAGTGCGTCTAGATGAGCCCCCAACACGGCAGCACCCGGAGTACGCTGCTATCGCCGGG
Organism: Streptosporangiaceae bacterium; assembly: GCA_025964715.1. Taxonomy (GTDB): domain Bacteria; phylum Actinomycetota; class Actinomycetes; order Streptosporangiales; family Streptosporangiaceae; genus Actinomadura_C. The sequence continues at coordinate 9,645 of JAOPYH010000135.1, read as the reverse complement.
AAAGGTCTGGGACCCATGGGTCCAGCCGACCAGGCGATCAACCGGTCCCGGAACTACCCGAAGCCGTCTCGTCACCTCAGGATTGAGCCCATGCAGTCCGACATCGACGCCCAGCTCAGCAACTTCTTCGAAGACACGCCCCCACTTGAGTTCGACGTGGTGCTTCGCGGCTACGACCGACACCAAGTCGACGAAGAGATCAAGAAGCTCGAGAACGAGGTCCGCCAGACCCGCGAGCAGACGCAGGCTCTGCAGCGCGAGCTCTCCGACGCCCACCGGCAGCTCCAGGAGCAGGAACGCCCCACCTACTCCGGACTCGGCGCCCGCATCGAGCAGCTCCTGCGTCTCGCCGAGGAGCAGGCGACCGAGCTCGTTCAGGCGGCCCGCTCCGAGGCCAACGAGATCAAGGCGGCCGCCAAGGTCGACGCCGCCGAGCATCGTGCGACGGCGGAGAACGAGGCCGCCGAGCTGCGCGCCACCGCCCAGCGCGAGGGCGACGACATGCGCAACGCGGCCGAGCGGGAGGCCGAGGAGGTCCGCACCTCCGCCCACCGCGTGGCCGATGAGCTCACCTCCACGACCGAGCGCGAGGTGGCCAAGCTCCGGGCCACCGCCGACCACGAGGTCGCGGAGAAGCGCGCCTCCGCGGAGCGCGAGATCGCCAAGCTCCGAACCACCACCGAGCGCGAGGTCGCCCAGCTCCGGGCGTCCACCAAGCGTGAGCGCGACGAGATCCTGACCACCGCCAAGCGCCAGGCCGACGAGATGCGGGCCCAGGCCCAGCGCATCCTCGAGGAGAGCGAGGCCCAGCGGGCTCAGGCCGAGGCCGAGTTCGAGATCCAGCTCGCCACCCGGCGCGAGGAGGCCGACCGGCAGGACGCCGAGCGGCACAGCGCCGCCCAGACGGCCACGCACAAGCTGGTCGCCGAGGCGGAGCAGCGAGCGGCGTCCGCCGAGCAGCGGGCCAGCAAGGCCACACAGCAGGCGGAACAGACCCGTCGGGAGGCGGACTCCCACGCCAAGCAGCTCGTGGCCAACGCACGCAAGAACTCCGACCAGGTCATCGCCGAGGCCAAGAGCCAGGCCGAGCAGCTGCTCGCCGAGACCAAGTCCGAGGCCGACCGCATCCGCACGCAGGCTCAGCGCCAGGTGGACGATCTCACCCGCCAGCGCGACAGCATCACCACCCACCTCAACCAGCTGCGCAACCTGATCGGCGGCATGCAGCCGTCGATGGGCGGCGACGACGCGATCTCCGCACCGGCCGGAAAGCCGGCCATCGCGGCGGCCGAGCCCAAGCCCGCACCTGCTCCGGTCGCGGCCACTCCCAAGCCCAAGCCGGCCCCCGCCGGTAAGAAGGACGACGAGGACTGGTGGCAGGAGTGATCTTCGCCTCTCTCGGGCGCGCATAACAGACAGAGAACCGGAAAGCCTAGGGACGGCGAACGACCAGCCCTAGGCTTTCCGGTGTCTCAGACCCAGGCGACGACGAGGAGACGGCGTGGCAGACAAGAGCGCCAGTGCGGACCAGACAGCGGCAGCCGGCGCCTCATCCTCGGCGACCACCGGGGACACCAGCGATGAGCCCGCAGGAGAGGTCCGATCCGCCGCCGCGCCGCAGGACGGACCCGCCATAACCGAGGCCGGGGGCGTGTCCGTGCCCGAGCCTCGCGCCGCGGCACCGTCCGTGGCCGAGCAGCCGCTCGCAGCCGATCCGCTCACCGACATCGAGGCACGCAACCGTGAGGCGGGCGTCAACGAGCGCCGCCCCTTCGGGCGGCCGGGACAGCCGCTCGGCAGGTCGCATCCCTTCGTCTTCGGGTTCACCGGCGCGCTCGGGGTCTTCGCCGCCTGGATGCTGATCCAGGCGATCACCAGCGCACGCCAGGTGATCATCCTCGTCGTCGTCTCCCTGTTCCTCGCCGTCGGGCTGAACCCCGCCGTGGAGGCCCTGCAACGCCGGCTGGTGTCCCGCCGGCTGGCCGTGGCAGTGGTGTTCCTCGGTGTCCTGCTGGTCTTCGTCGGCTTCGGGTTCGCCATCGTGCCCCCGCTGACCAATGAGATCTCGGCGTTCATCGACCACCTCCCCACGTACATCCAGCAGTTGCAGGGCAACGCGCGGATCAGGGAGCTCGACCAGCGTTATCAGCTGCTCAGCAAGCTGCAGAACACCGTGACGAACGCCAACTTCGGCACGCAGGCGGTCAACGGCATCGTCGGGGTCGGCAAGGTCGTCGTCGGAGGTCTGTTCAGCGCGCTCACGGTGCTGATCCTCACGCTCTACTTCCTCGGCTCGCTGCCGGCCATCAAGAACTTCTTCTACCGGATGGCTCCGCGCTCCCGCAGGGCCCGTGTGGCACTGCTCGGCGACGAGATCCTGGGCCGGATCGGCGGCTACGTCGCCGGTACCGTCACGGTGGCCACCATCGCGGGCACGACGGCGTTCTGCTTCCTGTTCATCGCCGACATTCCGTTCGCCCTGCCCCTCGCGCTGATCGTGGGCCTGACCGCGTTCATCCCGATGGTCGGCGCGACCATCGGCGCGACGCTCGTCACGATCGTGGCCTTCTTCACCGGCACCGGCACCGGCATCGCCGCCATCATCTTCTTCGTCATCTACCAGCAGATCGAGAACCACCTGATCCAGCCCTGGGTGATGAGGCGCGCCGTGGACGTCCACCCGGCGGTGACCATCATCGCGGCGCTCATCGGCGGAACCCTGCTCGGCATAGTCGGCGCGCTCCTCGCGATCCCGACCGCGGCCGCGGTGGCCCTCATCGTGCGTGAGGTCGTGCTCCCTCGCCAGGACACCGCCTGAGCCCGTACAGGCCGCCTATGAGCCCGTACAGGCCGCCTATGAGCCCGTACGGGCGAGCGCGGACACGAACTCGGCCACCGCCTCGTTGAACAACTCCGGCTGCTCGACGGCGGACAGATGTCCCGCCCGCGGGATGACCATCAGCTCCGCGTTCGGGAGCGCCTCGGCCATCGCGCGGGAGTCGTCCTCGGTGGTGAGCCCGTCCTCGGCGCCGGTGATGACGAGCGCGGGCACCCGGGTGTCCCGCAGCACCCCGAAGGCCTCCGGCCGCCCCGCGATCGCCCGCTGAGCCCACACCGCCGCCCGCGGCGGTGCCGCCCGCACGAGCCCGCGCACCCGGCCGTACACCAGTGCGCGCTGACGTAAGGTCGTCGGGCCGACCAGTCGCGGCAGCAGTTCCTCGACCAGGACCGCCACGCTCTCGTCCGCCAGGATCCGGTCGGCGACGCGCAGCCGGTCGGCCCGCACGGCCTCGGAATCGGCGTCGCCCCTGGTGTCGGCGAGCACCAGCCCGAGCACTCGCTCGGCGTGCCGGCGGCAGAGGGCCATCGCGACGTAGCCGCCCATTGACAGGCCGCCGATCACCGCACGGTCGATGCCCTTGGAGTCCAGCATGGCCGCCACATCATCGGCCATGACGTCGATCGAGGGCTCGTCGTCCCCGAGGACCGAGCCGCCGAAGCCGCGTAGATCCGGGGTGATGACCCGGAACCGTGAGACCAGTGCCTCTCGCTGAGCCAGCCACATCGCCGAGGACAACGGAAAGGCGTGCAGCAGCACGAGGGGCGTCCCCTCCCCGACATCGCGGGCGTTCAGTGAGATGCTCATCGTCCCCCAGCAGTCTGTAGTCATGTGGGGATGCGTTCCGGTATTGCCATCGTCGCGCCAGATGAGCGTTCTCCTGAGACCGTGGCCGTGTCCGGCCGTGATCCGCCGTCCGGTTTCGGCCCGGGACGCGGCTACGCGGTCTCGCTGTCCCATTCGACCGGCAACGGGTACGCCTCCGGGGCCACCGTTTTGACGATCTGGTCGAGCACGATCCGGACATACGGCTCGCCGACCCACAGGTGCTTGGCCTTGTCGACGGGGTGCACCCGAGCCTGCGGAATCCGTTCGAATCGCTCAGCCGCCTCCGCCGGGCGCAGATAGTCGTCCAGCTCCGGCACGAGCGCGAGCACCGGCCTGCCGTCCGCGGCCCAGGCGTCGAGGTCCTCATCCGTCGTGCGGTGCAACGGCGGCGACAGGAGGATCACACCCTCGACCAGGGGGTCGCGGCCCCACTTGAGGGCGAGCTCGGTGCCGAAGGACCAGCCGAGCAGCCACGGGCGTGGAAGGTCGTGATATTCGGTGTACTCCAGCGCCGCCGCGACGTCGTAGCGTTCGGTCTCGCCGGAGCCGAACTCGCCCTGGCTGCTACCCCGCTCGGACGTCGTCCCCCGGGTGTTGAACCGCAGTACGGCGATGCCGGCGAGCGCGGGCAGCCGGTAGGCGGCCTTGCGGAGCACGTGGCTGTCCATCATGCCGCCCTGCGTCGGCAGCGGATGCAGGCACACGAGGGTGGCCACCGGCGGCCGCTCGGCCGGGAGGGCCAGTTCTCCCACCAGCTCGAGGCCGTCGGCCGTGTTCAACGTGATCGGCTCCCGCCGTGCCGGCAGCACCGAACCAGCGCGGATCTCCCCCATCTGCTGTCTCCCTGTCCGTGACTCGGTGACTCAGTCGCTCGTGTCTCGCGGCTGAACACACAGTGGCTCAAAACTCAGTGACTCGAAACCGCTGTCAGTACCGCGGTGCGCCCCGAGAGCGCTGCGTCCGGGGAGCACGCCGCAGCCGTGCCTGCCAGCAGCCGCGATGCCAGTGCCGCCGGTCCTCGAGGCCGCGCGAGTCCAGCGGCCAGGCGACCACGTGCCCTGTCCCCGGCGGGATCTCCTGGTCGCAGCCCGGGCAGCGGTACGGCTTGGTGGCGTTCGCGGGCACCACCGTGCGGACCACCCAGTCACCGTCCGGGCCCTCTTCGGTCTGCTGGAGCCCACCGGACCAGGACCCACTGACGGCCGGGCGGTCCTCACCGTTCCGCCGGTTCTTACGGGGGCTCATGCCATAAGGGTACGGACCCGGGCGTACCACCCGTGATCCCGCCACCAGGCGTCAGCGGAGCCTGCGGCCCGCCGTGACGTACTCCCGCAGCAAGGGTGCGGGCGCGAGCGCCGGCTCGCGGGTCTCGGCGTAGAGAGCCCGAAGGACGCCGTCCGCCCGCTCCGCGCCGAGCCGGCCCAGGTCGGTGATCGGGCCCATGGGATATCCGCAGCCGAGCGTCATGGCGGCATCGATGGACTCGGCGTCGGCATAGCCGGCGTCCATCATCCGCACGGCGTCGTTGAGGTAGGGGAAGCGAAGCGCGTCGATGATGAACCCGGCCCGGTCGCGGCAGCGTACGGGCCGCAGGCCGAGCCCTTCGGCCAAGGCGACGGCGCGGGTGACCGTGTCCGGGTCGCTGAGGACCGTGGAGACGATCTCGACCACCTGGGTGCCGGGCTCGGCGACGTGCAGGCCGACCACCTTTCCGGGGCGTGCGCTGGCGGTCGCGATGTCGATCACGGGCACGGTGGAGGCGACGGTCGCGACCACGGCCCCCGGCCGTGCGACGTCGTCCAGCGCCGCGATGAGGGCCCGCTTGGCCTCGGGGCCCTCCGCGCCCGCCTCGATCAACAGATCGCAGCCGGCGAGCTCGTGCGGCCGATCAGACGATACGAACCTGACCTCACGGCCCGCGCGCGCGACGGCCTCGATGAGGGAGAGCGCGACATCTTCCGAGCCGATGATCCCGACCAGCGGCGGCCCGGCGGCCTGAGACCCGGGCTCCGGCGAATGGTCCTGAGGGGATGCCTCCGCCGGGCCGTCGGCCACCACCGCCGAGCCCGGCTTGTCGTAGGCGTAGAAACCGCGGCCGGTCTTGCGGCCGAGCAGCCCGGCCGTGACGAGCTGCCGCAGGATCGGCGCGGGCGCGTGCCTGCGGTCCCGGGTCTCGCGATAGACCGCCTCCAGGACCTCGAGGGAGGTGTCCAGGCCGATGAGGTCGAGCAGCGTCAGCGGCCCCATGGGCAGGCCGGCCCCGGCCTTCATCGCGGTGTCGATGTCCGCACGGCTCGCGTGGCCGGAGTCGTACATCCACGCCGCCTGGTTGAGATAGCCGAACAGCAGCCGGTTGGCGATGAAGCCGGCCCGGTCTCCGATCGTGACGGGCACCTTGCCGAGGCCACGGACGAACTCGGCGACCCTGGCCACGTTGCCCTCCTCGGTCAGGACCGTGCCGATGACCTCGACCAGCTTCATGACCGGCGCCGGGTTGAAGAAGTGCACTCCCACGATGGCCGCGCGGCGTTCGGTGGTCACGGCGATGTCGGTCACCGACAGCGAGGAGGTGTTGGTGGCCAGGACCGCATCCGGCCGGCACACCCGGTCGAGCTCGGCGAACACCGTCCGCTTGAGCGCGAGCCGCTCCGGCACCGCCTCGATCACGAGGTCGCAGTCGCCGAGTGCCGTGAAGTCCGTGGCCGGCGCGATCCGGTGGAGGATGGCGGCCTGGTCCTCCTCGGTCAGCTTGCCACGCCTGACCGCCCGGCCGGTCGAGCTCTCGAGGTGCGCGCGGCCGCGTGCCAGCGCCGCCTCGTCGACCTCGACGCCCACGACGTCGTATCCACCCCGGGCCACGACTTCGGCGATCCCGGCACCCATCGTGCCGAGCCCGACGACTCCGACCCTGCGGAACCCGCTCATCACCGCTCACTTCCTGTCCGCCGATTCACCGGCTCCCGAGTCTCGCAGACACTTTCTTTGGTACGAAGGGCACGTGCGCTTTGGGGTCTTCCTGCCGGCCGGCCAATTTCCCGGTCAAAGCCACGGCGACGCGCTCGCCCGTACGGTCGAGGCGGCCGTGGCCGCCGAGCATGCCGGATTCGACGACGTGTGGGTGGCCGAGCACCACTTCATGTCCTATGGCGTGTGCCCGTCGGCCGTGACCCTGGCGGGCTACCTGCTCGGTGCCACCACCAGGGTCGATGTCGGTACGGCCGTGAGCGTGCTGTCGAACCAGCACCCGGTCGCGCTGGCCGAGCAGGCCGCGCTGCTGTCCCTGGTGTCCGGCGGCCGGTTCCGGCTCGGCGTGGGCCGCGGCGGGCCATGGATGGACCTGGAGGTGTTCGGCACCGGCATCGAGCGGTTCGAGAACGGGTTCCCCGAATCCCTCGATCTGCTGCTCAGCTGGCTGTCGGAGGAGCGGGTCTCCTGGTCAGGGCGCGACTTCAGCTTCCGCGAGGTGCCAGTGGTGCCGCGTCCGGCCGCGCCGCTCCCGGTCGTGGTCGCCTGCACCTCCCCGGCCACCGAGGCGCTGGCCGCGGCGCGCGGGCTGCCGATGCTGCTCGGCATGCACGCCGGGGACGCCGAGAAGGCCGAGGCCGTAGCCCGCTATGCCCAGGCCGGCGGTCCAGCGCGGCACATCGCCACCGGGATCGCCCATGTGGCGGACACCCGGGCGGAGGCGGTGCGGCTCGTCAATCGGGAACTGCCGCGCTGGCTCGGTCCCGGGCTGGACGGCTATGTCCCGGTCGACGGCCGGCCGCGCGCCCCGCGGGACGCCGGGGAGTACACCAGGCTGCTGTGCGGCCTGCATCCGGTGGGCGCCCCGGACGATTGCGTCGCCGCGCTGTCGGAGACCATGGCGAAGACCGGCATCCGCCACATCATCTTGCTGGTGGACTGCACCGGCTCCCGGGAGCGCACCCTCGAGACGATCGCCCGCCTCGGCGCAGAAGTGCTCCCGCACGTGCGGGCCGCTGCGCCCTGAGGCTGCTCGCTCCCATGCCGTGATCTTGCAGTCGTTCGTCCGAACAACTGCAAGATCACGGCGAGAAGGGGTAGGTCAGCAGTCGCGGAGCTCCGGGGACTGGTTGAGGATCTGCGCGCGAGGCGTCACGAACCGGCGGTAGGTCTCACCCTTCGCCCCGGCGGCCGGGAACACCGCGACGCGATGGCAGTTCTGGAACGCGAGCTTGACGCCGAAGTAGCGCTCGAGCGTGTCGCGCATCGCGTCGCTGGCGAGCACCCGCAGCAGCTGGCCGCGCGCCTGCTCGTCCGGTGGAGGGGTCTGGTTGTCGGCGAACTCCCCACCGTCCACCTGGAGCCGGGCGACGAGACCGCTGATCATTTCCCAGGCGTACGGAAGCGATGTCCGAATACAGTCGACGAAAGCCGCGTCGTCGACGTCACCGCGCTCGGCCGTTTCGAGGAGTTCGGGAGACACGTCGAGGGACATGGGGGTTCCTTTCTCCGTCGGGAGTAACCCGCCTCTGCGACGTTAATCAGTGCGAGGCACAACGTCTAGGCCACATGTCAGTGCCGGTCCCCCGGCCCTTTCCCAGCGGCCACAGAGGCCTCAGGGGCACACCGGAATCAGGTCCTGGGGACGCTGCGGCCCATCAGGACGTCATCCACATAGCGGCCCTCGATGAAGAACTCGTCCGGAAGGACGCCTTCGACCGCGAACCCCGCCGCCTCGTACAGCCTCCGGGCCCGGGCGTTCACCGAGAGCACCCGCAGCGTGATGCGCAGCGCGCCCTGGCGGCGGGCCTCCTGGCAAGCCGCCTCCAGCAGCATCCGGCCCAGCCCCCGGCCCTGCTCGGCCGGGTCGACGGCGAACCCCTGGATCTGCCGTACGTGGTCGCCACTGGGCAGGGTGACCGGCTGGACCAGCCGGATGAAGCCGACGAGCCGGCCGGAGCGCTCGGCGATCAGGAACTGCTCAGGCGGACTGGCGAGGTCGAAGAAGGCGGCATCCGGATGCGGGGGCGGACTGACCGCGTTGTCCGGCCCCCACGTGGACTGGTCCAGGGCCGCGAGGGCACGGTCGTCTTCGAACACCGCACGCCTGATGCGCATGTCGCCCGGTGCGCGGTCCTCGACCGTCACAGGCCACCTGATGATCGGCGCGTACGGCCGTCCCACACGTCCCACCGAACCGATCGTACGGGCCGGCGGGCGCGCGGGCAGCCCGGTTCACTAGGGTGGTGGATCGTGCGTCTCGTCATCGCCCGCTGCAGCGTCGACTACGTCGGCCGCCTCACGGCCCATCTCCCCATGGCTCCGCGCCTTGTCTTGATAAAGGCCGACAAGTCGGTATCGATTCACGCGGACGACCGTGCCTTCAAGCCGCTGAACTGGATGAACCCCCCGTGCACCCTCCGCGAGGAGGCCATCGATGATGACGGCGGCAATGCCATCGCACGGTGGACCGTCACCCACAGCAAGTCCGGCGAGCGGCTGATCCTCACCATCGAGGAGATCCTGCACGACTCCAGTCATCAGCTGGGGCTGGACCCGGGTCTGCGCAAGGACGGCGTCGAGGCACACCTGCAGGAGCTCCTGGCCGAGCACATCACCACGCTCGGCCAGGGCTGGACGCTGGTGCGGCGGGAGTACCCGACCGCCATCGGCCCGGTCGACATCCTGTGCCGCGACTCCGCGCACGGGACCGTGGCCGTGGAGATCAAGCGGCGCGGCGAGATCGACGGGGCCATGTCCCGCGAAGAACTCGCTACGGTCAAGCCTAGGCACTGGGCCGTAGAGGTCAAGCGACGGGCCACAATCGACGCCGTAGAGCAGCTCACGAGGTACCTGGAGTTCCTGAACCGAGACACGACGATCGCGCCCGTGGGCGGCGTCCTGGCTGCTCAGAGCATCGCTCCGCAGGCCAGGACGCTCGCCGAAGATCGGGGTATCCGCTGTGTCGTGCTTGACTACGACGCTCTAAGGGGCATCGAGTCTGATGAGATGCG
>JAOPYH010000172.1 GCA_025964715.1 Streptosporangiaceae bacterium | reverse complement strand
GGTGAGCGCCTCCAGCGTCTCCTCCAGCGGGGTGGCCGGGTCGGGGAAGTGCAGCTGGTAGAGGTCGATGTGATCGGTCTGGAGCCGCCGCAGCGACCGCTCGACGGCGCGCCGGATGTAGCGGCGCGAGCCGCGTGCGCCCCAGTCAGGGCCGTTGGCGCCCTTCAGGTCGCTGCCGAACTTGGTCGCGAGCACGAACTCGTCGCGCCGGCCCTTCAACGCCTCGCCGAGCAACTCCTCCGAGTCGCCATAGGAGTCGGAGGTGTCGATCAGGGTGACGCCGACCTCCTGGGCGGCGTCGACGACCTTGACGGTTCCCTCGGCGTCGACACGGCCGTTCCAGCCGAAGTTGTTGGCGCCGAGGCCGACCACGGACACCACCAGACCAGAGTCGCCGAGGCGACGGTATTTCATCTCAGACATGTGGACGGCAAGCCTGCAAAGTGCCTGGTTATTCCCCTGGTCGCGACGTCGAGGGCCCCAGCGCCAACGCCGGAGGCATGTGCTATGGCTGCAGCAGAACCTTGATCGCGGTGCGCTCGTCCATGGCGACGTAGGCCTCCGGGGCCTTCTCCAGCGGCAGGGTCAGGTCGAAGACCCGGCCCGGGTCGATGGCGCCGGACAGCACATCGGTCAGCAGCTCCGGGATGTACGTACGGGCCGGCGCGATGCCGCCGCCGACGTTGATGTTCTCGCCGAACATCTTGCCGATCGGCAGCTCGGGGCCGCCCGCGGGGACGCCGACATAGCCGAGGTGGCCACCGGGCCGCGTGACGGCCAGCGACTGGTCCATGGATTGCTTGGTGCCAACGCACTCGAGCACCGCGTCGGCGAGCACTCCGCCGAGCAGCTCACGGACCTTGGCGGCGCCTTCTTCGCCGCGCTCGGCGACGATGTCGGTCGCGCCGAACTCGGTGGCCAGCGCCTGCCGGGAGGCGTGCCGTGACATCGCGATGATGCGCTCGGCGCCCAGGCGGCGCGCTGCGAGCACACCGGACAGGCCTACGGCGCCGTCTCCGACGACCACGACGCTCTGGCCCGGGCCGACCCGCGCGGCCACCGCCGCGTGATGCCCGGTGCACATCACATCCGACAGCGTGAGCAGGCTCGGGATCAGTGTCGTGTCGGGTGCGCTCGGCGTCGCGACCAGGGTGCCGTCCGCCCAGGGCACGCGGACGTATTCGCCCTGGCCGCCGTCGACGTGCAGGCCGTCCTCGTCGGCCTCGCCCCAGTTGGCGCGGTGGTCGCAGGAGGTCGTGATGCCGTTGCGGCACTGCGGGCAGATGCCGTCGCTCGCCACGAACGGAGCGATGACGAAGTCGCCGGCCTTGACCGTACGGACCTGGTCACCGGTCTCCTCGACGATGCCGACGAACTCGTGGCCGATCGGGCGTGGCGACTCGACGGGCGCCACACCGCGATAGGGCCACAGGTCCGACCCGCACACACAGGACGCGACCACGCGGACGATCGCGTCCGTGGGCCGCTGGATGCTCGGGTCCGGGCGGTCCTCTACCCGCACATCACCCTTGCCGTATATCACGTTCGCGCGCATGAAGCTCCTCTATCAATGTCACGCCACCACTATGTAAGAGGGGGCTCACATGACCGTAGGGTTGCCCTGGACATCGCGTCAAACCAGGAAGGGGGTAGGGATGGGAGAGCAGGGCGGCGCTGAGCGGCGCGCCTATCACCACGGTGACCTGCGGGCCGCGCTGATCGACGCGGCACTGGACCTCATCTCCGAGGCGGGTGTGGCCGGGTTCTCCGTCGCCGAGGCGGCCCGGCGGGTCGGGGTGAGCGCCGCGGCTCCGTACCGGCACTTCCCGGATCGGGAGAGCCTGCTGGCCGCGGCCGCTTCGGCGGCCACGCGGCAGCTCACCCACAAGATCCGTACGGCCGTGGGCACGGCACCTGACCCGGGCGATCCGGTCGAGCGGCTCGCCGCGACAGCCGGCGTCTACAGCCGCTTCGTGATCGAGCGCCGGGCCGGCTTCGACCTCATCTTCACCCCCGCGCTCCAGGACCGGCACGATGGCGAACTCCGCGATGCGACACGTGCGCTGGTCGCGGAGCTCCTGCGGCTGGCCATGGCGGCCTCAACGGGTGGCATCCATGCCGCCCTGGAACTCCTCGAGCATCACACCGCGCTGGCCCATGGCTACGCCGGCCTGCAACTCGGTGGCGCCTTCACTCCCGGTCCCCCGCACCCCCAGGGCCACGACGCGGTGGCGGACCACGCGGTCAGCGCCGCACGCAGCCTGATCGTCGGCCACCGCCTTCTGCACGCTCCGGCCGACTCCGGCCGCTGAACGGCCGACGGTCCTGGAGGAGTCCGGTGGCCCCGTACGGGTATCACCGTCCGAGGCACAGCTCACTCGTACCGCTGTGCACGGGTAGAGGGATGCGCGACGGGTGTGAGTAGCGACACCGGGGGAGCCGACGACGCGGGGGGCGCGGTCACCGTGGTCGATGAGTCGACGCTGCGCCGGACCATCACCGGCACCGCCGTCGGCAACGCGATGGAGTGGTTCGACTTCGGGGTCTACAGCTATCTCGCCGTGATCATCGGCAAGGTGTTCTTCCCCGGCGCCAGCACGCCGGTGCAGTTGATCTCAGCGTTCGCCACCTTCGCCGCCGCGTTCCTCGTACGGCCCCTCGGCGGGCTGTTCTTCGGTCCGCTCGGCGACCGCATCGGCCGCAAGCGGGTCCTCGTCACCACGATGATCATGATGGCCATCGGGACCTTGTGCATCGGCCTCATCCCGTCCTACGCGACGATCGGTGTCTGGGCCCCGGTGCTCCTGCTGGTCGGCCGGCTCGTGCAGGGCTTTTCGACCGGGGGCGAGTACGGCTCGGCCATGACCTTCATCGCCGAGCACTCGCCCGACCGTCGGCGTGGCTTTCTGGCCAGCTGGCTGGAGTTCGGCACGCTGGGCGGGTATGTGCTCGGGGCGGTGCTGGTCACCGCGCTGAGCGAGACGCTGCCCTATCGCGACATGCTCGCGTGGGGCTGGCGGATCCCGTTCCTGGTCGCCGGCCCGTTCGGCCTCGCCGGGCTGTACCTGCGGCTGAGGCTGGGGGAGACCCCGGCCTATGAGCAGCTGAGCCGCCGCGCCCCCGTGCGGGACACCGCGCTGCGCGCCGAGCTACGGCGGATCTTCGTCGAGCAGCGCCGGCCGCTGCTGGTGTGTCTCGGGCTGGTCATGGCGCTCAACGTGAGCAGTTACATGCTCACGTCCTACATGCCGAGCTATCTAACTGCCGAACTGGGCGTGCCGCAGGGGGCCGCCCTCATGGTGGTGGCGGCCGTCATGGTCGTGCTCATGGTGCTGGTCCCGCTCGTCGGCCGGCTCTCCGACCGGGTCGGGCGCAGGCCGGTGATCATGACCGGGTGCGTGCTGCTGGTCATCGGTGCCGTGCCGGCGTTCGGGGTGATCCGGCACGGTGATCTACTGTCGATCTTCCTGGGCTGCATGCTGGTCGGCCTCATGTTCCTGTGCTTCGACAGCACCGCACCGGCCACCCTGCCGGCGCTGTTCCCCACGGAGGTACGAGCCGGCGCTCTCTCGGTGGCGTTCAACCTGTCGGTGTCGCTGTTCGGCGGCACGACTCCACTGGTCAACGAGGCCTTGGTGCACCTCACGGGCAACCGGCTGGTGCCCGGCTTCTATCTGGCCGGCGCGGGACTCCTGGGCGGCATCGCCGTGCTCTATATGACGGAGCCGGCGGGCAGGCCCCTGCCGGGCTCGCCGCCGGCGGTCTCCGACGAGCGGGAGGCCGCGGAGCTCACTCGTGCGCGGCGACGCGGCTGAGCCCGGCGATCATCTGACGACAAAGAGGATCAAGACCAGCAGGTGGCCGAGGACGATCATTACCAGGAGGGCGATGAAGATGAACTTCGCCGGTGCGTGCTCGAAGGTCCGCCCCTCCTTGAGCGGGGGCAGGCCTGCCTGACGTTCCGCGATCCGCTCTTCAAGGGTTCTGCCCCCGAACGGTCGCTTGAGACGCATCGAATCTTCACCTCTGAAGGCATGCGTTTTTGGTCGCCTTGGTGAGAGCGTGCCCGTCAGAGCGGGTCTCATGACGGTATGCCGCAACTTTCGGCGGCTTCGATCTTGCGGGCCCTTTAATCGGCACGTATAAGGAGAAGTGATCAGCGACACACCGCTTGGGCGGAGGCGATGATGTACGAGCCGGCGGCCGAGGCGATGTCGCACGACGAGCGCGCGGGACTGCAGCTCCACCGGCTTCGCCACCTGGTCGACCGGCTGCTGGAACTCGACGGGATACAGGGCGAGCGGCTGCGCGCGGCCGGCGTGGCCTCGGGGGCGGAGGTGGACCTCGAGCACCTGTCGCGTCTCCCGACCACGAGCAAGCAGGACCTGTGGTCCGGCTACCCCCTCGGGATGCTGGCCGTGCCGCTACGGGACGTCGTGGCGATTCACGGGTCGAGCGGAACGGGCGGCCGGCCCACGCTCGTCGGCTACACCCGTGCCGACCTCGCTCTGTGGGCGCGGCTCTGCGCGCGATCGCTCGTCTGTGCCGGCGCGAGCCCGTCGAGTCTCATCCACAACGCCTACGGCTACGGGCTTTTCACCGGCGGCCTCGGTATTCATCAGGGAGCCGTGGCGCTCGGGGCCACGGTGGTGCCGCTCAGCGGCGGCATGACCTCACGGCAGCTGCGGCTCCTCGTCGATCTGGGGCCGGACATCCTCACTTGTACGCCCTCGTACGCCATCAGGCTCGGAGAGGCCGCCCGGGAGGCCGGCATCGAGCCCAGCCGGCTTCGGCTGAAGGTCGGGATATTCGGCGCGGAGCCGTGGAGCGAGGCGCTACGGACACAGATCCAGGATTCGCTGGGCCTTCGCGCTCTCGATATCTACGGGCTCTCGGAGATCCTCGGGCCCGGGGTCGCGGCCGAGTGCGTCGAGGAGGGGCACGGCCTGCACGTACATGAGGATCATTTCCTCGTCGAGGCGGTGGATCCGGAGACCGGCGAGCCGGTCGGCGAGAACGAGCCGGGCGAGCTGGTGTTCACGACGCTGACGAAAGAGGCACTGCCGCTGCTGCGTTACCGCAGCGGGGACATCGCGACGTTGACGCGGGACCCCTGTGCCTGCGGGCGGACCCAGGTGCGGATGAGCAAGGTGCTCGGCCGCCGCGACGACATGCTGGTCGTCCGTGGCGTGAACGTCTATCCCAGCGAGGTGGAGCAGGAGCTCCTCAGCGACACCCGGCTGGCGCCGCACTACCTGATCGTGATGGACCAGCGCGGCACGGGCCGGCTGGTCGTGGCCTGCGAACAGGTGAGCGGCGGCGATGGGGTCCGGGCCGAGCTGGAGCGAGCCCTGGCCGATCGGCTGGGAGTCCGCGCGGAGGTACGGCTCCTCGCCAGGGGCACCGTTCCGCGGACCGAGACGGGCAAAGCGGTGCGCGTGCTCACCTGGTCGGACGGACAACCGCCGCTGCCTTGGCTCGGCTGATCCTCCCCACACAGGTTCCCGCGGACACATTGGATCTGAACGCCGCACATGGCCGGATTCGGTCAGGGCATCTTCTATCCCGCTATGCAAGGCTTTTTGGCCGAGACACGAACGGACCTCTGGAATAGCCTGAGGCGATACGCCTCAAGATGGCTGTCGGAGGGCGGGGAGACCTGTGGCCAAGTCGATCACTTACGGGATCCTCGCCGGCATAGCGTTCCTTCTCGGTTACATAGGACTGGCAGACTATCTGCAAAGGACCCCTGAATACCACCGTGGTTTCTGGGACCTGATCTACTATGACCTTCAGTTGTTCGTACTGAGTTCCGAGCCATTAAAGAATGGTGGCGCCTTCCCAGCGGCATTGCAGATCGCTAGATTTATCGCGCCAGGTGTAGCCGCTTCGGCGCTGGTCTCGGCGATCACGACACTGCTGAACGCCAAACGGGAAGATTTCCTCATTCGCAGGTACCGTGAGCATGCAATCGTCTGCGGAGGCGGCACCCGCGGGGCGCTCTTGGCGACGCGTCTGCGTGAGAGCGGTACCAAAGTGGTGCTGATCGATCTGGCGCCGAGCGCAGACCTTACAAATATGTGCCGAGCGGCGGGAATCACCCTCCTGCAGGGTGACGCTGCTAGCGATAAATCCCTCTTGCGAGCCGCTATACGCAGAGCCTCGACACTGTACGCGTTGACGCCTCGGAATCTCACCAACACGGCAATCGTGATAGTGGCTCACCGGCTCTCGGCTCACCGCGCCAGACCGCTCTCCTGCTACGTATCCATCAATGATCGAGGTCTGCGGGCAGCCCTCAGCGCTCAATACTTGGCATCGCCAACAGGACCGGGAATAGAGCTGGGTCTATTCAGTGCAGCGGAGATCGGCGTCCATATTCTTCTTGGTCAGAACCCGTCGTCCCTCGGAGGGGGATCGCCACCGCGGATCCTGGTCGCCGGCCTTGACGACTTCGGGCAGAGCCTGGTGCTCGAATTGGCCCGCAGGTGGCGCTCTCGGTTCCGGCTACTCAATGAGCGCCTGGGACTCGTGCTGGTGGATCGGGATGCGCCCATGGTGTGGCAGCGCCTCATCGGTCAATACGGCTTTCTCGACGATGTCTGCGACGTGGGCTTCATTTCCGAGGATCCCGACGTCATCACGGCGGCACCGAATGGCCGGATCTTCGAACCCGCGCGGGCCCCGGATCGCAGTTTCATCAGCATTGCCGATGGAGACAAGGCCCTGACCATCGGCCTTGCCCTGCTCAGATTATGCGGTGACCGACGGACACATGTGACGGTGCGGGTGGAGACGCATGGCGCCGAGCTCAACCAAGCATTCCGGGATCTGCCGGACGGCCTCTTCGGAAACACCGGCAGCTGCCTCTCTGTCTTCGCAAGCACCGAGGCCGCATGTGAACCGGTCACGATCAGATCTGGCATCGCGACCGAGGCTATTGCCAGGTCCCTTCATGACAGGTACGTGGAGACTTGTCTTGCTCAGGGTGATTCGAGCCGGACCAACCGGGCGTTGGTGCCCTGGGAGGATCTGCCGGAGGAGTTCCGCGAAGCCAATCGGCGTCAAGTTCATCACATTGGGCAGAAATTGGCCTTTATCGGCTGTTGTCTCGTGCCGAACTTTGCTGGAAATCACGCCTTCACCTTCGATATGCAGCCCGATGAGGTCGAGCAACTGGCGCGCGCCGAACACGTCCGGTGGGCAAGCGAGCGGATCTCCGCCGGATTCGTTCATGGCCTGCGGAGGGAAGGACGGTTTCACCCGGACCTCGTCGACTGGGGCGAGCTTTCCGAGATGGCACGCGACAAGGACCGCTGTTTCATACAGGCTCTGCCTGAGATCCTCGCCGATGCCGGCTTCCAAATCGTTCGCCTACCGACGTGACGAAGGGAAGACATGACGAGGAGAGCGGGCAACGTTCCGGAGGTCATCGGTCTCGGTGCGCTGAACATCGACTACATCGCCAGCGCGTCCAGTCTCTCCGAGCGTCAGGCAGAGCGGGTGACCGAGTCCAACGCCCGTTTCGAGTGGAACGTCGAAGGCTCGGTCGATGAAGAGACGATCCCCACAGTGATCAACCAGCTGGGCACATCCTCTCTGGCCGCATCCCTGGGCGGATCCGCCTGGAACACCATCCTCGCGCTCGGCCAGATGAAGGTCGGAGTCTCTCTGGGCTATGTCGGGGTCGTCGGGCGAGTCGAGGCCCCAGGCCTATCTTTTACCCGGCAGATGGATTTGCTGCATATAGACCACGCATGGGTCAAAAAGTATCCGGGCCGGCCGTGTGGCCTTTGTCTTTCCTATATTGACGACACCGACAGGGTGATGTTGACCCACCCTGGCGTCAATTTCGAGATGGCCGCCTACCTGCGCGACAATCTGGATGGCATAGCGCGCTATCTGTCAGGTGCGCAGTACGTGCATGTGACGTCGTTTTTAGACGGCGAGACGCCCGGCGAGGTGCTCCGCGTGCTGACCCGCGCGAAAGAGTTTAATGCGCGACTGCGAATCAGCTTCGATCCGGGACATGACTGGGCTGTGCATCCGAGTCCGGCGGTGGAGGGCATCCTTCGCCTGACCGATCATCTCTTCGTCAACTACCGAGAGTTCAAGGCGCTGGGACACTACTCCCATGGCGAGGTCGACGCGTCCGTCGCGAAGAAGCTTCTGGCGAGATGCCGCAAGCAGTGCATGGTGTACGTCGCGAAGCGGTACGACCTCGTCGAGGCGTTCCAGTTGAATGGCGATCATCTGATCGGGCAAAAGTTCCTTCACCAGGGCGCATCGAAGGACGATGAGATGGAGGATGCGACGGGAGCCGGCGACGTGTTCTCCGCGGCCGTCCTTGCCGCGCTCAAGTCACGGCGTCTCCAGGTCGAGTTGGGTGCGTGCCTCGGGCTGAGCCTGGCGCGGCACAAGATCCGACATCGAGCATTCGCCGGACATGTCGCCTTTCCGGATCTCACGCGCGGATTCTTGCAGTCTACGGAGGTTTTTATTGGTCCAGGCGTTTTGCCGACTAGCGTGCTCATCGCTCATGGCGGAGATTCGCGATGGGTGGAAGTTCGGGACTTTGTCGAGCAGGATTGTGGTGTGCGCACTCAGGGACTCGCCACCGCTGACCTTCAAGGGCCTGCGGTGGCTGCGGACATGCGACAGTACCTGGGCAAATCCGGCTTTGCCGTTTGCATCCTCGCGTTCAGTGGCGATGAGTCGGTGAGCGGCCGTGCTGATCAGCGCCTGGTCTACCTCGCCGGCCTCTTCCAAGGAAAGTATGGTTTCGGTCGGGTCGCCATCTTGGTCGAGGAGGGTTACCCCGTGTTTTCGAACATTTCCGGCCTCATTCGCCTGGACTTTCCTTCGGGGCAGATAGACGCGACTTTTCTGCAGCTCGAGCGAATGCTCTACCGGGAAGGTCTCATAAGCGGAAAGAGTCATCGGCATGGATAACCTAGAAATGTTCACGCAGATCGGAAGCGACTCTGATCAGTTCTGCTTCGACGTGATCGGCGTGGGTGCGCTCAATCTGGATTACATCGCCAATGCCTCGGCATTGGCCTCCGGCTATGGCTCCTCGCTGACATCGCGCATCTCGGAGCTCGTCATGGAATCGGGTGCGCAACTGCAATGGGGAACCGAGGAGACCGTCGATGAGCATGTCATCTACGCCGCGCTCGAAGAGGTCAACGCCGTCTCTCTGGACGCCTGGCTAGGGGGCTCGGCCTTCAACGCGGTCTATGCCCTGGCTCAGATGGGCCTCGGGCTCAGGCTAGGTTATGTCGGGACGGCTGGTCGGGTCCCGGTGCAAGGACTGTCGAGCATCCAACAGTTCGAGAAGAATGCTGTGGATACCCGGTTGGTGTTCCGCGACGAAGAGCACATCTGCGGGGTGTGCTTCTCATTCGTGGAGGGCGGCGAGAGGACGATGCTGACGCACGCGGGGGCGAACTCCTACGTGGCCGATTATCTCGAGCGCGAGTTCGATGAGATTGTCGCCTACCTCGGCTCCTCCCGGGTGGTGCACGTGACCTCTTTCCTGGACTCACGCACCCCTCCCATGTTGCTGAAGGTCCTTCGCGCGGTCAAGATGCACAGTCCCGACACGCTTATCAGCTTCGATCCGGGACATGTCTGGAGCTCATCCCCGACCGAAGACATTCGGCAGATCATGGGACTCAGTGACTACCTACTGGCCAATTACCGAGAGTTCAAATCACTGGGCGGGGGCGGAGAGTCGAGCTCGGACGAAAAGACTGCGGCCAACATACTCCGGAACCTGGAGAGTGATCAGGCGACCGTGGTGGTGAAACGCTCGATCGGGGTCTCCGCGTTCCGCTGGGACGGCGACGAGATAGCTAAAGACTTCTATTCTCAGATACCGTTGGACGAGGATGAGATCGAGGACGCCACGGGGGCCGGCGATGTCTTCGCGGCGGGCTTACTCGCCGTTGTGGCATCCGATCGACTGCAGATAGAGCTCGGCTCGCTGCTGGGCATTAGCCTGGCCCGGCATAAATTGGGGTACGTGGGCTCTCACGGACACAGCGAGTTGGCCGGAGTGACCAGGGACTTCATCCGATCGCTGGACGCGGAGCGACGGCGTCAGACTCTGCCGCAGGGCGTGTTCATCGCACACGGCCATGACCAGCAGTGGCTGGCCGTGAAGTTCTTCATCGAGGAGCTCTTCGACCTTCCGGTGTTCTCATTCGAAAGCGACGTCTGGTACAGCCGGCAGGTAACCGAAGCCTTGTCCGACTATCTAGGCCGCTGTAGCTTCGCGGTGTGCGTACTCACCGCAGAGGATCTCACCGACGAAGGCCATTGGACCGCACGACAGAACGTGGTCCACGAACTTGGGTTGTTCGAGGGCAAATACGGATCCGAGCGGGTGATGCTCCTCATCGAGGAGGGCTGCGAGTTCGACCAGGGGAACACGTTGAATGGAATCCGCTTCCCCCACAATGGAATAGACAGGACGTTCTGGAGGCTGCGCCGGATGCTGCAGCTCAAGGACACGACCGGCTTGTGACCTGGGCTCGGGCGCGTTGCTCAATGTCCGCTCGTGGCGTTCCGAATGGCGGCCGGCTCGCCGGTCGCTAAACCACTGGGTCCTGCCGACGTGCGGCCCTTCAGGGTTGGCATCGTGCCCCTAACCGAGGCGGCCGCAGGCTGCATGGCCGTGAGGGTCCGCGCGGACGTGTGCGCGGACCCTCACCCGGCGCTTTGCGCTCCTCAGCCGGTGACGGGCAGGTCTCCGGGGACGGGGGTGGGCGCGGGAGCCGGGGGCGTGGCCTCATAGCCGGCGCAGGCGGCCGAGGCGATGCTGATCTTCTCGAACTTGCCGGGGCCGAGCGGAGCGCTGACCTCCAGCGCGGTCACGGTCAGACGGCCGCTGGAGTCGCGGACCTGCTTGTTGATGACGACCGAGGCCGTACCGCCGAGCTTGGTGAGGGGCAGCTTCACGGCGCTGTTGGGTGCCGCGGCGACCTTGAGCACGTGACCGTTCAGGACGACCTTCACGAGGTTGGAGGTGCCGGCGCCGTTCACGCACTTGGCGGTGATCAGGTGAGCGCTCAGCCCGAGCTGGGCCACCTTCAGGTCGACGACACTCGCCCGCGCGTGACCCGCGGAGGCCGAGGCGGACAGGATGGATGCCTTCACGACCGGGTTGGCCGGCAGCTCGAGGAGGCTCTTCCGGGTCGGCTGCTGCGCCGAGGAGGAGACCGCAGGAGTCTGGGGGATGGGGAGCACTCCGGTGGCGGCGATGCCGTAGGCGGAGCTGGGCGCGCCGGTGGCGGCGTTAGCCGCCGGCCCGGACATGGCCAGGGGGGCGGCGATCACGCCGGCGATGGCCGCGATCTTGGGGAGATGGGTCAAACGCATGGCTGTCTCCTACGGGGCGAACCTGAACGGATGAACGTGCTCGACGTCGTCCGGCGGAGGACAGGGATTGCGCGCCGCTTTCCCTGGGGGGTCCTCTGCACCCGTCACATACGCATGGCGCCCGGCATAGGTTGCACGGTCCTCAAAAAAATCCTGCACCCGGCTGGCCCGGTCAGCTCGTCAGGGCACTATGGGCGGCTTGCGCGTCCGGGTACAGCAGGGGCTGACCCGGAGGCCGGCCAGCAGGTCCGTGAGCGCGCCGACTAGCGCGGTGCTCGACCCCTCGCTGGGGAAGGACCATGGACAGGACTGCCGACGGAGGGGCCGATGAGACGAGAGCTCGTAACGGGCGCCATGGCCGGGGCTGTCGGCATCGTGGCGCTCAACGGTGTGAGCTATCTGGACATGGCGGTACGGGGGCGTCCCGCCAGCCAGGCCCCGGGCCGGCTCGTGGACAAGATGGTGCAGGTGACCGGAGGCGTGCCCCCAGAGGACCAGGACAAATGGCCGAACCGCAGGACGGCGATCGGCGCGCTGCTCGGCTACGCCGTGGGTCTCGGCACCGGTGCGCTTTTCGGCCTGGTCCGGTCCCGCTGTCCGGGGGTGTCTCCTGTGGCGGCCGCCGCGGTGGTCGGCGCGGCGGCGATGGCCGCCAGCGACGTGCCCCTCGTACTCTTCGGCCTCTCTGACCCGCGCACGTGGGGAGTCTCCGGATGGGCGTCCGACATCGTGCCGCATCTCGCCTACGGCGCCGCCACCGTGTGGACCTTCGACCTGGCGGCCGGCGCCCGGCGCGGTTCACCGGCCGGTCCGCACTGAGTCGCCGGTGGGAGAGAAAGGCTCAGGTCACTTGGGCTGCCTGAAAGGCTCCGGAGTACCCGCAGCAGGAGTCGGTACCGACTCATCGTTGCCCTGTTAGGGTCGCGATTCATGGTGGAGAACGTCTATGTGGGTAGCGCCGCAGTAGATGCCGCCGTTGACCGTGGCTGGCTCCTCGGGCACTTCAAGCCGGTCGATGATGTCCGGCACAGTGCGGATGTCGAGATCAAATGGGGCGTGCATCCGCGTGATGACCAACGCGCGCAATGGGTGACGGGAGAAAAGCGCACGCCCTGCTCATGCTGATCAGCGGTCGGTTTCGAGTCGACCTTCCGGGACAAAGCGTGGTGCTGGTCAACCAGGGTGACTACGTGGCATTCCATGGTGTGGATCATTCCTGGTACGCCGAGGAGGATTCGGTGGTGCTGACGGTCCGCTGGCCTTCGATCCCCGGCTATGCGCAGGCGCTATGAACATGAATCGGAAATCGGCCGGGCCATGGCCAAGGCACTCGGCCGTGCGGGAGCGGCCGTCGTAGTGCTGGCCGGGCGACGGTCTTCCTGGCCGGCCCGCCGCAGGGCCCGGTCCCGCCCATGGCCGTCGACATCAGAGCCGCTAGCAAGGGGCCCCGTACGGCGACATAAAGATGAACGGGCAGCGCATCCGCCTGATCCGCATCGGTTCCACCGCCTACCTGAAGGGCGACACCGCCTTCTGGAAGTCGGTGGGCGGAAAGGACGCCGCTCGGATGTTCTCCGGCAAGTACCTCAAGGTCCCGGCGAACAACAAGGACTTCCGTGACTTGATGTCGCTCACGCTCACCTCCAAGGTCTTCTCCGAGGTCCTGCGTCCCGAGGGATGGGTGACCAAGGGGCAGCC
>JAOPYH010000162.1 GCA_025964715.1 Streptosporangiaceae bacterium | reverse complement strand
CCCAGACTAGGCACGGCACGGGGGCCGACGACGAGGACAAGACCGGCCGGGTCTCGGCGCGGCTGCGAACCGTCAGTGCCCTAACGCGCGCCGGAGAGGAAGTGTCACTTGGGTACGACATGCCCCGCACCCTGTCGACGAGCTCGATCCGCACAATAGGGACACACCTAGTCAGAGCGCGCCCTCGGCTTTAGGGCCCGGGCGCCGTTGCCGATACGAAGCCCGAATCGACTTCCGACGCAAGGGGTTCCGGTGCCTGACACGAGCTCAACGCCCTCCGAAGGCACCTCAGAACCCTATGCATCCGGATCGACGGGCCTGTCCGGCGACAATGGCCAGACAACGGCCAGCACCACCCCTCCTGCAGGCTGGTATCCGACGCCGAGCGGGGACCAACAGTACTGGGATGGCGAGAAGTGGCTCGAGTTTCCCCCGCCCTTCGCTTCAGTCAGCCCAAGCATCGGCATTAGCGCCCCTGGCTCAACCCCGGAGAGGCGCCGGGTGGTCAAGGTGCTCCTGATCGCCGGAGTCGGCGTGCTACTCCTAGGTCTCATCGGGGGTGGTATTGCCTGGAAGGCTGCGCACGACTCGCGCGTGGCCGCAGCGGCCGCAGCGGTGGCTGCTGAAAAGGCTGCCACCCAGTCGCGCGAGCAACAACAGCGTGAGGAAGCTGCTGCTGCGGCCGCGAAGGCGAGTCGAGACGACGCGGAAAGGGCCAGCAGGCACGACGCGGTCACGGGGATCGAGGCGAGCGTGAAGAAGATGGCTGAGAAGCATGCCGCCGAGGGGACCATTCAGGGGCCGATCATCTCGGTGACTTGTTCTCCGGTTGCGGGCGGATCGACCGACGATCTCACCCAGCAGACAACCGTCTTTGAATGTTTTGTCGCCAACAAAGACAACGGAGACGGCACAATGAGTGGGTACAACTATAACGCCACGATGAACTGGTCAACCGGCTCCTACACGTACGGCTTCGGCGCACCGTAGAGGTTGTCGATGACCGCCGCTGAGCCCCTTCGGCGGACTCCGCACGGCGTCTCCGTCACGGTTTCGACCGTTACCTCAGCTACTGAGCGACGTTAGCGGTCCTCGCGCCGTGGTTGCAGTTGTGGTTGCAATTGGCGGTTTTCGTAGTTGTTCGCTCAAGTTCACCGCCGTTGACCGTGCAGGTCAGACCACTTACTGAACTACTGCGAACCTATGCGAATGCGATCAAGATCAACTGGCAGTGTGCGGGCGCTGCAGTCGTGGATCGCTTCGCTGCTCCCGGTCCGCGACTCCTCGATAGTGCGTTTCCGCACGGCGGCAGGCCGCGAGCATGTGGTGTGTCGGACCGGGATCTTGTCCTGTTGGTTGCGTGGTCGGTCGGCTGAACCGGACGGGTGAGGCCCGTACGAGAGCAGGGCATGTCAGTCGGCGCGGTATGGGACATGCCGGGCGCACGTGATGCCTGGGTGCCGATCGTTTCTGGCGTCCGAGGGGCCCAGTTGAGGTCCTCGTCCGGCATGTCGCCCCTAAGCCTCGCCGGCAGTCTCACGCCCGGGCTGAGCAAGCCGCCGGACGGGATCGCTGGCAGCGCAACGTGACGATGTCGACCCTTGGCTACGGCGACCTGGCCGTGGCTCTGGACGGCCTGTCCGGGACAGGGTGAGCGCCCCGCGGGCGACGCTCTGTGGCCGCTGGCGCGAGGTGAAGCAGATCTCACTAGACCATTGACAACTGGTCAGTGTCCAGACCAATCTGGCGCCCATGCACTTCGCACAGAGTGAGGCCGAGGGCCTCGAGGTGACCTTTCAAGAAGGTGGTCAGGTCGCGCTGCTGACGATCAACCGCCCGGCGGCCCGCAATGCCCTCAGCAGCGGCGTGGTGGCTGCCCTGGGCGAGACGATGCAGACGCTGCACTCACATGAGTCCGTCCGCGTCGTGGTGCTGACCGGCGCCCCTCCCGGTTTCTGCGCCGGGTCGGACCTCAAGGAGCTCGCGGGGATGTCGATCTCCGACATGGCCACCCACGAGGCTCGCACCGGCCAGTTCGTCCGCTCCATGCAGCACCTGGCCAAACCCGTCATCGCGGCCGTCGAGGGGTTCGCGCTCGGCGGCGGCTTCCTGCTGGCGACCGGCTGCGACCTGGTCGTCACCGCCGAGAACGCACGCTGGCACCTGCCCGAGGTCGCGCTGGGTTGGGTGCCGCCGTGGGGTTTGCAGACCCTCGTTGCCCGGGTGGGGCCGGCCACCGGGCGACGACTCGCGTGGGGCGACCGTCCGTTGACCGGCGCCGACCTGCATCGGTTGGGCGTCGCGGACGAGGTGGTGGCCCCGGGAGCAGCTCTCGAGTCCGCCCTCGATCTGGCCCGGCGTCTGGCCGCGCTCCCGCCGGCGGGTGTCGCGTCGACCAAGCGTGCACTCTCCGACGTCGTCGTCGGGGCCGCGGAGACCCTCGACGCCCGTGCCACCCGTCTGTTCGCCCAGGACTGCGAGTCCGATTCCGCGCAAGCCAGCCTTGCCAAGTTCGCCCGCAAGACCTCCAAGGAGTCCCGATGAGCAAGATCATTGACGCCGCTGCAGCCGCCGCCCTCATCCGCGACCACCAGGCGGTGGCCAGCACCGGCGTCATCGGATGGCTCACCCCGGACGCGCTGCTCGCAGCGATTGGGGAGCGCTTCGAACGCACCGGCTCCCCGCAGCAGCTCACCTTCTACTTCCCCGTGGGCACGGGTGATGCCATGGGCATCCCCGGCATGGACCACGTCGCGAAGAAGGGCCTGATGCGCCGGGTCGTGTCCGGGTCCTACATCAACCCCAAGCACCCGGTCACCGGGCAGCGGCCCGCCCTGATGGAGCTCATCCAGAACGACCTCATCGAGGCTTACAGCTGGCCCATCGGCGCCACCATGCACTGGCTGCGCGAAGTGGCCCGCAAAGGCCCCGGCTATCTGACCCGGATCGGGCTCGGCACGTACGTCGACCCCCGTCAGGGGGGCGGCAAGTTCACGACCCTTGCTCACGACGACCTCGTGGAGCTCGTCGAGTTCCGTGGTCAGGAGTACCTCTTCTACCCGACCTGGCCCTTGGACGTTGGCCTCATCCGCGCAAGCAGCGCCGACGAGCACGGCAACCTGTCCTTCGAGGAGCAGCCGTTGCTGTCTAGTGCGGTCGCGCTGGCGCTGGCCGTGAAGGCTGCCGGCGGCACCGTCGTCGCTCAGGTCGGGAAGGTCGTGCCTCGCGGGTCCCGACCGGCGCACGACGTTCGCATCCCCGGAAACCTCGTCGACTACGTCGTCGTCGCCCCGGACGAGCTGACCGGCACCGACGTCCGCGACGACCCCGGCTACCTGCGGGCAGCCGCGGACCCGGTGGTCAAGCTGCCGCGTCTGCCGTACGGCGCGGACAAGATCGTGGCCCGCCGGGTTGCGCGGGAGATCCCGAAGGGTGAGGTGTCCATCTTCGGCTTCGGCGCTTCCTCCGACGCGGTCCTGGCACTGGCCGAGGACGGCGCCCTGGACGACGGCCGACTCGCCGACTACATCTTCACGACCGAGCACGGCCCATTCGGCGGCGCGGTGATGAGCGGCTGGCAGTTCTCCGCCAACTACTCACCCGAGGCGCTACTCGACGGCGCGTACATGTTCGACTTCATCGACGGCGGCGGCTGCCCGTTCACCGCGCTCGCGTTCGCCCAGATCGACGCGGCCGGCAACGTCAACGTCAGCCGGTTCGGCAACGCCAACCCCGGCGCGGGCGGGTTCACCGACATCGCCCACAACGCCCGTCGGCTGGTCTTCGCCGGCACTCTGACCACCGGTGGCCTGGACGTCGACGGCGAGGGCGGCACCCTCAACATCCGCCGCGAGGGCAAGGTGTCGAAGTTCGTCCCGACCGTGGACCACATCACCTACCGCATCACCGACGGCGTCCGAGACCGCGGGCAGCAGGCTCGGATCATCACCGAACGGGCCGTGTTCGACGTGACCCCCGACGGGCTGCTGCTCATCGAGGTGGCTCCGGGCATCGACGTGCGCCGCGACGTCCTGGACCACATCGGCTTCGACGTCCGCGTCGCCGACCGGCTCACCACCATGGACGCCGCGCTGCTGCGTCCCTGATCCCGCACCACCCTGCACCACCCGTACTCCTCCGCGGCCCGCGGAGTGAGGCGGCATGCCCCAGGGAGGCCCTTCATGAGCACAAGCGCGCGATCGGCGGCAAAGACGCAGCCCACCCGCGCCCGAGCCGGCACCGATCTCACCGATACCCAGCGCATGCGGCCGGTCGTCGCGGCTAGCGTCGTCGGCACCGTCATCGAGTGGTACGACTTCTTCATCTACGGCACGGCGGCGGCCCTGGTGTTCGGCCATCTCTTCTTCCCCGACGCCAGCCCACTCGCCGGGACTCTGGCCGCGTTCGCCACCTACGCCATCGGGTTCGCCGTCCGCCCGTTCGGCGGCGCCATCTTCGGCCACTTCGGCGACAGGCTCGGCCGCAAGACCATCCTCATCGCCACGCTGGTCATCATGGGCGCCACCACGACCCTGATCGGGCTCCTGCCGACCTATCACCAGATCGGCATCGCCGCCCCCATACTGCTCGTCGTCATGCGGATCGCGCAGGGCTTCGGCGCCGGCGCGGAGTTCGCCGGCGCCGCGATCATGGCGGTCGAGTACTCCCCGGTGCATCGGCGCGGCTTCTTCGGGAGCTGGCCACAGATCGGGGTCGCCATCGGGCTAGCCGGAGCCAGCGGCGCGTTCGCGCTCGCCCAGACGCTGCCGGAGAGCTCGTTCATGTCGTGGGGCTGGCGCATCCCGTTCCTCCTGAGCTCCCTGGTGCTGCTTGTCGGCACCTGGATCCGGCTACGGATCAGCGAGACGCCGGTGTTCCAGGAGATCCAGAAGGAGAAGAAGGTCGTCCGGTCGCCGCTGGCCGAGGTTCTCAGGACCCAACCGAAGAGCTTCCTCGTGGTCCTCGGGCTGCGGTTCGCCGACAACGCCGTCCTCTACATCCCAGTCACCTTCACCCTCAGCTACCTGAAGTCGCACGACCAGCTGGGCAGCGGCGTCGGTCTCATCGGCGTCTTTCTCGCCTCCGCCGCCCAGGTCGCGACGATCCCGCTGTTCGGCGCCCTGTCCGACCGGCTCGGCCGTCGCGCCGTGTACGGCGGCGGGGCCTTGTTGGCGGCGGTGCTGATGGTGCCCTACTTCTGGCTCCTCGATACCGGCAGCGCCCCGCTGATTTGGCTCGCGATCGTCCTGCTGGGCGGCCTCGCCTACTCGGCGATGGCCGGCAGCCAGCCGGCATTCTTCTCCGAGCTGTTCCACCCGCGCGTCCGCTTCACCGGTATCGCCGGGGCCCGTGAGCTCGGCGCGACCATCGGGGGAGTCACCCCGCTGATCGCTACGGCGCTGCTCGCCGCGTACGGCAGCGGGGTGGCGGTCGCGGTGCTCGTCATCGCCATGTGCGCCGTCACCCTCGCCGCGGTCGCCTGGGCGCCGGAGACCCGCGGGCGGGTCTTCGACGTCGAGGCCGCGGCCACCGAGCGGACCGCCGAATGAGTCCGGACCGGCGGGTAGGATCGGCCGAGCCGCTGTGTGCGAAGCGCTGGCCCGCCGAGCACGGGGCCCCGCACGTGGTTCTCGCGCGGCGCACCCGCCGGTCCACGACGGCGGGATGGAGGAGCGAGTGGCGAAGGACGACAGCCTTCCCTTCGGCCTCGACCCGATCCGCAAGATCGACGTGTTTCGCGCCGTCCTGGGGCAGCTGCAGGACGCCGTCGCCCGGATGCAGCCCGGGGAGCGGCTCGGCTCCGAGCGGGAGCTCGCAGAGCGGCTCAACGTCAGTCGCGTCTCTGTCCGGGAGGCGCTGCGGGCCCTGGAGAGCATGGGCAAAGTCGAGATCCGCCGGAACTCCGGGACGTTCGTCGCGCAGCGCCAGCTCGGGCAGCCACTGCTCATCGACACCCCCGCCGACGTCGACGCCTATTACATCAAGCAGATCGGCGCAGCCCGTGAGGCGCTCGAGGTCGCCATCGTGCGCGCCGTGCTGGACAACCCGGACGGCGACCTGTCCGGGGCTCGCGCCGTGCTCGGCACCGCCGGCACGGAGCTCGCGGGTAAGGCGCCGGCTCCCGGCAGCCTCGACCTCCGGTTCGAGAACGCGCTCGCCCGCGCCTGTGGCAACCCGGTGCTGGCCGGACTGCAGCGCGCCGTCCACGAGATGTGGATCGACGCATGGGTCCGGCTCGGCGGCGCGGTCGCCGACGCGCCACGGCTGCACAACGAGCACCTGCGCATCCTCGCCGCGATGGAGGCCCGGGACGCCGACACGGCCGCCCGGCTGATGGCCGAACACGTGAATCCGGTCGCCCGTCGGTACTCGGCCGCGATCCGGCCCCAGTCCGACCGCCGCAGCTCCTGACCGGCGCATTCCCCGACGGCCGCTGACCTGCGGGGGCCTTCGCTCCCCGTTGCACGTGGTCCCCACGTGATCTTCAGCAGTCCCAACCCAGGAAAGGAAACCCTGACGTTGCCTGCCCATCCCACCCTCACGTTCTCCGCGGCAGCCGAAGCCATCCTGGCTCGCGCCGCGGCCACCGCCGCGGAGCCCGAGCCGGGCTTCCCGCACTATGCCGACATGCACACCGGGCAGTGGACCCGGTCCCCGAACGGCGACTGGACCGGCGGCTTCTTCGTCGGCCAGCTGTGGCTTGGAGCCGCCGCGGGCCACCCGCAGCTCGCGGCCCGGGCCGCCGAGTGGGCGGAACGCATCCGCCCCCGCGCAGCCTCGCAGACGATCTTTCGCGGGTTCTTGTTCTGGTACGGGGCAGCCCTCGGACATGAGCTGCTCGGCGACAAGCAGGCCGGCAAGATCGCGCTGGAGGGTGCAGCCGCGCTCGGGAGGAGCTTCCACCCGGCCGCGAAGTTGCTACCGCTCGGCCCGGGAGCGGAGGAGGCGCACAGCGTCGGGGAGAACGAGACCAACATCGACGGGGTACCCGGCGGCGCGCCGCTGCTGTATTGGGCCGCGCGGGTCACCGGCGACACCAGCCTGCGAGACAAGGCCCGCTCCCACGTCGCCCGCCACGTCGAGTACCTGGTGCGCCCGGACGGGTCCGTCGTGCAATCGGCCACGTTCGACGCCGGCACCGGCGACCTGGTCAGGACGTACACGCACAAGGGCGTCACCGACGAGAGCACGTGGGCGCGAGCACAGGCTTGGGCGATGTTGGGGCTGGCCCAGGCGTCACAGCACGACCCGGACCTGTTCGCCGCGGATGCCACTCGTGTCTGCGACTGGTGGTGCCAGCACCTGCCCGAGGGTGACGTGTCGCATTGGGACTTCGACGCGCCCGCACACGAGAAGACACCCCTGCTCGACACATCTGCAGCCGCGATCGCCGCGGCATCGCTGTTGAAGATGCGCGACGTGTCGCCCGACCGCGCCCAGGAATACGACGGTGTCGCCCGACGCATGGTGACCGCGCTGGTCGAACGACACCTCAGCCGACCCGGCGACGTCACCCGTCCAGCCGGCATCCTCGGCGACGCCTGCTACAACCGACGCATCGGCCTCGCGACCAGCAGTGAGCTGGTCTGGGGCACCTACTTCCTACTTGAGTCGCTACTGACCCTCACCGGCGCGGTCGACACCTCCCGCCTCTGATCGGTCCCCCGGGTGTGCCGGCGAACCGGCGGGGTCATCGTCGACGTGCCCCGGCCGCTCGGTTCATGTCCGAACTGAAGTGACCCCGTCGGCTGAACACTGTCCGCCTGACGGGGGTCACTCCACTGCAGGGGCTAGCTGGCGGTGAGGCATGGACGAACCCGCACACGGCAAGGTGCGGGCCGGCCACCCGCGGCCGTCCGCAGTCGCAAGCCGGTACGGCAACGCGCTTCGAACGAAGCTATATCGGGCTGGACGACGGTGAATGCTAAAGCCCGCTGAACTGCACAAATAGCACCTTCCGGAACGCTGGCGGACCGCTCGGAGGAGACTGGGGGAGAAGGCGTCATTCTCACCGTCCGGTATCTCGTCACCGTGAAGGTCATGGCTCGCCCGGCTTCCTTCGCAGCTCGGCCCGCAGCTTGGCGATGCCGATGAGCGCAGGAACGTACGCCCGGAGCGGCGTCACGGCAGCGGCGGGATCGGCTCCCAGTTGCGGGCTGGCCGCGCTGCGTGCGCGGCGCGGCTCGTAGCAGGCTTGGAACTGTTCGCGCTTCTCTCCGGTTCGGGTCGGTCGGGCAGATAAAA
>JAOPYH010000146.1 GCA_025964715.1 Streptosporangiaceae bacterium | reverse complement strand
GGCGCGCTCGTGCAGCGGATCCTGCGGCGGATCTGCGAGCGCGAACCGCGGACGCGCGTGCTGCTCGCCGACGAGCAGACGTACGGGCACGCGGGCGATCCGAACCTCGGCTATCTCGTCAGGCGCTTTCCGGCTCGCACCCGGTCGGTCCACGTCGTCCCCGCCGCCGCGCTCATGGCCCGGGCGCCCGGCGGCGGGCACGTGATCGAGCAATGGGACGTGGCAGTGCTGTTCGACTCCTACCTGGCGGCCTTGTTCGGCTGGCACGTCCTGCTGTTCGCCCGCTATGGCATCGCGCTGGAGGCCCATCAGCAGAACGTCTCCCTGGTGCTCGGCGACGACCCTCGCGACCTGCGGCTGCTGCTCAAGGACAACGACGGCGCGCTCGTCGATCCGGGCACGCTCCGCGCGGCGCTCGGCCCCGGGCCCTACGACTTCGCCGACCGCCGCATGGTCACGCGCGACCGTGAGGCACTGGCCCGCGTCTTCGTCACCATCACCGTGCACCTGTGCGCGGGCGCGCTCGCCTTCGGGCTCGCCGACCGGGGCCTGCTCCCGCTCCGGACCGGCCTGCGGATGATCAGAGACCGGCTCGCCGAGAGCCTCGACCGGCACGACGCCCATTTCCTGCGGCGGCGCTCCCTCGACGCCGACCGGCTGCCGGCCAAGGCCATGCTGACCGCCGGGACGCTGGTCGACAAGGCCCGCACCGGCGCCGCGGATATCAACAAGCATTACGGCCCACCCGGCCCCAACTATCTCCGGGACGACACGTGCTCCTGACCCGCCCTGTCCTCAGCGCCGACGACGCCACGGGCACCGCGCTGCTCAACTGCCTGGTGCGGGAGGTCTGCGCACCCGAACACCAGGTGCGCCGGGACGGCGGCCACCTGCTCATCCGGCTGCCCCGGGTGGGCGTGGTGCTGCGGGCCCGCCTGCGCCGCCCGCCGTTCGGCCCGACCTATCGGCTGGCCCCGCCGATCGAGGAGCGGCGCGACGCGGCCTGGATCGCGGTCGACCCGTTGCGGCTCGCGGACCTGACCGGCGGAGAACTGGAGCTCGCCACCGGGCGGCCGAATCCGGAATTCGCCCAACAGGTCGCCGCGAGCCACGCCGCGATGACGGCGCTCGTCCGGGCCCGCGAGCAACTGCCGGACCACCGCCGGGAGGGGCCCGGGTTCATCGGGTCGGAGCAGGCGCTGGTCGCGGGACACCGGTTTCACCCC
This sequence comes from Streptosporangiaceae bacterium, assembly GCA_025964715.1. Classification (GTDB taxonomy): domain Bacteria; phylum Actinomycetota; class Actinomycetes; order Streptosporangiales; family Streptosporangiaceae; genus Actinomadura_C. The sequence continues at coordinate 22,655 of JAOPYH010000146.1, read as the reverse complement.
ACGCCCAAGGCCCGGGAGGGGGCCGCCGAGGACTGGCTGCCCTACGCACCCGAGGCCGGGGCCCGTTTCCCGCTCCGATGGCTGGCCGTCCGCACCGGGCTCGTCGCCGAGGAGGGCGACCTCGGCGCGCTGGACCGCATCGCACCGGCGGCTCCGCCCGGCCATCGCGCCCTGCCCGTACATCCGTGGCAGCTCGCCCTGCTCGCCGACCGGCCGTTGCTGCGGTCCGCCCTGGCGGACGGAAGCGTGAGGGATCTCGGACCGGCAGGTCCGGAGGCCGTCCCGACCTCTTCGGTCCGCACGGTCTACGTCCCGGACGCCGACCTTTTCTGCAAGTTCAGCCTGGACGTCCGCATCACCAACTGCGTCCGCAAGAACGCGTGGTACGAACTGACCGGCGCGGTGACGCTCAGCCGGATGCTCGAACCGGTCTTCGCCGCACTCGGTGCCGACTTCGACGGCTGCGTGCTGCTGAGCGAGCCCGGCTATCGCAGCGTCGCCCTCGCCGACCGGCGGCTGCACGAGGGCCTCGGGGTCATCATCCGGTCGGGGGTACGGGAACACCCGGGCACCCCGCTGCTCGCCGCCGCGCTGGCCGATCCGTACGGCTGCAGCCCCGCGGCGCTGTCCCGGCTCCTCGAGGGCACTTCACCCGAACGCGCCCTGGCCTGGTGGGACTCCTACGTACGGCTGGTCGCACCACCCGTCCTGCACGCCTTCCTGGCGCGCGGGGTGGTGCTCGAACCGCACCTGCAGAACGTACTGGTCACCCTGGACGCCGGCGGCCTGCCGGTGCGGGCGATCTTCAGGGACCTGGAGGGCACCAAGCTCCTGGCCTGTGGACCGGGTGCGCGCTGGGACCTGTCCGGCCTGCCGCCACGGGTCGCGCAGGCCCTGGCCTACGACGCCTCCCGAGGCTGGAGCCGGGTGGTGTACTGCCTGTTCGTCAACCACCTCACCGAGATCGCCGCGGCCATCGCCGACCTGCATCCCGGCCTGGAACCAGAGCTGTGGCGGCTGGCCCACAGGCGTCTCGAGCGCTACGCCCGCGATCACGCCGGCGCGTTCGAGCCGGCCGGCGTGGCCCGGTTGCGCGCCCTGCTGGCCGGGGTGCCGCTCCCGGCCAAGGCCAACCTGCGCGCCCGCTGGGACCGGGCCGCGGACCGGAGCGCGGCCTACGTCGCGGTGCCGAGCCCGTTCCGAGCAGCCTGATGGCCATGGAGATGGAGACGGACCCGCCGGTCGCGGTACGTGAGCTCGACCGGTTCCCGGCCTATGTCTACGATCTGCACGGCCTGCGCCGGCATGCGGAAGGCATCCGCGCCGCGCTGCCCACCGTGGAGCTGTTCTACGCGGCCAAGGCCAACCCGGACGCGCGGCTGCTGGCGACCCTGGCGCCGTACGTCGACGGGTTCGAGGTGTCCTCCGGCGGCGAGCTCACCCACGTGCTGAACACGGTGCCCGGAGCCAGGCTGGCCTTCGGCGGACCGGGCAAGACCGACGCGGAGCTGGAGCTCTCGCTGTGTCACGACCGGCTGCGAATTCACGTCGAGAGCCCACGGGAGCTGCAGCGGCTCGCGGAGCTGAGCCGTCGCCGGGGCGGGGCGGACGTGCTGCTGCGCGCGAACCTCGACGTCACCGTGCGGGGGGCCGCGCTGACCATGAACGGGCCCTTCGGGATGGACGGCGCCGCCATCGGCCGCTGCATGGAGCTGCTGCCCGCGATGCCGTGGATCCGGTTGCGGGGTGTGCACGCACACCTGGCATCCGGGCTGGATGCGCCCGCGATGCTCGAGCTGGCCGGTGAGATAGTCCGGTGGGCGCGCGCCCACGTGCCCGCCGCCGAGATCAACCTCGGCGGCGGGATGGCCGTCCACTACGCCGCCCCGGCCGAGCGTTTCGACTGGGTGGCCTACGGGGCGGGGCTGGCCCGGCTCACCGCTCCGGAGGAGACGCTCCGGATCGAACCGGGCCGGGCGGTCTCGGCCTATCACGGCTGGTACGTCACCGACGTGCTGGAGATCAAGGAGACCCGCGGCACAGCTTTCGCCGTACTCCGCGGCGGGACCCACCACCTGCGGACCCCGGCCACGAAGGGGCATGACCAGCCGTTCACCGTCATCGCGCGCGACCGTCCCGGCGGCCTGCCCGGTGACCGGCCGCTGGTCTCGCGGAGCGTCACCCTGGTCGGGCAGTTGTGCACACCGAAGGACGTGTTCGCCCGCGACGTTCCGGTGGATCGCCTCGCCCCCGGCGACGTCGTGGCGTTCGCGATGGCCGGCGCGTACGCGTGGAACATCTCGCACCACGACTTCCTCATGCACCCGAAGCCGGCCTTCCACTATGTGGACGGGTGACGGCCCGGGTCAGGTCAGGGCCGCGGTTCCCGACCGCTTGGCGGCCAGGCAGATGCGCGCGAGGTCGTTGAGGGCGTCGGCACGCCGCTGGTCCAGCGTGCGGGTGTCTCCTGGCCCCGCCGCCGCCAGCGTGTCGAGGACCAGCGAGAACACCGGCCAATCCGCCGGCCCGATGGAGCCCTCGAAGTCGAGATCGCCGGCGGCGACCTCGTCGAAGTCGATGGTCCGGGCGAACGACGCGAAAGCGGCCTCGGCGGCGACCACGCCGATCCGCATGGCCAGCACGGAGGCCGGCGTCTCGGCAGAACCCATGTTCGAATTCTAGTCAGGGCCCCGGCACTCTGCCGGAGGATCTCAGGACGTCGCCGCGGACCTCAGGTGGCCCGCGCCGCGAGGTAGGCGTGGGACTGAGTGAAGCCGAGCTCGCCGTGGAGCAGTGCCGGCCGCATCCCGGTGACCGGGCCGCCGTCCAGCTCGGCCCTGAGCTCTTCGCGGATTCGCGCCGCGACGTCCTCGGGCGCGTGCGACTGCGCCAGCCAGGGCTCGACCGGCCGCGGCACCTCGAAGGAGGTGGACCGCCGCACCTCGGCGCCGGCGGTGGCTATGAGCTCCGCGATGTCCGCCAGTGTGAGGAGCGAGGCGTGCGAGGGGTCGCGGAGCCGTTCCAGCCGGTCGGGGTCCCCGGGGCCGTCCGGCCGGACCAGGTCGGCGATGACCAGGCTGCCGCCCGGCCGGCAGACGCGCAGCATCTCGCGGATCGCCGCCAGCGGATCCTCGAAGTGATGCAGGGAGAAGCGGGTGATCACAAGCGTGAAGGACCGGGCCAGGTAGGGCAGGTCGGCCGCGTCCCCCACAGCGAAGGTCACGTTGGTTATCGCCTCGCGGTCCGCCTCACGCTTTCCCTGCTCCAGCATGGCCGGCGTGGCGTCCAGCGCGGTGACGTGACGCACCCGGCGGCTGAGGGCGCGGGCCACCAGACCGGTGCCGCAGGCGACCTCGAGGCAGATGTCCTCGAGGTCCAGCTCGGGTTCGGTGAACTCCACCAGCGTGGCCAGCCGGCGCGTGAACACCTCGTTGAAGGCAGGGTCGGCGAACGTGCTCGCCTGCTTGGTGAACTCCCTGACGATCCTGTCGTTGTGCGTCACCGTCACCCGGACCTCCCCCAGCACAGGCGCTGGACGACTCCGGCTCCCGTGAGCCGGCCGCGGCTCGGAGCACCGGCGATTGGGTCGTCCAAGAGCCGTCCAATGTCGTTCCAGGGATCATCTCTGGAAATATCGCCGCTGACCAGAGTCGGCTGGGTCATTTCAGCGGCACGGCGGCGAGCAGCGCACTGAGCCCGTCGGCGTCCAGCAGGTCGGCCGGGCGCACCGTGACATCGGCGGAGACGTAGTGGAAGGCGGCACTGACCGCCTCGACCGGAACGCCCGCGAGCGCCGCCCAGGCCACCCGATAGGCGGCGAGCTGCACGGAGGCCGCGCGCGCCTCGTCGGCGGAGGGCGGCGAACCGGTCTTCCAGTCCACCACCTCGTAACCCTCGCCGGCGCGGAACACCGCGTCCATCCGGCCCCGGACCAGCCGGTCGCCGATGACGGTCTCGAACGGGATCTCGACGTCGATCGGTTCACGCCCCGCCCAGGCCGACTGCTCGAAACGCTCGCGCAGCTGGACGAACTCGGCGTCGTCGACCGCGTCCTCATCCGCCGCGCCCGGCAGGTCGTCGGGGTCCAGCAGGCGCTGCTGGCCCCAACGGGTCTCCAGCCAGCGGTGGAAGGCGGTGCCGCGCCGGGCGTACGGCGCGGGCCTGCGGGGCATCGGGCGGCGGATCTGGCGGGCCAGCGCCTCGGGGTCCCGGGCCAGTGAAACCAGCGAGCTCACCGAAAGCTGGGCCGGGAGCGTCACCTGGAGGCCGTCGCCCCCCCGTCCGCGGTCGCGCTCCGCGAGCAGCAGCTCGACGTCGCGGGCCCAGGCCGACATGCGGCCCCGGTCGGGCTCGCTCAGGCCGCCGTCTCCCGCCCAGGCTCGGGTACGGCCGGTCATGGCGTCCTGGACCATGCGGGCGCCCCCTACGATCGCCGTGTGCCGTTCTCCGCCCCGCTCCTGCGGCCACGGGGCCGCGTCCGGCTCGGCCAGCAGCGGGTTGACGTCGCCCTCCCGCGGCGGGTCGGCCCACACCGGCACCGCTCCCGCCCCGGCGAGACAGGTCTCCCTGATCTCCTCGAGAAAGGGCGAAGGCCCGAGGGGCCGGCTGGCGGCACCCCACCAGTAGCCGGTGGCGATGAGCAGGTACGACGCACGGGTCACCGCCACATAGGCCAGCCGGCGCTCCTCGCGCAGGTCCCGTTCGGCGCAGGCCTGTTCGAAGGCCCCGAGCTCGTCCTTGTCCAGCCCGGTCAGGCTCGGGAGGTCGGCCCGGTCGCCGCGGAGCGGGAACGGCAGCAGCCGCGGGTTGTCGGTCCACCGGGTGGCGTTGCGCGGTGGCGAGGGAAAGATCGACCCCTTGGCCGGGCCGCCGTTCTTCTGCGGGGTGTAGGCAAGGCCCGGCACCACGACGACCGGCCACTCCAGGCCCTTGGACGCGTGCACCGTCAGCAGCTTCACGCTGTTGGTCTCGCCGACCCGTCCCGCCTCGAGCCCGAACTCCTCGGCCTCGGCGGCCTTGAGGAATGCGAGGAAGGCGCCGAGGGTCGGGTCCTCGGCGTCACCGGCGAAACCGGCGGCCGCGTCGACGAAGGCGTCCAGGTCCGCGCGGGCCGTGACCGGGTCGAGGCCGGAGCGGGCGGCCACCTCGATGTCGAGCCCCAGCGTGCGCTCGACCTCGGTGACCAGGTCCGGCAGCGGCAGCCCGACCTGGCCACGGAGTGTCCGCAGCTCGTCCCGCAGCCGCCGCAGCCGGCGGTGGCCCTCGGGGGTGTAGTGCTCGGCCGGCCCGAGGTCGTCGAGTGCGTCGACCAGGCTGCCGGTCTCCTCGCTCAGCTCACTGACGAGTTGCCGCAGCGGATCGGCTGCGGGTTCCGCCCCCACCCCGTCTTCCCCGCCGTGATCTTGCGGGTGTTCGCGCCCGCCGTCCTGGCGGGTGAGATCTCTGGCGACCTCCCGTGCGAGCTCCCGGGCCCGCCGGCCGAGGGCGACCAGGTCCCGGGGGCCGATCCGCCACCGGGGACCGGTGAGCAGCCGGGCGAGGGACGCTCCAGCGGTCGGATCGTGCATGACCTTGAGGGTCGCCACGACGTCCTGCACCTCAGGCACGGTCAGCAGGCCGCCGAGCCCGACGACCTCTACCGGGATGCCACGGGCCTCCAGCGCCCGCCGGATGGCCGGGAACTGCGAGCGCTTGCGGGCGAGCACCGCGATGTCGGAGAAGCGCAGCCCCTCGGTGCGCTCCTCGGCCCACGGCTCTCCGTCCGGGGCGGTGCCCGGCGGCAGCGCCTGCAGATGCGCGACGCGGGCCGCTATCCGTTCGGCCTCGTCCTCGACGGTGTTCAGCAACGCGCACTCCACCCGTCCGCGCCCCCGCCTGGCCGGACCGGACAGCAGCCGCGGCACGACCTTGGCGTCGGCGCGCAGTTCCTCCTGCACCCGCGCGGCGACGTCGAGCACCCGGTCGCCGTTGCGGAAGCTCACCGACAGGCGCTCCACCGGTGCTGGCACGGCCGCCTGGTCCGGACCCGCGGGCTGGTGATCCTGGCGCACCGGGAAGTCGTGGGTGAAGCGCAGCAGGTTGCCGGCGCTCGCGCCACGCCAGCCATAGATGGACTGACACGGGTCGCCCACCGCCGTGACCGGGTGCCCGCCGTGCCCGTGGACCGGTCCGAAGAGCGACCTCAGCAGCACGAGCTGCGCATGGCTGGTGTCCTGGTACTCGTCGAGCAGCACCACCGCGTAGCGAGAGCGCTCCATCAGCCCGACCTCGGGATGCCGGTGGGCGATCCGTGCGGCCAGTGCCATCTGGTCCCCGTAGTCGATGACCTCGCGCTTGGCCTTGGCGCGCGCGTAGGCCTCCACCAACGGCAGCAGCTGTTCCCGGACGGCATGCCGGGCCAGGATCGTCTTCTGCGGCTTGAGGGGCTTCTTGACCATGGCGAGGCGCTGTTCCAGCCACTGCCCGACCTGACGTACGTCGTCACCGGTGCGCAGATGCTCCGACAGGTCACCGGACAGCTCCATGACCGCCTTGGTCACCGTGTCCGGCGCCCAATCGATCTGGTCCATCGGCCCGTCGTAGGAGTCCACGACCCGGGAGGCGATCTGCCACGCGACGGCCGGGCTGATCAGCCGCATCGTCGGTTCGAGGGCCTCCCGGAGGGCATGGTCGCCAAAGATCCGGGCGGCGTAGGCGTGGTAGGTCGACACGGTGGGCTCGCTGTCGAGCACCTCCGGGGCCACCAGGTCCTCATGCTCGCGGAGCTGCTCCAGCCGCTTGCGCACGCGCGCGGCCAGCTCCGCTGCCGCCTTGCGGGTGAACGTCAGCCCGAGGACGCGCTCCGGCCGTACGAGCCCGTTGGCGACCAGCCAGACCACGCGGGCGGCCATCGTCTCGCTCTTGCCCGAACCCGCGCCGGCCACGACCGCCATCGGTGCGAGCGGAGCCTCGATCACCGTGGCCTGCTCGATGGTCGGCTCGGGCAGCCCGAGCCTGAGCGCGACCTCACGCGGCGAGATCACTCGCCCACCTGCCCGCCTTCGTCATGGACGGGACAGCAGGAGCGCACCGGGCACGTGCGGCACGTGTCGTTGGCCCTGGCCTCGAAGACCGGGCTGGCCATCCCCGTAGCGACGATCTCGACCAGCTTCTTGGGCCATTCCGGGTCCTCGTCCTCCGCCGGTGGCGGCTGGTTCTGCTCGCGTGCCTTGGCGGTCAGGGAGGCCTTGCCGACCTGGACCAGCTTGGCACCACCCGGCTCGATGAGGCCGTACCGCTCGAAGGCGCCGAGCATCACGGCGTACTGGTAGACGCCGAGTTGCGGATGACGGGCGAGATCCTCTTCGGGGACCTTCTGGGTCGAGGTCTTGATGTCCACGATCACCGCACGCCCCTGCTGATCGCGTTCGGCGCGGTCGATCCGCCCCTTGATCACCACCCTGCCGAGGTCGACCTTGAAGGATTCTTCCAGCGCGACCACCTCGTTGGGGTTGTCCCGGTGCCAGGTCAGGAACTTGTCCACCATCCTCGTCGCGGCCGTCCGTTGCTTCTCCGAATACCAGGCGCTCCGGAAGTCCAGGTCCTTCCAGATCTCGTCCAGCCGCTCGGCGATGCGGACCTCACCCACCTCATCGTCCGCGCCGGCCATCTCGGCCACCGCGTGGATGACCTTGCCCATCGTGCTGTACTCCCCGGGGCCGCCCTCCTGCGCGCCCACCGCCGAGGCGAGCAGCCAGCGCAGTCCGCACGTCGTGAACGTCTCCACCTGCGAGGGGGATATCGAGATCGTCTCGGTGTCGGCGAACGCGGGCCCGGGATCGGAGAGGTCGGTGATGGCGTACCACCCGTCGGGCCGCGCTCCCCGTACGCCGGAGCGGGCCAGCCGGGCCAGGTGGCCGGCCGCGGCCCGGCGCAGCGGCTCGGGCCGGGAGGGGTCGGTGACCACGGACCGGAGGTCGGCGACGAGAGCCGACAGCGACAGCCACCTCGTCTTCTCGTCGAGCTGTGCCTCCTCGGCGGCACCCGGCGACAACTCGCTCAGGAACCTCGAGGGCCGTTCCTCGGTGTCGGCGCCGCCGACCGCCGTGACGACCAGCCTCCGGCGAGCTCTGGTCACTGCCACGTAGAAAAGGCGCCGCTCCTCGTCCAGGAGCTTGGCGGCCACCGAGGCGCCGGCCTCCTGGCCGACAGCGAGGTCGCTGCCGGCCGCGATCTCGATCAGCTCTTCGGTGCCGAGCAGCGATCCGCGCGACCGCAGGTCGGGCCAGACCCCCTCCTGCACGCCGGCGACCACGACGACGTCCCACTCCAGGCCCTTGGAGCGGTGCGCGGTCAGGATCCGTACCGCCTCGCCGTCGGGCGCGTGCTCGGCGAGCGAGTCCCCGGCGATCTCCTGGGAGGCCAGGTCGTCGACGAACAGCTCCGGACCGCCCTTCGGCAGCCGGTCGACGAACCGCGCGGCGTGGTCGAACAGCGCGACGACGGCGTCGAGGTCACGGTCGGCGGCCGCACCCCGGGCACCGCCCTTGACGCTCTGCTCCTGCAGCGTGCCGGCCAGCCCGCTCTCCTGCCACACCGCCCACAGCACGTCCTCGGCCGTGCCGCCGCGGCCCGCCGCCTCTCGCGCGGTGGCGATGAGGCCGGCGATCCGCTCTGCCGGCGCGCGCACCTTCGGATGTACGAGGACCAGCTCGCGCGCGTCGTCCAGCGCGGCCATCAGGAGCTCGCTGAGCGGCCGCTCACCGCCGGACATGCTCTCGAGGTCACGCAGGGCCCGCTTGAGCCGCCGCATGCCGAGCGCGTCGGCGCCCCCGAGAGGCCCGGTGAGGAGCTCATCGGCGATGACCTCGTCGAGGTGTCCGCGCTTGAGGGCACATCGGAGCAGGACGATGATCGGCCGTACCGCCGGTTGGGCATAGAGCGGAAGCTCGTCACCGGCCACGACCACCGGGACTCCGGCCTGGCTCAGCGCCCGGCGCAGGACCGGCACCTGCACTGCCGCCGACCGTACGAGCACGGCCATCCGCGACCACGGGACCCCGTCGAGCAGGTGCGCCCGGCGCAGCTCGTCGGCGACCAGCGCCGACTCCTGGCTGGCACTGTCGGCGATGAGGACGTGTACCTCTCCGTCTTCGGCGCCGTCGAGGTGCCGGAGTGCACGGTGCTCAGCGGCCAGTCCAGCGACCGCCGCGCCGGGCGCGGGCAGCCGGCGGGCGACGCGGCGCGAGGCCTCCAGGATCGCCGGGCCCATCCGCCGGCAGGTCCGGAGCGCCACGGTCGGCGCGCGGTCCCCGCCGAGCGTGCGGAACCGGTCGGGGAAGTCGAGGATGCCCCGCACGTCCGCGCCACGGAACCCGTAGATCGACTGGTCGGGGTCGCCCACCACGATCAGGTCCCGGCCGTCGCCGGCGAGCCGCTGGAGCAGATATTCCTGCGCGGGATCGGTGTCCTGGTACTCGTCGACGAACACGATGTCGTAGGCGTCACGTTCGCGGATCCGCACCTCCTCGTCCGACAGCAGTCCGGCCGCAGCGCGGATCAGCTCCGCGTAGTCGTGGGACGGCACCGGATCGATGTCGAAGCGGGCGGCGTAGCGGTCCATGAACCGGCCGGCCGACACCCAGTCCGGCCGGCCGCGCACCCGGCCGAGCTCGACCAGCTCCGCGGGGCCGAAGCCGCGCTCGGCGGCGCGCAGATTGAAGTCCCGGAGCTCCTCGGCGAAGCCCCTCGTGGCCAGCGCCGGACGCAGCCGCTCGGGCCACTGAAGGCCGCCGTCCTCGACCTCGCCGGCCAGGAGCCTGCGGACCTCCAGCAACTGCTCGGGCCCCGACAGCAGGCGCGGCGGGAGGTCATCGGCGAGCACGGCGTCGCGGCGCAGCAGCGCGTAGGCGTAACTGTGGAAGGTCAGCGCCAGGGGTGTACGGGTCGTGCGGTGCAGCCGTCCGGTGATCCGCTGCCTCAGCTCGCCGGCCGCCTTGCGGCTGAAGGTGAGCACCAGGACCCGTTCGGGGTCGACCCCGCGGTTGTCGATCCGGTCCACGACCGCCTCGACGACGGTGGTCGTCTTGCCGGTCCCAGGCCCCGCCAGCACCAGCATCGGCCCCTTCCCGTGCTCGACGACCCGCCGCTGCTGCTCGTCGAGCACGGGCGGGGGCACCGTCGCCGGACCGGCGCGGCGCACGAGGCGATAGGGGGCTCCTGGCACAAGAGTCGATTTCAGCAGATGATCGGGACTGCACTGACCAACACGCCCGCATGTCGCCGATGTGACAAAGTGTCTTCCGGACCGGCGGTTCCCCCGCGTCGGGTCGCGACACGGCCTCGTAGTCCCGGAGCGGCCCGCGCTGGACGCGTGTGCGTCCGGTGGCGGAGGGTAGGGCGCACAATGATTCGACGTTCAAGCAGTGAACCCAGCGAGGTGGTTTGATGATCGATCTGGCCGCGATCGAGACCGAGCGGACCCGGATCCGCGACACCTATCTGAGCGCCGACCGCCCACAGAGCTCGGCCCGCGGGCTGCACCATATGGCGCTGGTGTCCTCCGACGTCGAGCGAACCGTGCGTTTCTACCAGGAGCTGCTGGAGTTCCCCCTCACGGAGATCTTCGAGAACCGCGACTACAAGGGCTCCAACCACTTCTTCTTCGACATCGGCAACGGCAACCTGCTGGCGTTCTTCGACTTCCCCGGCCTGGACGTCGGACCGTATGCGGAGGTCCTCGGCGGCCTGCATCACATCGCCATCTCGGTGGAGCGGCCCACCTGGGAGCGGCTGCGCGGCAAGCTGGACGCCGCCGGTGTGCCCTACCAGCTGGAAAGCGACGCGTCGATCTACTTCCGTGACCCCGACGGCGCCCGCCTGGAGCTGCTCGCTGATCCGCTCGGGGAGATGTACGGCCAGCCCGTCCTCTGAGCGGTGAAGCGCCGCGTGAAGGATCCTGGTGGCCATAGGTGTCAGGATCCTTCACGCGTCAGCAGGAACCCTGCGAGGAGCCGTTCCACCGGGCACTGCGCATGTCCACGCGTGTCCCGTCCGGGCGCAGCGGCGTGCCCTCGGCCGCATAGCGCTCGAGGGCCCGCCGCTCGTGGCCGGGCGGCGGGCTGCCGTCGGCCCGGATGACCCGCCACCACGGCACTCCGCCGCCCTGGGCGGACATCACCCTGCCGACCTGGCGGGGCCCGCCCTGCGCGAGGTAGTCCGCGATGTCGCCGTAGGACATCACGCTGCCGGGCGGGATCCGCTCCACCAGCTCGAGCACCAGTTCGGCGAAGTCATCGGGATCCGCGGGCATCACGCACGCCTGCGTCCGCGGAGGAACAGGACGGAGCCGGCGAGTCCGAGCAGCCCGGCCAGACCCATCGCGCCGCAGGTGGCCAGGAGCGCGGGATCGTGCCGGACGACCTGAACGGGCCCTGCCTCTTCGGCGCCGAAGCGCCGGCCGGGCGGCAGCCCCATGCCCTCGGACCTGGCCCGGGAGAGCGCCTGGGCCGCTTCGAGGGCCGAAGCCGCGTTGACCTCGCCGAACCCGACACCGGAGTCGTAACCGCCGGCGGGCCGATAAGCCGTGCTCGCCACGATGGCCTGGGTGACCAGCGGCGGAGCCAGCTTCGGATGCCGGGCTCGGATGAGCGCCGCGACACCTGACACGAAGGCGGTGGCCGGGCTGGTCCCGTCGCCGACCCAATAGTCCTTGCCCGGGCCGGCCCCCACGATGCGCACGCCTGGCGCGGACACCACGACGGCCGAGTTGCGGTTGGAGAACCCGGCGTGCCGGTGCTCGGCCGTGAGCGCGGCCACGGAGATGACGCCGGGGAAGGACGCCGGGAAGGAGTAAGGCCCGTGCCCGGACCGGTGGGCCCGTTGTGAGGCGCCCTCGTTACCGGCCGCCGCGACGACCACGACGCCACGGGAGATGGCGTAGGCCACCGCCTGGCGTTCCTGCTTGGTCGGCAGCGCCTTGCCCAGCGACATGTTGATCACGTCGACGCCATGATCGACGGCATAGCGGATCCCCTTGGCGATCGTGCCGTCGAACTGGTCGTTGGTGTTGAAGTACCGGAAGCCCGGCTCGTCGTTCTCCACGATGACCCGCAGAGAAAGGATCTTGGCCTCGGGCGCCACGCCGATCATGCCGTCGAGCCGGCCGGGTCCGTGGCCGTGCCCCGCGATGATCGAAGCCATGTTCGTGCCGTGCAGCCGTTTCGGCGCCACGCCCGGCGGGTTGGCGCCCTTGGTCAGGTCGGGCCCGGAGGTCACCGAGCCGGCGAGGTCCTGCTGGCTCGCGTCGACACCGGAGTCCAAAACCGCGACCGTCACGCCACCGCCCTTGGTGATGTTCCAGGCACGCTGCACTTCGAGACTGGACAGCACGGGCCAGGCCTGGTCACGGATCTCGTCGGCCCGGGCCGCGGAGGTTAGGACCGGCGGGGCGGCCAGGGCGACCAGGCCCGTCGCCGCGGCCGCTGCGAGGATGCGGGCCACCGCCGTTGTGCCCCGGCGCGAAAGCCCGGTCAGCATGACCACTGCGGGGACGAGCAGTCCGGCCGCGCCGGGGCGGTGAGCGAGCCCAGGACCGACTCCGCCAGTTGCGGGGCGACGGCGTCGAGATAGTCCTGCTTCTGCTTGGTGCCGCCTTCCGGCCTCCCGTCGGCATAGCCGATGGTGGCCATCACCACGTACGGACCCCGATGGCGCGCCACCGCCGACTGGCGGGCCGCGTCGCCGAACCGGGACGCCACCGCTCCCGCGAAGGACAGCGTGCGGAGCCCGGGCGATGGCTTGCCGCCGGACGGCAACCGGGTGACCGCGGCGGCGGCCGCGGGCTCATCGGGGAACACCGCGACGCCCACCGTGATCGCCAGGCCCTGGAGCTGGTCCAGGTAGGTGGCGCGGACCACGGCGCGGCAGCCGTACGTATGGAACGGGGCGCGCAAGGGGTCGTCGACGGCGGTGCCGCACGGCCGGTCCGGGCCGATGCCGACCCGGCGGGCCGATTCCCGCCCGCCGACGTCGAGGACGTACGGAACGGTGGCGGGAAAGATCTTCCCGGCCGGCCAGGCCTGCCACCGCCGGCCGATCTCCTCGCGGACCGCGCGCTCACGCTCGGCGGTGGTGGGCGGCCTCGTCAGCTCCCGGACCAGTCCGGCGACAGCGCCGGCGCAGACGGACAGCGAGACCAGCGCGAGGACCCCGGCGATCGCCTGGGCAGGCCGGCGGCGCCGCGGTCGTGGCGGTGAATGGGGCCATCCCCCCGCAACGTCGGCTTGGGACACGATTCGGGAGAGTAGCGGACCAAAGGCCTTCTCAGAGCGCGTCCCGGGAGAGATCGTTCAAAGGTCTCAGGCGGGCCCTGCCGGGCCCGTGGACGGACTGAAGGACCATGCCTTCCAACGGCATGGTCCTTCAGTGACAACGGCTCCGTTACTTCTCGAAGGTCCGGCGGACGTCCTTCGCCGCGTCCTTGGCTCGCTCGCCCACCTGCTTCGCGCCGCCAGCCATGCGGTCGCGACGGCCCTCGCCCTCGAGGTACGGATCCCCGCCCTCACGCCCGATGGCTTCCTTGCCGCGACCCTTGCCCATCTGGAGCTTGTTCTTGAGCTTGTCAATGAAGCCCATGGCTTCCTCCAAGTGCAGAGACGTAATGACGCGGTTCCCGCTGAGCGTCGTTTCATGCGGGGCTGGGCTCACGTAGCCCGCGTCACACCCGCCAAGACGGCGCCGAACCCGGGAATGCGACCGGGCATGGGTAGGTTGAGGCTGGACAGGACAAGGGTGTCCGATCACGACCGACTAACGCAGGAGAAGCACCGTGTCGCTGCCGCCCCTGGTCGAGCCCGCTCAAGAGCTCACCGTCGACGAGGTACGCCGCTATTCCCGGCACCTGATCATCCCGGATGTCGGGATGGCCGGGCAGAAACGCCTCAAGAACGCCAAGGTGCTGTGCGTGGGCGCCGGTGGCCTCGGCTCGCCTGCGCTGATGTACCTCGCCGCGGCCGGTGTCGGGACTCTCGGCGTCATCGACTTCGACGTCGTCGACGAGTCGAACCTGCAGCGCCAGATCATCCACGGCCAGTCCGACGTGGGCCGCCCCAAGGCCGAGTCCGCCGCCGAGACGGTGGCCGAGATCAACCCGCTCGTCAATGTCATCGTGCACAACGAAGCGCTGACCAACGAGAACGTCATGGAGCTCTTCGGCGGCTACGACCTGATCGTCGACGGCACCGACAACTTCGCCACCCGGTACATGGTCAACGACGCGGCCGTACTGCTGGGCAAGCCCTACATCTGGGGCTCCATCTACCGCTTCGACGGCCAGGCGTCGGTCTTCTGGACCGAGCACGGCCCGTGCTACCGCTGCCTCTACCCCGAGCCCCCGCCCCCCGGCATGGTGCCGTCCTGCGCCGAAGGCGGCGTGCTCGGCGTGCTCTGCGCGTCCATCGGCTCCATCCAGGTCAACGAGGCCATCAAGGTGCTCACCGGAATCGGTGACCCTCTGGTCGGGCGACTGATGATCTACGACGCTCTCGAGATGACCTACCGCAGCGTCAAGGTGCGCCGCGACCCGGAGTGCCCGCTGTGCGGCAAGAACCCCACGATGACCGAGCTGCTCGAGGACTATGAGGCCTTCTGCGGCGCGGTCTCCGAGGAGGCGTCCGAGGCGGTCAGGGACTCGACCATCGGCGCGCGTGACCTCAAGGCCATGCAGGACCGCGGCGACGACATCTTCCTGGTCGACGTGCGCGAGCCCAACGAGTACGAAATCGTCTCGATCCCAGGCTCGACGCTGATCCCCAAGGGCGAGTTCCTCGACGGCTCGGCCCTCGAGAAGCTCCCTCAGGACAAGAAGATCGTGCTGCACTGCAAGTCGGGCGCCCGCTCGGCCGAGTGCCTCGCGGTCGTGAAGAGCGCCGGGTTCTCCGACGCCGTGCACGTGGGCGGCGGCGTGCTCGCGTGGGTCAACCAGGTCGACCCGTCGCTCCCGTCCTACTGACCGGCCCAACCGGCCGGCCGCACCACCTGGCGGACGACCGCAAGGTCGCGGCAAGAGCCTCCTCTTCGCCGTGATCTTGGGGTTCGTCCCTGCGGTCCCCGGCAGTGATCAGGCCGACTTGCGGCTCCGCGCCTTCGCGGGCTCCTTGTTCGCGGACTCCTTCTTGGCGGCGGTCCTCTTCGCGGGCGCCTTCCTCGGCTTCTCCCCCCGGGAGTCGTCCGCCGAGCGCTTGGCCCCGTCGGGCTTGGCACCGTCGGGCTTGGCCCCGTCAGGCTTGGCACCGTCGGCCCGGCTCTTCTTGGCGGCCTCCACGCTGGCCCGCAGTGCGCTCAGCAGATCCGCCGCGGCCGGCTGCTCCTCCTCGGGCTGGGGCGCCTCGTACTCCCGGCCCTCGACCTTGGCCTGGATGACCGTCTCCAGGGCCTCGCGGTAGGCGTCCTTGTACTGGGTCGGATCGAAGTCACCGGACATGGTCTCGATCAGCGAAGTCGCCATGGTGAGCTCCTGCGGCCGTACCTCCACGTCCTCTTCCAGGAACGAGAAGCCGGGCTCACGGATCTCGTCGGGCCACAGCATCGTCTCCAGCACGAAGACGCCTTCTCGTACGCGCAGGGCGGCCAGCGTCTCCCGCTGGCGCAGGGCGACCTTCACCACCGCGACCTTGCCCGTCTGATCCAGCGCGTCCCGGAGCAGGACGTACGGCTTTATTCCGGCCGCGTCGGGCTCCAGATAATAGGACTTGCTGAAATAGATCGGATCGACCTGGTCAAGCGGGGTGAACTGCAGCACCTCGATACTGCGGGTGGTCGGGAGCGGCAGGTCCGCGAGGTCCTCGTCGGTCAGCACGACGATCTCACCGGTGGGCAGCTCGTAGCCCTTGGCGATGTCGGAGTAGGCGAGCTCCTCCCCGCAGACGGTGCAGACCCGCTTGTACTTCACCCGGCCCGCGTCTTTGCGGTGGACCTGGTGAAAGGAGATGTCGCGCTGCTCGGTCGCCGAGTAGAGCTTGACCGGAATGGTCACCAGGCCGAAGGAGATCGCGCCCTTCCAGATGCTGCGCATGATCTGTCCTTACCCATAGGACTCAGAGGGAGTCACACTCCAGCTTCGCAACCCAGGCCGATTTGCGCTATACGCCGGTTACTGATCTTTTCCTGTTGCTCGAATCACCACGGGTGAATCCGGGCAGAGGGCTGACATGGCTGATGCGATGCCGGATCGGGTGCTTCCGATGCTGGCCTCATCCGGTGAGCTGCCGGGGGCCGACGCGGCGCGCTGGGGGCTCGAGATCAAATGGGACGGCATCCGAGTGATCTCCTACGTCTCACCGCCCGGCGTGCGAGCGACCGGGCGCCGCGGCTCGGAGGTGACCGATCGTTATCCGGAGCTGTCGGGGCTCGCGGACCTGCTCCCCCAGCAGGGCGCGGTCCTGGACGGTGAGGTCGTGGCCTTCGACTCCACCGGCCGGCCCAGCTTCGAGCGGCTGCAGCGCCGCATGCACGTCGCCGACCCCGACCCCCGGCTGGTCCGCGAGGTCCCGGTCCGCTACATCGTCTTCGATCTGCTCTTCCTCGACGGCCACGCCCTCTACGACCTGCCCTACTCCGACCGGCGCGACCTCCTGCAGAGCCTGGACCTCACCGCCGGCCCGATCGAGGCGCCGTCATACCTGCACGCCTCCGACGCCGAGCAGGTCGCCGACCTGCTGGAGTTCACGCGGGAGCAGGAGCTCGAAGGGCTGGTCGCCAAGCGGCTCGACTCCCCGTACCGGCCGGGCAGCCGCGTGGACCACTGGCGCAAGGTAAAGAACCTTCACACCCAGGACGTCGTCATCGGTGGCTGGAAGCCCGGCAAGGGCCGGCGCGCGGGCGGGGTGGGGTCGTTGCTGCTCGGCCTGTACGAGGACGGAGACCTGCGCTTCATCGGGCACGTGGGCACCGGGTTCACCGACCGGATGCTGGATGAGCTCGCGGACCTGCTCGCCCCGCTGGAGACGCCGGCCAGCCGCTATGACGACCAGGTGCCGCGCGAGTTCACCCGCGGCGCACGCTGGGTGTGGCCACAACTGGTCGGCGAGGTGGCCCACGCCGGCTGGACGCGGGAGGGCCGCCTGCGGGCACCCTCGTGGCGCGGACTCCGCGACGACAAGGACCCGGGTGAGGTGGCGCATGAATCCTGAGAAGGTGCGGGTACGGATCGGCGGGCGAGAGCTCACGCTGTCCAACCTCGACAAGGTGATGTACCGGGAGTACGGCTTCACCAAGGGTGAGGTCATCGACTACTACACGCGTGTGTCCCCCGTGCTGCTGCCGCACCTCGCCGAGCGGCCGGTGACCCGGGTCCGCTATCCGGACGGGGTCGAGGCCGAGAAGTTCTTCGAGAAGAACGCGCCGCCCCACACCCCGGATTGGGTGCGGACGGTCCGGCTCCCGACGCCCCGGAGCACCCGCGGCGGGGAGACCGACTTCATCCTCGTCGACAACCTGGCCACGCTGGTCTGGTGCGCCAATCTCGCCGCGCTGGAGCTGCACGTGCCGCAGTGGCGGGTCGGCCGGCACGGCAGCGTGCACAAGCCCGACCTCATGGTCTTCGACCTCGATCCAGGGGCGCCGGCGACGATCGTGGACGCCTGCCGGGTCGCCGGCATGCTCCGTGAGCTGCTCGAGGCCGACGGCCTGGAGTCCTATCCGAAGACGAGCGGCAAGAAGGGCCTGCACCTCTATGTGCCGGTCGAGGAGACCGACCGTACGTCCGCCTATGCCAAGCGGGCGGCCCAGCGCCTCGAGCGGGAACACGGCGACCTGGTGACCAGCCAGATGGCCAAACAGCTTCGCCCGGGCAAGATCTTCGTCGACTGGTCGCAGAACAACCCCGCCAAGACCACGGTGGCGCCGTACTCACTGCGCGCCGGAGACGCGCCGACCGTGTCGACTCCGGTGACCTGGGCGGAAGTGGAGGCGTGCGACCGGCCTGAGACACTCCGCTTCCTCGCCGGCGAGGTGCTGGAGCGGGTGAAGGAGCACGGGGATCTCCTCGAGCCGATACTCACCAGCGAACAGAAGTTGCCGTAAGTAATCGAACGGCGACACTGCGCGTCCGGGTGCGTCACCATGGGCTGAGGGGGACACATCCGCCGGCGGAGGGACAGTCGCGTGCCCGAGGCGCAGGACCATCACCAGGACATCGTCGTACTCGGCGGGGGGACGGCCGGCACGCTGGTCGCCACCGAGCTGGCGCGGGCCGGGCGCACCGTCGCCCTCGTCGAGAAGGGCCTGGTGGGCGGCGAGTCCGTCCACTTCGCCTGCATGCCCTCCAAGTCGCTGCTGCACTCGACGCGGCGCGGGGAGGCATGGGAGCTCGCCGTCGCGCGTCGAGACGAGGTAGCGGGACACCGGGACGACACACCGGCCGCCTGCGGCCTGACCGCGGAGGGGGTGGCCCTGCTCCGCGGCCACGGGCGCGTGGAGGGCCCGGGACGGTTACGCGTCGACGGGACCGAGCACACCTTCACCGACCTGGTGATCTGTACGGGCAGTGAGCCCACCCTGCCCGCTGTCGACGGGCTCCCCGAGGTGCCCACCTGGACCAGCGATGAGGCGCTCACCTGTCCCGACCTGCCCCGCAGGCTCGTCGTGTTCGGCGGCGGCCCGGCCGGGTGCGAGCTGGCTCAGGTCTACGCGTCCTTCGGGTCCCAGGTCAGCCTGGTCGACGCGGCGCCGCGGCTGCTCTGCGGTGAGGCACCCTTCACGGGCGGCCTCCTGGCCGACGCGCTGCGGCGGATGGGCGTCGACCTGCGCCTCGGCGTGAAGGCCGTCCAGGTGCGCCGGACCGACGCCGGCGTCCGGCTGGAGCTGTCCGACGGCGGAGTGCTCCAAGCCGACCGGATCCTGGTGGCCACGGGACGGCGGCCGCGCGTCGCCGGACTCGGCCTGGACTCGCTGGGGATCGCCGCGGACCCGTGCCCCGGGCTCCGCGTGGACGCCACCTGCCGGGTGGTCACCGATTCGCTCCCGGAGCCGGCCGATGGCTCCGCCGCCGCGGGCGGGGTCTGTGCGGGCGGCATCTGGGCGGCCGGTGACGTGACGGCCGTGGCGCCCTCCACACACGTGGCCGTCTACCAGGCACGCGTGGTGGTCTCGAACCTGCTGGGCGTCCGCCGCGAAGCCGACTATCGCGCCGTCCCCAGGGTCGTACACACGACGCCGTCGGTCTATGCGGTCGGCCGCTTCCCGCAGGAGAACCCGGGTGTGGAACTGCTGGTGGCCGGGTACGACCTCGCTTCGACCGCACGGGCGGCGGTCGAGGATGACGACCGTGGCCGGGTGGAGCTCTACGCGGACGGCGCACACGGTGTGCTCGTCGGGGCGGCCGCGGTCGGGCTCTACGCTGAGGAGTGGATGAGCGAGATCGCGCTGGCCATCCGCGCGGAGACCCCGCTGAGCGTTCTCACCGACGTCGTGCACGCGTTCCCGACCTACGGTGGCGCCATCGAACCGCCCCTGCGCGAGCTGGCCCAACGCCTCTGAGGAGGGGACGTTTCCATGACCGAGATGGACCGGGAGCAGGAGCTCGCAGACGAGACGCCGGAGGCGGACGCTGAGGAGCAGCGGAGGTCCCTGCGTGAAGAAGCGGGAACGGAGCTTCCAGAGCAGATACCCTTCGACGCCAACGAGGCGGACGCCGCCGACCAGGAGCGGCTGGTGGAGCTCGATGAGGACGACTATCGGTGAGGACACCCGGCGCCGCAGGTCAGATCTGCGTGACCGGCGGGGTTACTGGCGCGTACGATGATGGGATCAAAGTCTCCGCGACCGATCCGCGTCGCACCTAACAGTGATCGGAGAAGTGGTGACCGCAGCCCCGGACGCACGCCCCCGTGGCACGAGACTCCCGCGCGTAGCCCGTCGACGGCAGTTGCTCGAAGCCGCCCAGGAGGTCTTCGTCGCCCAGGGCTACCACGCCGCCGCGATGGACGAGATCGCCGAGCGGGCGGGCGTCAGCAAGCCGGTGCTCTACCAGCACTTTCCCGGCAAGCTGGAGCTCTACCTGGCGCTGCTCGACGAACACGCCGAGGCCCTGGTCACCACGGTCCGGGCCGCGCTGACGTCGACCCACGAGAACAAACTGCGGGTTCAGGCCACCATGCAGGCGTTCTATGACTACATCGGGGGCGAGGGCGAGGCCTTCCGCTTGGTCTTCGAGTCCGACCTGCGCAACGTCGCGCCCGTACGAGCCCGGGTCGACCGCGCCCTGCAGCAGTGCGCGGAGATGATCAGCCAGGTGATCCAGGAGGACACCGGCGCGCCGGGGGACGAGGCGCATCTGCTGGGCATGGGGCTCGTCGGCATGGCCGAGGTCAGCGCCCGATTCTGGCTCTCCCAGCACCGCGCCATCCCCAAGGACACCGCGGAGAACATGATCGCCCGCCTGGCCTGGCGCGGCATCAGCGGCTTCCCCCGTAACCCCTGAGACCACACCGCAGCCGCGCCCGGGCACCGCGGGCTTGACAGCGTGCCCGGGTCCGGGTGCGATGATCGAAGGCAGCAGCGGCGGAGGGAGCAAGGTGCAGGTACGGATCGGAGTTCAGCTGGTCGCCAGGGAACTGACCGTGGAGACGTCGCGGTCCGCCGACGAGATCCAGCAGGAGCTCGTCGACGCGCTGGCGAGCGAGAACGGCATGCTCGTGCTCAAGGACGACCGCGGCGGACGCGTCGTCGTGCCGGCCGCCCACGTGGGCTATCTCGAGATCTCCGACGACGAGGGTCGCCAGGTGGGCTTCGGGACGCTCTAGCCCGCGCCGGCCGCGGGCCCTGACCGACGGGGCGCCGGGTTGAGCCGGCCCAGGGCGGGCATATCTACCGCCAACCGGGAGGTGCCGCCGGCACGGTCGACGGCGGCTCCAGCCGACTGAAGGTCCGGCCGGTGGAAGGTGGCCTGAGATGCTGTCGACAATCCTGTGGTTCATCGTCGTAGGCGCCGTCGTAGGTGCCCTCGCCCGTCTGGTCGTTCCCGGCCGCAATCCGATCGGGATCCTGCTGACGATCCTGGTCGGCATCGTCGGCGCCATCCTCGGCGGCCTGATCGCCCACCAACTGGGAGCGGGACGTCTCATCGCGCTCCTGTTCGCGATCCTCATCGCGGCCGTGGGCGTGGCACTTCTGACCGGGGCCTACCGCAGTGGGCGCGCCGGCTGGCGCACGCATCGCCGCATGTGATCCCCGAGACCGCGAAGCTCCCGTCCCCGCAGCGGGAGCTTCGCCATGTACTGCACCCGCGACGCGACGGATGTCACGGAATGCGGCTCCGGGCCTGAGCGTTAACACAAACGAGCCGCCAATGGCGGACGATACCGAAGACCGGTACACTCGTCGCGGAGCGTGATCGCGCGCGGCGGCACTCAGCGGCCGCGTCACCCCTGATGGCGGTCACCGAAACATGATCGACGGTTGGTCCCTCCCGCGCGAGCGCGCGGCCTTTGAGCAGATCGGCAGGCGCAAGGACGCCGAAGCCGCTACAAGTGCCGCATCCATGGCGTGCCTGAGAGCTCGCCGCAGCGCCGCGATCCGGGAGTGCGGGCCCCGCACTATGGAGGCTGAACACCCTGACTACCTTTCGTGAACTCGGGGTCATACCCGAGATAGCCGATGCCCTGGAATCGGAGGGCATCGTAGAACCCTTCCCCATCCAGGAGCTCGCCCTCCCCATCGCGCTCGGCGGGCACGACATCATCGGACAGGCCCGTACGGGCACCGGCAAGACCTTCGCCTTCGGCATCGCGCTGCTGCAGCGGATCCCCCACGGCGGTAAGGCACCGAAGGCGCTCGTCGTGGTGCCGACGCGCGAGCTGGCCGTCCAGGTCACCGACGACCTGCGCGTCGCCGGCGGCAAGCTCGGCAGCCGGGTGCTGTCGGTCTACGGCGGCCGCGCGTACGAACCGCAGATCGACGCCCTGCGCGAGGGCGTCGAGGTGGTCGTGGGCACGCCGGGACGGTTGCTCGACCTCGTGCGGCAGAAGCGGCTCGACCTCTCCGAGGTCAGCGTGCTGGTGCTCGACGAGGCGGACCGAATGCTGGACCTGGGCTTCCTGCCCGACATCGAGCGGATCATCGAGCTGGTCCCGGCCGAGCGCCAGACCATGCTCTTCTCCGCGACCATGCCGGGTGAGATCGTCACGTTGTCGCGACGCTACCTCTCCCGGCCCACGAACGTACGGGCCGAGTCACACGCGGAGTCCGAGGACACGCCGCAGGTCGTGCAGCATGTGTGGCAGGCCCACCAGATGGACAAGCCCGAGGTGCTGGCGCGGATCCTGCAGGCGCGCGGCCGGGGCCTGACCATGGTCTTCTGCCAGACCAAGCGCGCGTGCGACCGGGTCGCCGCAGACCTGGTGGAGCGCGGCTTCGCCGCCGCCGCCGTGCACGGCGACCTCGGCCAGGGCGCCCGCGAGCAGGCGCTGCGCGCATTCCGCTCCGGCAAGGTCGACGTACTGGTAGCCACGGACGTAGCCGCCCGAGGCATCGACATCGAGGGCGTGACACACGTAGTCAACTACCAGTGCCCCGAGGACGAGAAGACCTACATCCATCGCATCGGCCGCACCGGCCGGGCCGGCCGCACCGGCGTCGCGGTCACCTTGGTCGACTGGGACGAGGAACCGCGCTGGAAG
>JAOPYH010000144.1 GCA_025964715.1 Streptosporangiaceae bacterium | reverse complement strand
AGACGGCGCCCCCTCCCCCATCGTCCGGTGACCTCCTGGACCTCGGATGCGGGTACGGACCGATCGCACTGACCATGGCCAGCCGCTCCCCCGGAGCGCGGGTGTATGGGCTGGATGTCAACGAACGTGCCCTCGACCTGGCGCGGCGCAATGCCACCGCCGCCGGCCTTGACGCTGTAAGGTTCATGACGGCCGACCAGCTCGATCCTGATCTGCGCTTCAGCGCCATCTGGTCGAATCCACCGATCCGCATCGGCAAGCCGGCACTGCATGAGCTGCTGAGCACCTGGCTGACGCGCCTCACGCCCGACGGCACCGCCCACCTCGTGGTCCAAAAGCACCTCGGCTCGGACTCCCTGCAGCGCTGGCTCACCGAGCAGGGCTGGCGGACCGAGCGCATCGCCTCGCGGTCGGCCTACCGGGTCCTCGCCGTCTCCCCCCGCACCGCGCCACCAGAGGCGGTCCCGCCCGCAGCAGAGGATCCACGATGACAGGACAGCCCGCCGAGGGCCGCAGACAGCTGCGGCCCACGGATGTGAAGCGGCTCAACCGGACGTGGCGGCGCCGCACCGAGGGCCGGCTAGGCCTGTTGGTCGAGTCGGTGACGCAGCCCTTCAACATCGGGTCGATCGTGCGGAGCGCCGCCGTCTTCGGCGTCGAGCAGCTGTGGCTGGCCGGCAACTCCACGCTCCCGACCCACCAGGCCGTAGGCAAGACCGCACTCGGCACCGACCGGCTCGTGCCGTGGGAGCACGCTGGCACGCCGGTGGCGGCCGTGGCCGCGGCCCACGCGGCCGGTTTCCGGGTGGTCGCGATAGAGCTCACCACCGACGCTCTGCCCTTGCACGAGGCGCCCCTGGACGGCGACGTCTGCCTGGCCGTGGGCGGGGAGGACCACGGCTGCTCCCCTGCCCTGCTGGCGGCCGCCGACGCCGTCGCCTACATCCCGCAGGTGGGCCGGGTCGGGTCCCTCAACGTCGCGGTCGCGACCGCGGTCGCGCTGGCCGAGACCCGCCGCCGTGAATGGGCCGCGCCGGCCCCCGAGTAGACCGCCAACACGGTCCGGACGGAACAGACCGGCGCGGTCCGAGGCGATCGTCAGAGCGGGTTGGCGGCCAGGAAGCCGGCGAACTCCTCCAGCGAGATGAGCCCGTCCCGGCTACGGTCGGCCTCCACCACGACCTCCACCGCTCGCGCGTGGGAGATCTCCTGCCCGAGTGCGAGCATCAACTGCCGGAACTCCGCCGCGGAGATGAAACCGTCGCCGTCGACGTCCACCAGCTCGAAGGTCGCCTTGTACTCGCTTGCGTCCGCCACGGTCACGTGCCTTTCGGTTCGAACTGGTTCAGGTCGTTCTAGGAGCCGGACAGCACGCTAACACCGGTACGCCCCCGTTCCAGGCGATACGCCACCATCGCCCAGCGCCTTTACGCAGTAAGGTTGGGCCGGTCGGCGGAGGCGCAAATCGCGTCGGCACCGGGGAGCCGCCATACTCGGGTAGGTGCCCCGCACGTACGAATTCCTCGATCATCCCGGCCCGATCCCCTTCGCCCACCGCGGCGGCGCACAGGACGGCCTGGAGAACTCCATGCCGGCCTTCCAGCGGGCCGTCGACCTCGGCTTCCGCTACCTCGAGACAGACGTCCACGCCACCGCGGACGGCGTGCTGGTGGCCTTCCACGACCACACGCTCGACCGGGTGACCGACCGGCACGGCACGATCGCCCGCATGCCCTACGCAGAGGTGGCCGGGGCCCGGATCGGCGGGGCCGAGCCGATCCCCCTGCTCGAGGACATCCTCGGCTCGTGGCCGGACGCCCGGGTCAACATCGATATCAAGGAGGCGCCGGCCCTCTCGCCGCTGGTTGAGGTCCTGCACCGGACCAACGCGTGGCGGCGCGTCTGCATCACCTCCTTCTCGACCCGCCGGCTCACCCAGCTGCGCGCCCGTCTCCCCCTGTTCACCGAACAGGACGTGTGCACGGCGCTAGGGCCGCGCGGGGTGATGGCCCTGCGGGCCAGGTCCTACGGGGGACCGCTGGAAAGGATGGTCCGGCTCGCGGCCACGGGGGTGGCCTGCGCACAGGTGCCGCACAGCCTGGGCCGGATGCCCTTTGTCTCCGAGGCCTTCGTCGACGAGGCGCACACCCTGGGCCTGAAGGTCCACGCCTGGACGGTCAACGAGCCCGCCGAGATGGACCGCCTACTCGACCTCGGCGTGGACGGCATCATGTCCGACGACCTGCTCACGCTCCGCGACGTCATGACGGCGCGCGGGCAATGGCGCCACGTCACCACCCCGCCCGGGCCGGCCCGTACCCCCTGAGCTCGCCGGGTCGGCGCCGTCGGTCAGCTGCCGAACCCCGGCCGCCGCGGCGGCCGGTCGGGACGGTATTCGGCGGCGATCCGCAGGGGCCCGGCCGGCGGGGACTGGCCCTGCTCTCTTTCCACGGTGGACTGCCCGGCCTGGGCGAGGTCGATCCGTTCCGCGAGCAGCCGGTCGAGCAACTCCAGGTCCTCCGCCGAAACGATGGCGGCGACCGCCTTCCCCCGGCGCGTGAGCACCACCCGCTCCCGCCCGTAGGCCACCCTGTTGACCAGCTCGGCCAACTCGGCCCGCGCCTGCGTCACGGAGATCTCCACGACCCCAATCGTAGTGCCGGACCCGATCCGCTCCGCTCCGGCGGCACATTATCTGTATAGGATGTACGTAATGTACAGATGATCTTGGGAGGCACACGTGTACGGTCAGCAATCGGTCCCGGTCCCGAGCGGCCACCCGGAGACCTTCGCGCAGGGCGCCCACGCGCGCGTGACCGAGCTGCCCGCGGGGCGGATCCTGCAGGACCAGCTGTTCCAGCGGCTGCTGGGCGAGCGGATCATCTTCATCGGCCAGGAGATCGACGACGAGCTGGCCAACCGCGTCTGCGCCCAGCTGCTGTTGCTGTCGGCACAGGACGGCCGGCGGGACATCACGCTCTACGTCAACTCCCCCGGCGGCGTCGTGGACGCCGGCATGGCCATCTACGACGTCATGCAGTACCTGCCGAACGACATCGCGACCGTGGCGCTCGGGCTGGCCGCGTCGATGGGCCAGTCGTTGCTGTGCGCCGGCACGACGGGTAAGCGCCACGCGCTGCGGCACGCCCGCGTGATGATGCACCAGCCCTCGGGCGGCATCCGCGGCAGCGCCTCCGACATCAAGATCCAGGCCGAGCAGTCGCTCTACCTCAAGCGCACCCTCGCCGAGCGGACCGCCTTCCACACCGGCCGGCCGGTAGAGGAGATCGAGCGCGACTCCGACCGCGACCGCTGGTTCACGGCCGAGGAGGCGAGGGACTACGGCTTCGTCGACCATGTCATCGACAGCACCGAGCGAGTGGGACGCTGACACCGTGAGCACGCCCATGAACAGCCCGAGCGGCCGCTATGTCCTCCCCTCCTTCGTCGAGCGCACGAGCTACGGCGTCAAGGAGATGAACCCCTACAACAAGCTCTTCGAGGACCGCATCATCTTCCTCGGTACCCAGATCGATGACACGGCCGCCAACGACGTGATCGCCCAGCTGATCACCCTCGAGGGGATGGACCCCGACCGCACCATCAACATCTACATCAACTCACCCGGCGGCTCCATGACCTCGATGATGGCGATCTACGCCACGCTGCAGTTCATCAAGCCGACCATCGAGACCACCTGCCTCGGCCAGGCCACGTCGGCCGCCGCAGTGCTGCTGGCGGCCGGCGCATCCGGGAAGCGCGCGGCACTGCTGAACTCGCGGATCCTCATCCACCAGCCCTCTATCGACGGGGGCGAGGGGTCCTCCAGCGACCTGGAGATCCAGGCCCGCGAGATCATGCGGATGCGCGAGGCCATGGAGGAAGTCCTTGCCCGCCACACCGGCCAGTCGCAGGAACAGGTCCGCGCCGACATCGAGCGCGACCGGTTTCTCACCGCGCACGAGGCCCGTGACTACGGGCTGATCGACGAGATCATCACCTCGCGCAAGAGCCCGCGCGCCTGATCCGCGCGAATCCCTCCGGCGAGAACCTTAAGACGCCGGAAAGCACAGGGTTGGGAAGGCAACGGGACGGGAATCTTGTGACGGTATCCAGCGTTGGTGAGTAACAAGAATGCAAGCCGTCTGGGAGGCACGTGACGATGGCCGAGCGCGCACTTCGCGGCACCCGACTCGGAGCGACAAGCTACGAGAACGATCGCAACACTGATCTGGCCCCTCGCCAAGAGATCGACTACACCTGCCCGAAGGGCCACCGGTTCACCGTGACACTCGCGGCCGAGGCCGAGGTGCCGATCACGTGGGAATGCCGCAACTGCGGCGTGACCGCACTCAGGATGGACGGCGAGCTGCCCTCGCCCAAGAAGGGCAAGCCCGCCCGCACGCACTGGGACATGCTCCTGGAACGCCGCACGATCGAGGATCTGGAGGAGGTCCTCGCCGAGCGGCTCGCGATCCTGCGCGCACAGCGCCGAAGGACCGCGTGATCGAGAGCTCGCATGCACAACCGCAAGTTCACCGAGACAGTTCATATTGACATGAGGCCGTGCCGTCGCTCCGCCGACGGCACGGCCTCATGAGTTTCGGCGCTATTTCCTGCGTTTCGTCCGCGTGTGGACCAATTCCGGCCGTACCGAAACGATCCCAGCCGTCGATCAATAGCAGCCCACCGGGTCAATACCGGCTGGTCATTTACGATCCTCGCCGATGACCTGTCCCTTGATCACCTGTCCGTCCGCGGGACCCGCAGGCGCGGAACCGCCGGTACCGGCCGGGAACACGCCCTCGGTCCGCACCTCCGCGAGCCTGAACCGCCGGCCCACGTAGCGGGTGAGGAGCCGCCGCACCGCCGGGCGGGTGAAGGGCAGCACGAGCAGGAACCCGAAAGCGTCGGTGACGAACCCGGGGGCCAGCAGGAGCACGCCACCGACCAGCACCAGCGCCGCCTCGGAGAGCTCACGGTCGGGCATGCTCCCGCGCCCGAACGTCTCGCGCAGGGCCTTCCATGCCCGCCGCCCCTCGCGCCGCACGATCCACGCGCCGAGGAGACTCTCGGCGAGTAGCAGGACGGCCGTCTCCCAGCCGCCGATGAGCTGACCGACCTGGATGATCACGTAGATCTCCAGGACGGGCATCAACAGGAACGTCAGGAACAGCGCGAGCGGCAGCATGGCTCCATCTTCGTCGTCGGTTACCGGTGTAACACGTCAACGCCCTGCGGTGCCGGATCGTTTCCCCGGGGGGGCTACGGCCGGGCGCCGCCGCGCAGCCTGTTCAGCCGGCTGCTCACGCCCCACTGCGTCACCCGCCACATCGCCTCGCCGATGATGTTGCCGCTCATCTTGCTGGACCCCCGGGTCCGCTCGACGAAGGTGATCGGTACCTCCACCACGCGCAGTCCGAGCCGCACCGCCCGCAGAGCCAGGTCGATCTGGAAGCAGTAGCCGCGCGAATCGACGCCGCTCAGGCCGATCTTCTCCAGCGCCGCCGCGCGGTAGGCACGATAGCCGCCGGTGGCGTCATGCAGACCCACCCCGAGCATGAGACGGGCGTAGATGTTGGCGCCGCGGGAGAGAACCTCCCGGGACTTCGGCCAGTTCACGACCTTCCCTCCGCGCACCCACCGGGCGCCGATCACGAGGTCGGCGTCGCTGAGCGCGGACAGCAGCCGGGCCAGTTCCTCGGGCTGGTGGGACCCATCGGCGTCCATCTCCACCATGACGTCGTAGCCATGGTCGAATGCCCACCTGAACCCCGCTATGTAGGCCGCGCCCAGTCCCTGCTTGCCGGCGCGGTGCAGGACCTGGACGTGGTCGTCCTCGGCCGCGAGGCCGTCGGCCAGCTCACCGGTGCCGTCCGGGCTCGCGTCGTCCACGACGAGCACCTCCACGGAGGGCGCGGACGCACGCACCCGGCCAACGATGATCGGCAGGTTCTCCCTCTCGTTGTAGGTGGGGATGATGACCAGAACCCGGCCGAAGTCACCAGTGTCCATGGGCTAGGCCTCCTTGTCCTTGCGGCGGGTCGTCGGCACGGCGACCGCTACCGCCACGATGCCGAGCATCGCCAGCAGCCACTCTGGCAACGCCCCGAGTCGGTCGGCCGGTGTGCGGGCGGTACGCATGGGCACCCGCGCCACCTGGATGTCGGGCTTGAATTCGGCCGATTCATCGATCATGCGGCCGTCCGGGGCGACGATGGCGCTGATCCCGCTTGTGGCCGCCACAAGGACGGTCCGGCTGTGCTCGACCGCGCGCATCCTGGACATGGCGATCTGCTGGGGCGGCAGGCTCGTCTTGCCATAAGTCGCGTTGTTGGTCTGCACGACGAGCAGTTGCGCCGAGGCGACGTCGCGGACCACGCCGTCGTAGGCCACCTCGAAACAGATCACATCGCCGATCCGCGCCGGGCCCAGCCGCATGAACCCCGGCCTCTTACCGGGCAGGAAGTCCAGGGGGATGCGCTCGAACCTGGTGATGAACTTCGTCAGGATGTCGCGAAAGGGGAGATATTCCCCGAAGGGCACCGGATGCCGCTTGATGTAGTAGTCCCCCGGCCCGGTGACCGGGTCCCACACGATGCCCCGGTTCTCGACATGCTTGCCGTCGGCGGAGTCGATCACCGCTCCCACCAGCACCGGGACGCCGATGTCCCGGACCGCCCCCTCGATCGTCTGGCGGGCGTCGGGATCGTTGTACGGGTCGAGATCGCTGGAGTTCTCCGGCCACACGACGAGTTCGGGCCGGGGCACCTTTCCGGCCCGAACCTCCGCGGCGAGCTCCTGCGTACGCTTGACGTGGTTGTTCAGAACCGCCTTGCGCTGGCCGAGGAAGTCCAGTCCGAGCCGTGGCACGTTCCCCTGGATCACCGCGACCGTGACCATCCGGCCGGCGACCGGCGTGGGCACCGCCAGCCCCGCGAGCCCGAGCCCGAGCACCCCGGCTAGTGCCAGGGCGGCCGTACGCGCGGCGCCGGACACACTGCTCGAGGCCTGCGTGGTCGAGGCCTGCCGGGCCCGCCAGAGGGCCCGTCCCCCGAACG
This sequence comes from Streptosporangiaceae bacterium, assembly GCA_025964715.1. GTDB lineage: Bacteria > Actinomycetota > Actinomycetes > Streptosporangiales > Streptosporangiaceae > Actinomadura_C. The sequence continues at coordinate 70,196 of JAOPYH010000144.1, read as the reverse complement.
CCAGCAGCCCTCCGGCGAGCGTGGTCACGAAGGTCACCAGCGGAGCCCCGCCGAGCGCGGCGTACGGGGTCAAGGGTGAGGCCGTCTGGCTGAAGGCGATGCGTGCCCATGGGAAACCACCGAACGGGACCCGGCCGCGGACCAGTTCCTCGGCGACCCACAGCGCCGCGGTCCAGACGGGCCACCAACGCAGGCGTCCGACCATGGCGACGGCGGCGCCGAACGGCGCGAAGTACAGGGCCTCGAACAGGCTCAGGACGATCCAGGCGTCAGGCCCGATCTCGCTGATGCCGTCGAGGGTGAAGAGGAAGAACACGACGCCACAGCAGAACCCGAGCCCGGCTCCGGTGCGCGCGCGTACGCCGCGTACGGCCAAGGCGAACACCGCCACCCCCACGGGCGCGAGCGGCCAGAGCCCGAACGGCGGGAAGGCGGGCCCCATCAGCAGTCCGGCCACCGCGGCTGCGGCATAGCGGCGCCATCCGGCGCCGTGCAGACCGGTCCGCCGGCGGCCGGCGCGTCCGGCCGGCCCGCTCGCGGCTCCGGCGTCGGCCGAGTCCTCAGGCCGAGCCCCGCTAACGGTCTCCTGCGCCACCACCGCTCCCGTCCAGCACCTGTGATACCTCTCGGAAACGGTATCGGTCCTACAGAGATACAACGACCAACGATCCCATGACATCTTCGGGACGCGCGGCGTCCTGACGCGTCGTGATGTCCGGACGAAGATACAGATGGCTTCGGCCGAGGGAGACGGGCGGTGTGCGGTGTGCGATTTTCGCCGCCGAAACGGAAGAAGGCCCGGACATCCGTCGGGCCGGGGGCCTTCTCACAGGCGGTGAGACCGGCACTCCGTTATCTACTGGATGTCCGGGTCCAACCCCCGCCCGATCGTGCTGATCGGCTGAGCGCGGCTCCGGCGCACTGCGCCTGGCTCGGACGTCGGCGCGCTGATTGTCGCGCCTGTGCCGGTCATGGACACGGCACCCGCCTCGGGCGCAGCGTCCGGCGGCGCCTCAGCCGGCTGATCGGTCGTCGGTCCATTCTTGGACTGCGAGCAAACCTACCGAGATCCGGTGACTTGTCAACCGCTTGATGTTCTGCGCGCTTTCAGGGACTTCGCAGGTGAGAGCCATGATCTGGGGGCGCGTAAAATCGCCCGGTCAGGACCGCCCCTCGCCTACGACGGCTTGGCCGCGAGCGGGCGGCGCGCTCGCCGGCACGACCACCGTGCCCCGCCCCGTGACCGCGACGATCGGTTCGGCGAGCACCTCGGCCGCGGAAGGTCCCCGGGCCGGTGTGGCCCGGCAAACCACCCTGGCCTCGAAGGCCAGGATGCGGCTGCGTCGTCCCAGCCGGGTCACCGTCGCGATGGCCTCGATCACGTCCCCGGCCCGCACGGGCGCGTGGAACTGCACGTCGTCATAGGAGGCGAACAGTCCCTCGTCGCCGTCCACGCGGATGCACACCTCGGTGGCCACGTCGCCGAACAGGCCGAGCACGTAGGCCCCGTCGACGAGGTCCCCGCCATAGTGGGCGTGCGCGTACGGCACGTACCGCCGATGTGTCACGCTGAGTCCTTCGCGATCGTCGCCGCGCACCGCGTTCCTCCCCGTCAGGTCGCTCATCCGTGGTCCCGTCCGTGTTCCTCCACATCAAAGCCCGGCAGCAGGGCGTGCACCAGGTAACTGGCCACCTCGCCCGGGGTGGTCCCCCGCCCGAAGATCCGGTCCACGCCGAGGTCCTCGGCGCTCACGGTGTCGAAGCGCGGTCCTCCGGCCACGAGCAGCGGCCGCCCGATTCCCCCGGCGACGGCGGTGGGGAACGCGGCGTGGAACGCCGCCGCCATCTGCTTGGTGTTGTGCAGGTGAGCGTTCTTCTGCGTCACCACCTGCGAGACCAGCACGGCGTCCGCGTCCTCGGCCTTGGCCCGCTCCACCAGCTCCTCCACTGTCACCTGGGCGCCCATGTTTATGACCTGGATCTCCCGGTGGTACTCCAGGCCTTTCTCCCCGGCGAAGCCTTTGACGTTGAGGATCGCGTCGATGCCGACGGTGTGCGCGTCGGTCCCGATGCACGCGCCGACGACGACCAGGCGCCGCCGGAGCACGGTCCGGATGGCCAGATTGACCTCCGCCGCGCCGAGGAGCGGATACTCCCGGCCCGCGGGCTCCTCGATCGCGGCGTAGTCGATGAGATGGTTCACCCGGCCGTACAGGATGAAGAAGGTGAAGTCCGGGCCCATCGGCTTGACGTGCACCACACTGGCCGGATCCAGGCCCATCCGGCCGGCGAGCTGCAGTGCCGCGGCCTCCGCGCGCTTTCCCGCGGGAACCGGGAGGGTGAACGACATCTGCACCATTCCGTCGCCGGTGGTGTCGCCGTACGGGCGGATCACCTGCGGTCGGGCGCGAGCCTCCGCCAGGTCACCGCTGTCGGGACGGGTCCGGGCGGGTGTCCGCGTCGGCTGGCCGGCCTTCATACCGGGACCTCCTCGGTGAGCTCGGCGCTGTGCGGATCCTCGGTGTCGAGAATCTCACCGGCCGGGTTGAAATAGCCGTCGCCGCGGACGACGACGCCGTCCAGGCCCTTGCCGCCATGGGGCGGGCGCCGGGTGACTCCGAAGGTCCCCTCGGCGATCGCGGTCAGCAGCGTGTCCTCCCCGATCCGGTGCAGCAGGTCGATCGACTCCGAGAGGACCTGGCGGGCGCGCTCGACGACGAATCCGCCCGGGCGGGGGACGAAGTCCTCGGACAACCGGCCGCAGGCGTCCCGGACATATCTCACGTTCTCCAGGGCCAGGTCCCGGTCCGACAACCAGGGCGTGTGGATTCCCTCCGTCATCATGCCGATGAGGATGATGGACTGTCCCGTCATGACGCCGGCCAGGTTGAAGAACGCATCGAGCAGATAGCCGCCGAAGATGTTGCCGCTCATGTGCTTGGTGGGCGGCATGTACTTCAGGGGCGCGTCCGGGAAGAGCTCGCGTACGAGCTGCGCATGCGCCAGCTCGAGCCGGAACGACTCCGGGACGGCAGGGTTGATCTCGAAGGCGTGCCCCAGGCCGAGCTGCCAGTCCGCGAGACCCGCCTCATGGCCGAACCGCTCGTTGAGCAGTTGGCTCACGATGACCGTGTGGGCGGCGTCGACGGCGTCGGCGGTCGTGAGGTAGTTGTCCTCGCCGGTGTTGATGACGATGCCGGCGCGGGCGTGGATCTGCCGGGAGAACCGCTGGTCGATGAAGGTCCGCTGGGGGTTGATGTCGCGGAAGATGATGCCGTACATGCAGTCGTTCAGCATCATGTCGAGCCGCTCCAGGCCGGCCAGCGTCGCGATCTCCGGCATGCACAGGCCGGAGGCGTAGTTGGTCAGCCGGACATAGCGGCCCAGCTCCCTCGAGACGTCGTCCAGGGCGGCCCGCATCAACCGGAAGTTCTCCTGCGTGGCATAGGTGCCCGCATAGCCCTCCCGGGTCGCGCCCTCCGGCACGTAGTCGAGCAGCGACTGCCCCGTCGACCGGATCACGGCCACGACGACCGCGCCCTCCCGGGCCGCGGCCTGTGCCTGGGGGATGTCCTCGTAGATGTCCCCGGTCGCGACGATCAGGTAGATCCACGGCTGGTCCGGTGCCCCCGTCTCGGCCAGCAGACCGCGCCGCTCGGCCCGCCGCCGGTCGATCCTGGTGATCCCCGCGCGGGCGGCCTGGCGGGCGGCCTCCCTGGCCGCCTGTGCCTGTGAGCCCGCCGGGATCCGGAACTTCACCCGGTGCGCGGCGGCCGCCTCCGCGAGCTCCCGCAGGCCGCCGTACGGCCCTGCGACGAGAGCGTCCCACACGGGCAGGGCGACGCCCTGCTCCAGCCCGACCTGGTCCCGTACGGTGTCGGCCAGCAGGTTCGCCCACGGCATGCCGTCCGCGTAGGCGCCGCGCAGGCCTGCGAGCCGCAGCAGCGCACGCTCGATGGACACGGTGGTGCGCGTCCGGGCCAGCTCGATGACCGGCTCGGCCGCGCGCGCCGCGAGCTCACGTGCCTTCCGCACCACCACCGGGTCGAGGCCGAGCTTGTCCACGGGCCGGCCCTTCGACCGGTCCGGCACCTCATTGCGCCGCGTCAATCCCGTCTCCTCTCTGATCCGCACCCCGCCCGTACCCTTCGGATACCCGTCAGCGGGGTGCGATGCGTCCTCAGACCCCGGGGATCAGGCCGCCCCGGAACGCGTCCACGAACAGCCGGTGGTCATCGCGGACCACGGCCGCGTAGTCCATGCCGAACCTCACCATCGCCTCGACGAACGGCCCCTCATCGGGCCCGATCGCGGCGTCGATGGCGTCCTCGACCTGAAAGTCCATGAGGGTCTGGTCCGAATCGGCGTCCGAGACGCAGTGCACCTTGGCCGTGGCCCGTCCCAGGTCGGCGAGGACCGGCACCATGTCCTCGGGATCTGAGAGACCCGACCAGTCCAGGTCCGCCTCATAGGGCGACAGCTCCTGCACCACGTAGCCGACACCGTCGATCTCGGTGTGGCCGAGCCACGGATCGGTGTTGGCCTGCAGCGCCCGCCGTGACACCGCGGTGCGGTGGCCGTGGTGCCTGAAGTGCTCCCGAATCCTCGGGTCGTCCACGACCCGGCTGGGGGCGGCCACGTTGCCCTGTTTGACGGAGAGGATGACGTCGTTCTCGAGGGCCTGGCTTCGCCCCTCCACCAGGATGTTGTAGGCCGACAGCCCGGCCGAGCCGATGCCGAAGCCGGAGGCGCCGACCACGTCCTTGATGCGGTAGGTGATGCTGCTGAAGCGCTTGTCCGCCGGGATCGTGTGGAGGTACCGCTGGTAGGCCTCCTCCACCCTGGCGCGCTCGGCCTCCTCGAGCCGCCGGACGCCCGGCCCCATCTTGAAGCGCCGCTCGTGCTCCTCGACCAGAGTCTTTGCCTCCAGCAGCGCGATCCGGGTGGACGCCAGCGCCCGTACCAGGACGTCGTGCACGTATCCGTCGGTGTTGTCCAGGGTCAGCGCGAACAGCTTGTCCCGCTCGCCCCCCACGAAGTAGCGCACCTGGTGGACGTAGGCCCGCGTGTAGGTCTCGATCAGCACCCGGATGTCGTGGTCGGAGAACGCCTTCGTCCACGCCAGCAGTGCCACACTGGCGGCCAGGCGCTTGACGTCCCAGGTGAAGTGCCCGAGGTAGGCCTCGTCGAAGTCGTTGACGTCGAACACGAAGACGCCGGCGTCGTCCATGTAGGTGCCGAAGTTCTGGGCGTGCAGATCGCCCTGGATCCAGACCCTCCTGGTCCGCTCGTCGGCCCAGGGATCGTCATCGTGCACGATGTCGGCATAGAACACGCACGCACTGCCCCGGTAGAACGCGAACGGGTCCACGGCCATCTTGCGGAACCGCCGCCGGAAGGCGGCCGGGTCGGCGGCCATCAGGTCGTCGAAGGCGTCGACCAGGACCTTCACGAGCTCTGACTGGCGCTGTTTCGGGTCACGGTCGTGCAGCGCCGTGATGATGTCGGGCATGGGGGGCCTCTCCTCGTCCATCGGCCGCCCGGCCCGCGTAGGGCGGGCCGGCGACCGTCCTGAGGTCATCCTCACCTACCGCCCGCCTCGTCCCCGAGCCGCGAGGCGAACAGGTCCCGAACCCCCGGCTGTGACCTGAGGAGATCCAGGGCGAGTGCGGCGTGGCCGGGGACGTATCCGTTGCCGATCAGCATGGTGACGTCGGCGGCCAGCCCCTCGGCGCCCAGCGCGGCGGCGGAGAAGGACGTCGCCATCGAGAAGAAGATCACTGTTCCGCCTGGCGCCGTGGCCAGGATCGCGCCGTGCTCGCAGCCGGGGACGTCCACACAGACCACCGTGATGTCGGCCGGCTCGCCGATCGCCGCCGCGAGGGCCACCGGGTCGCGCGCGTCCGCCCGTACGGTCCGGTCGGCGAGCCCCGTGCGCTCGAGCAGTTCGTGCTCCAGCGTCGTGGGGACCACGCCGATGGTGGTCTTGGCGCCCGCCCGGCGGGCCGCGGCAAGGGAGAGCGAGCCGCTCTTGCCCGCTCCGCCGAGCACCGCCACCACGGGAGGTGTGCCCTTGCCCGGCCCGTCGCCGGTGCGGTAAGAGGAGACGACGCGATGCGTCAGCGCCGGGGCCCCGCACACGTCCATGACCGCCAGGCTCAGCGGCGCCGGGAGGTCGTCGGGCAGCACGGCGGCGATCGACCGGCCGAACAGGATCGCGTGGCCCTCGGCCGGGACCTGCTCGCTGAGCCCGTCCCAGCCGGCCAGGCCGTCGGTGATCTCCAGCGGGGTCAGGGTGAGCGACACCAGGGTCGCGATCCGCTGTCCGGGGCGCAGGCCCAGCGGCGACTCCGGGCCCACCTCCTCCACCGTGCCGACGAGCATGCCGCCGGAGCCGGTGACCGGATTCTGCATTTTGCCGCGCTCGCGGACGATCTCGAGGACCTCGCCGCGGATGGCGCCGGGGTCTCCCCCGTGCTTGGTGAACAGCTGCCGATAGGACGCCGCGTCCAGATTGAGCCGCTCGACCCGGACCCGCACCTCGTCCGGTCGGATGCTCGGCGCGGGATCGAGCCGGTGCGCCGCCTGGGGCAGTACGGTCCGCGCGTCGGTGACCCGGTGCAGCCCGATCGAGGAGGCTTCCCGCGCCGGTCGATCGCTCATGTCCACCCCCGCTGTCGGGCGCCGTCGCCGCGGCTGACGTCACCCGGGCCAAATCGTGCATCTGCCTAGGTTGACCAGGAGGATATCCGGGGCAACTCTAGTTCTAGAGGAATACTTCCCGTACTGTGCCGCCTGAGACAGATTTTGTACAGACCTGACCGCCCTGGAGGCGCCGGTGACCATCGACGTTCACGCGCGGCCACAGCCGTATGCATACCGGCGCCGGGAGCTCGTCGAACCCGACTGGCGTCGTTTCCCCGGCTGGGCGGGCGTGACCTGCGAGGAGTGGGAGTCGGCGCAGTGGCAACGGGCCCACTGCGTGAAGAACATCCGCCAGCTCCGGGAGGTCATGGGCGGTCTGCTCCGGGAGGAGTTCTACGCCGACCTCGAGCGCGACCAGCGCCACCGCGCCACGATGTCGATGCTCATCCCGCCGCAGATGGTCAACACCATGGACGTCGAGTCCACGGAGGCCTTCTACGCCGATCCGGTGCGGCGCTACATGCTGCCGGTGTTCAGCGACCGGCGAACCGACTGGCCCTCCCATCCGCATTCGGCCCGCGACTCCCTGCACGAGGCCGAGATGTGGGCTGTGGAGGGCCTGACGCACCGCTATCCGACCAAGGTGCTGGCCGAACTGCTCCCGACCTGCCCGCAGTACTGCGGGCACTGCACCCGGATGGACCTGGTGGGCACCTCCACGCCGGCCATCGAAAAGCACAAATTCGGCCTGCGGCCCGCGGACCGGCACGACGCCATGCTGGACTACCTGCGCCGGACCCCGGGTGTACGGGACGTCGTCGTCTCCGGCGGTGACGTCGCCAACCTGCCCTGGCCGCGCCTGGAGAACTTCGTCTCCCAGCTCATCCGAATAGACAACATCCGCGACATCCGGCTGGCGACCAAGGCGCTGATGGGGCTGCCGCAACACTGGTTGCAGGACGAGGTCCGCGCGGGGATGGAGCGGCTGGCGGCCAAGGCGCACGAGCGCGGGGTGCAGATCGCGATCCACACGCACGTCAACACGGTCCGGTCGGTGACCCCGCTGGTCGCCAAGGCGGCCCGGGCCATGCTCGACACGGGTATCCGGGACGTGCGCAACCAGGGCGTGCTCCTGCGCGGGGTCAACGACAGCCCCGAGGCACTGTTGGACCTGAGCTTCGCGCTCCTCGACGAGGCCGCGATCCTGCCGTACTACCTGTACATGTGCGACATGATCCCGTTCAGTGAGCACTGGCGGCTCGCGGTCTGGGAGGCGCAGGAGCTGCAGCACGCGATCATGGGGTACCTGCCGGGGTTCGCCACGCCACGGATCGTGTGCGATGTGCCCTACGTCGGCAAGCGCTGGGTGCACCAGATCGCGGACTACGATCGCGAGCGCGGCATTTCCTACTGGACCAAGAACTACCGCACCGGCATCGAAGGCGAGGACCCGGACGCCCTCACCCGGATGTATGAGTACTACGACCCGATCGACACCCTGTCCCCGGCCGGCCAGGAGTGGTGGCGGCGGTACGCCCCGGCCTGACTCCTCGTCCCTGGAAGGGCGTGCCGGGACGGCCGGACCTAGGCTGAGCGGGTGATCTCTCCCGTGCCCCCCTTCCCCATCGGCGCCACGACCACCGCGGGTGAGCTGTCCGGTGATCCGCACGCCGTACTCGCGCGGATGCGCGCCACCGAGCCGGTCTCGTGGGTCGGCGCTCTGGAGGGCTGGCTGGTCACGGGCCACGACCTCGCGTTGGGCGTCATGCGCGATGCGGAGACCTTCACCGTCGACGACCCACGGTTCTCGACCGCTCAGGTGATCGGGGTCAGCATGCTCTCGCTCGACGGAGCGGTGCACGCCCGGCACCGTGAGCCGTTCGCCCGGCCGTTCCGGCCCGCGCAGACGCGAGCGCGGTTCACCGCCTTCGTGGAGGCGGAGGTGGACCGCCTGATCACGGCGATGAGGCCGGCCGGCGCAGCCGAGCTGCGCGGCGACTTCGCCGGCCCCCTGGCCGTGGCCGTGGTGGCCGAGGCCCTCGGACTGCCGGACGCCGACGCCCGGACCATCCGGTCCTGGTACGACGCCTTCGTGGCGGCGATCTCCGACATCACGGCGGGCGGGCGAGGTGAGGCCGGCGCGGCACACGGCCGGCTGCGGGCCGCCGTGGAGAGCGCCATCGCGGCGGGGCAGGACTCGTCTTTGCTGGTGACCGCGGCGGGACAGGAGGAGGGCCTCACCACGGCCGAGGTGGTGGCGAATGCGGCGGTCCTGATGTTCGGCGGGATCGACACCACCGAAGGGATGATCGTCAACGCCGTTCTGCATCTGCTGAGCCATCCCGGCGAGCTCGCGCTCGTCCGGGCGGATCCGGTTCTCCTCGATGCCGCCATCGAGGAGTCGCTGCGCCTGGAGCCGTCGGCCGCGGTCGTGGACCGGTACGCCACCCGCGATGTCGGCCTGGGCACGGCCACGATCCGTAAGGGAGACCTCGTACGCGTGTCGATCACCGGCGCCAACCGGGACCCGGCGGTGTTCCCCGATCCGGACCGGTTCGACGTCCGCCGGCCGAACAGCTCCCGGCACCTCGCCTTCGCGCACGGCCCGCACTTCTGCTTCGGCGCGCATCTGGCCCGGCTGGAGACCCGCACCGCGCTGCGCGGGCTGCTCGACCGCCTGCCGGGTCTGCGGCTCGAAGGCCTGGCGGAGCCGCTCGGGCTCGTCTTCCGCAAGCCCGCCGAGCTTCAGGTGCGCTGGACCGGCTGACGCCTTTACAATGTAGATCAAAGTCAGCGTTCCGCCATGCGGACCTCGCTGGACCTGGGGTGTGGCACCATCGACGCGTGATCGTCGAACGCCGGGTCGAGCTGCGGATCGGCCACCAGACCGACTCCGAGATCCACGCCAACCTCTCCGGCGTCCGTCAGGACGGCGAGTGCCTGTGGGTGGCCAGCGACGAGGGTGCCCGGCTGGAGCGCCTCGCCGCGACGACCGGTGACGGCGGTCAGCCGGTGAAGTTCACCGGCCACCGCGCCTTCGCCCTCACGGATCTGGTGAAGCTGCCCGGCGGCCCGGACGAGGAGGCCGACCTCGAAGGGCTGGCCCTCGCCGGCGGGTGGCTGTGGACCGTGGGCTCGCACAGCCTCAAACGCAAGCGGATCAAGGCAGGGCAGTCCACCGGAAAGGGCCGCAAGCGCCTGGGGACCGTGATCCGGGAGGACAACCGGTTCATCCTGGCCCGCCTGCCCGTCGTCGCGGGATCGGACGGGCTACCGGAGGTCGTGCGCCGCGCCGCGGACGGACGCACCGCCGCGATCCTGGGCGGCGACGGCGACTCGATCGCCGACCTCCTCCACGACGACCCCCACCTGGCTCCGTTCCTGGCCATCCCGGGCAAGGACAACGGCCTGGACGTCGAGGGCATCGCCGTACGCGGCGACAGGGTCTTTCTGGGGCTGCGCGGCCCCGTGCTGCGCGGCTGGGCGGTGATCATGGAGCTGCGCCCGGAGGACGACCCCGGCGGCGAACGGCTCCGGCTCCGGCCGTTCGAGGACGGGGCGCTCCACCGCACGCATTTCCTGAACCTCGGCGGGCTGGGCGTGCGGGACCTGTGCCCCGACGGCCAGGACCTCCTGATCCTCGCCGGGCCCACGATGGACCTGGACGGGCCCGTGCGCCTGGTCCGGTGGCCGGGTGGTCCCGCCGCCGGCGAAGCCGCCGTCGTCGCCGCCGGGGACCTGCGCGTCCTCGGCGACCTCGCGTACGGCGAAGGCGACGATCACCCCGAGGGGATCACGCTCCTGGACGGCCCTGGCGGCCCGCGGCTGCTGGTCGTCCACGACAGCCCGGCGCCGGACCGGCACACCCCCGAGGGCGGCATCCTGGCGGATGTGATCTTGCTCGGTCCCGAGTAAGCGCCTACTTTCGGGCTCTGCTTTGATGAGCTTCTCTGCTGCCGAGTCCTAGGTGGGCGCACTGTGATCGAGTGGACCGACGAAGAGCTGATGGTGCGCGATGCGGTCCGGGACTGGATCGACGCCGAGATCCGGCCGCACCTGGACGGCCTGGACGCCGGTGAGCTCCCCCCGTACGACCTCATCCGCAAGCTGTACTCGACATTCGGCATGGATGAGATGGCGCGCTCGTCCTTCGCCTCCCGCATCGAGCGGGAGCGCGCCGGCCAGAGCGGCCCGGCCGGCGAGCGCGCGCAGGACGGCACGGACGGCCGCACCCCTGGACGCGGCTCCGGCGACATGCGTGCGGCGATGAGCATGCTGCCGATCATCGAGCTGTGCAAGGTCTCGCCAGGGCTGGTCACCGCGATGGGCGTGAGCCTCGGGCTCGCCGCCGGCACGGTCATGAAGCGCGGCACGATCGAGCAGAAGGAACGCTGGGGCCTGGACCTGCTGACCTTCGACAAGGTGGGCGCCTGGGCCATCACCGAGCCGAACTCGGGGAGCGACGCGTTCGGCGGCATGCAGGCCACCGCCAAGAAGGTCGGTGAGGAGTACGTCCTCAACGGCAGCAAGACCTTCATCACCAACGGGCCCTACGCCGACACCATCGTGTTCTACTGCAAGCTCGACAACGGGGACTCTCCGCGCGACCGCGAGATCCTCACCTTCGTGCTCGACCGTGGCATGCCCGGGCTCGACCAGAGCAAGCCGCTGCGCAAGATGGGCCTGCACTCCTCCCCGACCGGCGAGCTGTTCCTGAACGACGTCCGCGCGGGCGCGGACCGGCTCCTCACCGGAGGGTCCGGCGGCGGCCGCGAGTCGGCCCGGCAGAACTTCGTCGCCGAGCGCGCCGGTGTGGCGGCCATGGCCCTCGGCGTCATCGAGGAGTGCCTGAAGCTGTCGGTCGATTATGCGAAGACCCGCGTGCTGTGGGACCGGCCCATCGGGGACTACCAGCTGATCCAGCTGAAGCTCGCCAAGATGGAGGTGGCCCGCCTGAACGTGCAGAACCTGGTGTTCCGTCACGTCGAGATGCAGAAGGAGGGGCGCACTCCGACCCTGGCCGAGGCGTCTGCGATGAAGCTGTACGCGGCGCAGGCGGCCTCGGAGGTCGCGATGGAGGCCGTACAACTGTTCGGCGGCAATGGCTACATGTCGGAATACCGCGTGGAGCAGCTGGCGCGCGACGCCAAGTCGTTCCAGATCTACGCCGGGACCGACGAGATCCAGGTGACCCATATCGCCCGGGACCTCCTCTCCCGATAGCGCGGAGCTCGCCGGGGAGCCTGCTGATCGTCGCCGCGAAAGTCTTGGCTGGACAGCGACGTCAAGGAAATGAATACTCGCGATTATGAACGGTCGGCCGCCCTCATACCCGGTTCGGGCTTCGGACATGGAGCGGGACCGGCTGTTGCGGGTGCTCGGCCACCGCGTCGCCGAGGGCCGGATGTCCAGCGACACCTTCGAGCACCGCGTCGACCAGGTGCTGAGGGCCCGCAGCCAGGTCGAGCTCGCCGACATCGCGCGTGACCTCCCGCCGTCCAACCGCATCGTGGACCGGCTGACCGGGGTCGTCGCCTCGGTGTCCTCGATGACGGCGCGGCTCGAGGCGGCCTGGCGGACCCCGCGCCTGCCGCGATTCATGCTGCCGCCCGCGGGGCTGCAGCGAATCGTCGTGGGCCGGGCACCGGGCTGCAACTTCATCCTGACCGACCTCACGGTCTCGCGGTTCCACGCTGAGCTCTACCGCGAGGACACTGGCTGGATGGTGTCCGACCTGGGCTCCATGAACGGGACAAAGGTCAACGGCTGGCGCCTCACCGGGCCGGCGCCCGTACACCCGGGCGACGAGATCGGCTTCGGGAACCTCACCTTCATCGTGGCCGCGGCCTGAACCAGGTCACGGCCGCGCCTTCAGCGCGGGCGCGCCACGCGGCGCTCGTTCCACACCGGCTCGGCTGTCTCCCGTACCCGTCCGTCGGCGCCGAACGTCAGGAAACGGTCGAACGACGAGGCGAACCAGCGGTCGTGGGTCACGGCCAGCACCGTTCCCTCGTACGCCTCGAGCCCCTCCTGCAGCGCCTCCGCGCTCTCCAGGTCGAGGTTGTCCGTCGGCTCGTCCAGGAGCAACGCGGTGCTCCCGGTCAGTTCGAGCAGCAGGATCTGGAAGCGCGCCTGCTGACCGCCGGACAGCTTCCCGAACGGCTGCTCGGCCTGCCGCTCGAGCTCGTATCGGCGCAGCGCCGGCATCGCATGGCCGCGGTTCTTGGCGTACTCGGTCCAGAGGATCTCCAGGAGCGTCCGCCCCTGCAGATCGGAGTGGTCGTGGGTCTGCGCGAAGTGCCCCGGCACGACCCGTGCGCCCAGCTTCCACTCCCCCGTGTGCCCGACGTCGCCGCCGGCGAGCAGCCGCAGGAAATGCGACTTCCCGGAGCCGTTGGAGCCGAGAACGGCGACGCGCTCGCCGTAGAAGACCTCCAGGTCGAAGGGCTCCATCAGCCCGGTCAGCTCGAGGCTCTTGCAGGTCACGGCGCGCAGGCCCGTACGGCCGCCCCGCAGCCGCATCGCGATGTCCTGCTTGCGCGGTGGCTCCGGCGGCGGTCCGGCCTCCTCGAACCTCCGCAACCGGGTCTGCGCCGCGTGATAGCGGGAGGCCATGTCATCACTGCGGGAGGCGTACTGCCGCATGTCGACGACGAGCTTCCTGAGCTGTGCGTGCCTCTCGTCCCAGCGCCGCCTCAGCTCCTCGAACCGGGTGAACCGTTCGGCGCGTGCCTGGTGGTAGCTGCCGAAGCCACTTCCGTGCACCCACACCTCGGAGCCGGCGGGCGACGGCTCGACGCTGATGATCTTCTGCGCCGCCCGGGCCAGCAGCTCCCTGTCGTGACTGACGAACAGGACGGTTTTCCTGGTCTCCCGCAACCGCTCCTCGAGCCACAGCTTCCCTGGCACGTCCAGGTAGTTGTCCGGCTCGTCCAGCAGCAGGACTTCGTCGCCACCCCGCAGCAGGGACTCCAGGACCAGCCGCTTCTGTTCACCGCCAGAGAGCGTCTTGACCTCCCGCCACTGCGCCTGCTCGTAGGGCACCCCGAGCGCGGTCACGGTGCACATGTCCCACACCGTCTCGGCGGCGTGGCCGTGCACCTCGGCCCAGTCGCTGAGTGCCTGCGCGTAGGCCATCTGCGCGGGCTCGTCGTCAGTCGTCATGATCGCGAGCTCGGCCTCGTCGATCGCCTGGGCCGCCTGACGGATGCGCGGGTGCGCCAGTGAGACCAGAAGGTCGCGTACGGTCCGGTCATCGCGTACCGACCCGACGAACTGCGGCATCACTCCGAGGCCCCCGCTGACGGTCACCGCGCCGCCGTGCGGCTGCAGCTCGCCCGCGATCAGCCGCAGAAGTGTCGTCTTCCCCGCCCCGTTGGCTCCTACCAAGGCCACCACAGAGCCCTCCCCGACGCGGAAGGACACGTCCGCGAGGAGGATCCGCCCGTCAGGCAGGTAGTAGTCGAGATGTGCCGCCTCAAGATGCCCCATGACGGGCATTCTCACGACCCACGGACGTCGACGGCAACTCGGTTTGCGGGTCCGGACCATGGCCGGCGGCCCGGCGGCACGGAGCCACGGCGAATGTGGGACAGTCCATCCTGTGCCTGAATCCCCCCTTACGGACGCCGAGGTCCCGGCCTTCTGGCAGGCGCTCGGGCTGCCCGGCCTCATCGACATCCATGTGCACTTCATGCCGCCCCGCCTGATGCTCCGGGTGTGGGAGTACTTCGACGCCGCCGGGCCGCTGCTCGGCCGTGAGTGGCCGATCCACTACCGGTCCTCTCAGGAGGAGCGGGTCGCGAAGCTCCGCGAGCTCGGGGTGCGGGTCTTCACCGCACTGGCCTACCCGCACAAGACGGGGATGGCCGAGAGCCTGAACCAGTGGACGGCGGAATTCGCCAAGGACGTCCCCGAGTGCCTCTCGACGGGCACGTTCTTCCCGGAGCCGAACGTGGCCGCCTACGTCCGCCGCGCCATCGACGGCGGCACCCGGCTGTTCAAGGTGCACCTGCAGGTCGGCGGCTTCGACCCGCGCGAGGAGGTCCTCGACCCGGTGTGGGGGATGCTCGCCGAGGCCGGGACACCGGCCCTCGTCCACGCCGGGTCAGGACCGGTCGCCAACGGCTTCACCGGGCCCGGGCCCTTCGGCGAGGTGATGCAGCGCCACCCGGACCTGAGCGTCATCGTCGCCCATATGGGCATGCCGGAGTTCGACGGCTTCTTCTCGCTCGCCGAGCGCTACGACCGGGTGCACCTCGACACCACGGGTGTCTTCACCGACTTCTCCGGCGGCCGGGAGGCCTTTCCCGCCGAGCTGGTCCCGCGGCTGAGAGACCTCGGGCTGGCCGGCCGCATCCTGCTCGGCACCGACTTCCCCAACATCTCCTATGAGTACGCCCACCAGCTCGAGGCGCTGGCCGGTCTCGGTCTCGGCGACGAATGGCTGCGAG
This sequence comes from Streptosporangiaceae bacterium, assembly GCA_025964715.1. Lineage (GTDB taxonomy): Bacteria > Actinomycetota > Actinomycetes > Streptosporangiales > Streptosporangiaceae > Actinomadura_C. The sequence continues at coordinate 55,098 of JAOPYH010000144.1, read as the reverse complement.
AGGTGTGCTGGCAGGGCGCCGCCCGGCTGCTGAGCCTCTGACACCGGCCCACCCGTGAGATGGACCGGGTCACGCCCCCGTTGCCCACGGCCGGGCCGGATCGTCGAGCGGACGCAGGATGCAGAACTCGTTGCCCTCTGGGTCCCGGAGGACCTGCCACCGGTCGCCTTCGTACACATCGTGGGCGCGCGTGGCCCCGAGTGCGACCGCCTGCTCGGTGGCCGTGGCGAGGTCGCTGCTGCGCAGGTCCAGGTGCAGCCGGTTCTTCACCGTCTTCGGGTCCGGGACGGCCAGGAAGTCCAGGGACCAGCCCTGCGGGGTCTGCAACGTCGCATCACCGTCGGCATGAACCTCCACCCGGCCGCCGAGCAGCCGGCTCCACCAGTGGGCGAGAGGCGCGGGATCCACGCAGTCGAAGGCGAGCACCGCCACCTGCAGTATGGCCGGGGCATCGTTGTCCATATCCGGTGTTGTACCACCGTTCCCCCCGGTCGCGGGGATGTCCTGCGGGGGTGCCGCGGCAGGACCGCGGAGGGTTGCAGCGTCGACCAGCGGCTAATAGCCGCGGTCCGGCTCGAAGCGGTTGCGCAGCGGGCGGCCGTCGATCCAGCGGCGCAGGTTGTCGGTGAAGATCTCGGTGATGCGCGCGTTCTCCTCCGCGACCGTGGCCGCGGTGTGCGGGGACACCATGACGTTGTCCATCCCCCACAGCGGCGACTCCCGCGGGAGCGGCTCGACCGCGAAGACGTCAAGGGCCGCTCCGGCCAGGCGGCGGTCCCGCAGCGCGCAGATGAGCGCGTCCTCGTCGACCACGGAACCGCGCGCCACGTTGATGAGGACAGCGCGGGGCGGTAGCAGCCGCAGCTCCGTCTCTCCGATCAGGCCACCGGTGTCGGCGGTCAGCGGCACGCACAGCACCAGCAGGTCGGTGGCGGGCAGTGCGCCGGACAGCTCGGTGTAGTCGAGCCGGCGGGTCATGCCGGGCACGTCGTAGGAGCGGCCGGGACGTCCGGCCCCCCAGACCTCCACTCCCAGTGCGGAGAAGACCCGTGTGATCTCCCGCCCGATGGCCCCGAGGCCGACCACCAGGGCCCGCCGGCCCGCCAGCATCGGGGTGATCTGCCGGGTCCACTGCCGCTCCCGCTGCCGATGGCGCAGTCCGGGCACGCCCTTGACGAAGTGCAGGGCGCCGGTCAGGGCGAACTCCGCGAGGGGGACGCCGTGCACACCGGCGGCCGTGGTGACTACGGCGCCGTCCGGCAGGTCCGCGCGAGCGAGGTGGCCGGCCATCCCGGCGCTCGTGCCCTGCACCCAGCGGAGCCGCGGGCAGTTGTCCCGCATGGCTTCCGGCGCCCACCAGTCGAGGTCGAGCGCCACGTCGGCCCGGGCCAGCAGCTCCCGCCAGCGGCGCAGCTGTTCGGCACCCAGGTCGCGGCTGCGGCCCTCGTGGTCCGCGCCGTACCGGGGTACGGGGAGAAGCTCCGGGGAGTAGAGCACCCGGATCCGCGGGTCGACGGCTCCGATGGCCGCGACGTGCTCGGCCTCCAGGGGTGAGGCGATGAGGACCTCCACCGCGCTCGTGTCCATGAACTCCTGCCCCCGCAGACCCGTGTGGCATTCCGCCGGAATGTTAACATCACGGCACATCAGCCAGCTCGGGAGGCGCATCCGTGTCCGGAACCCCCATGCCCCGCTTCCACCTCGCGGTCCCGGTGGACGACCTCGATGCCGCCCGGGTGTTCTACGGCGAGGCGCTCGGATGCCCGCAGGGACGCGAATCCGACACCTGGATCGACTGGAACCTTCAGGGCCACCAGCTGGTGACCCATCTCGCGCCCCGGCCCTCGGCGGAGGCGAGCAACCCGGTGGACGACCACGACGTCCCGGTCCCCCATTTCGGTCTGCTCCTGACCGTGGAAGGCTTCCACGTCCTGGCCGAGCGGCTCCGGGCGGCCGGCACGCCCTTTGTCATCGAGCCGTACCAGCGGTTCGCCGGGGAGCCGGGCGAGCAGTGGACGATGTTCGTCCGCGACCCGGCCGGCAACGCCCTGGAGTTCAAGGCGTTCGCCGACGACGGTCAGGTCTTCGTCCGCTGAACCCGGCCCGGGGCGGTCACGTCCCGGCGGCGGCCCAGGGCAGGTGGGCCCGGTTGACGTCCACGAGCCTGCGCGCCAGCTCGCCCGCGAGGCCGGCCTGCCCGATCAGGGGATGGGCGAGCAGTGCGTCGGCGACCCGGTCCACTCCCCCGCGCAGCGCGGCCTCCAGCGCGAGCTCCTCGTACGCCGAGACGTGCGCGACCAGCCCTGCGAACAGCGGCTCCAGGGCGGGGACGGGAAGCGCCACCGCCCCCTTGTGCGTGACGGTCGCCGGCACCTCGATCACCGCGTCGCCGGACAGGAACGGCAGCCTGCCGTCGTTGCGGAGGTTCACCACCTGCACCGGGTTGTGGCGCTCCGCCGCTCCCGCGAGCGCCGCGATGAGGTCCACCGCCACCTCGGAGTAGAACGCGCCGCCGCGCTTCTCGAGCAGCTCGGGCTTGGTGTCCACCGACGGGTCCGCGTAGAGGTCCAGCAACGTGTTCTCGATGGCGCTGACCTCGGCCGCCCGCGTCGGGCTCTTACGCTGCTCGGCTACGACCTGGTCGTGCTCGTAGAAGTAGCGCAGGTAATACGACGGCACGACCCCGAGCCGGCGGATCAGCGCGGCCGGGGTTCCGACCTCGGCGGCGATCTCCTCCCCGTGCGCGGCGAGCAGCGCCGGCAGGACGTCGCGTCCCTTGCCGTCGAGATGGACCGACCGCTCCCAGGTGAGGTGGTTGAGGCCGACATGCCCCAGGCTGATCCGGTCCGGTGAGACGCCGAGGAGCGCCGCGAAGCGCCGCTGGAAGCCGATGGCGACGTTGCAGAGCCCGATGGCGGGATGGCCGGCGTCGAGCAGGGCCCGGGTGACGACGCCGACGGGGTTGGTGAAGTTCACGACCCAGGCTTTCGGGGCGACCTCGGCGACCCGCCGCGCGATGTCCAGCACGACCGGGACCGTGCGCAGGGCCTTGGCCAGCCCGCCGGCTCCCGTGGTCTCCTGGCCGACGCAGCCGCACTCGAGAGGCAACGTCTCATCCACGCCCCGGGCCGCCTGACCGCCGACGCGGAGCTGCAGGAGCACGGCGTCGGCACCGGCGGCCCCCTCCTCCACCACCGAGGTCGTACGGACGGCGGCGTGGTGGCCCGCCCGGGCGAGCATCCTCGCGGCCATGCCGCCGACGAGCTCCAGCCGGTGCGGGTCCGGGTCGATCAGAACGATCTCCGACAGCGGCAGCACGTCCCGCATGCGCGCGAAACCGTCGATCAGCTCCGGGGTGTAGGTGGATCCGCCGCCGATGACGGCGAGTCTCACTTGATCGCCCCCGCGGTCAGGCCGGACTGGATCTGCCGCTGGAAGATGATGTAGATGATGACCACCGGGGTGATCGCCATGCTGAGCGCGGCGAACAGGCCGGGATAGTCGATCTCGTAGCCGGCGCTGGTGGAGATCTCCGCGATGCCCTGGGTGAGCACCCACTTGTCCTGGGCATCGCCGGGCAGCAGCACGATGGGCAGCAGGTACTGGTTCCACTGGCCGATCACATTGAAGATCGTGATCGAGATCAGGCCCGGCTTCGCCATCGGCATCATGATCCGGTAGAAGGTCCGGAAATGCCCGCAGCCGTCAATCATGGCCGCCTCCGCCACCGAGGTCGGCAACGTCCTGAAGAAGGCGGACAGGAAGAAGACGGTAAAGGGCAGCGAATATGCGATATAGACCAGAATGATGCCCTGGTAGGTGCCCAGCATGCCGAGGTTGCGCACCACGAAGAACAGCGGCACCAGCGCCAGGAAGACCGGGAAGGTCATGCCCGAGACGAAGATGAAGTAGATCAGCCGGTTGCCGGGGAACCTGTAGCGCGCCAGCACGTAGGCGGCCATCGACCCGAGGACCATGGTGCCGAAAGTACCCAGGGCCACGATGAACACCGTGTTGAGCAGGTAGCGGCCGATGTGCGCCTTGGCCCAGGCGCGCCCCCAGCCGTCCAGCGTGAGCCCACCCGGCAGGCTCCACGCGTCGGTGAAGATATGACTCCCCTTGGGCGCGAAGGACGCCAGCAGCGTCCAGACCAGCGGGACGATCACGAGCAGTGCCCAGATGAACAGGGCGATGTGGGAGAGGCGAAGGAACACCTCGCCGCTGGAGCGCTTGTTGCTACGGCCTGTGCGCACCGCGCTCGGCGGTTCACCGGTCGCCTCGGTTCGGGCGTTGGCTCCGGGGAGGGTGGTGTGCTGAGTCATGTGCCGGTCCTCAGAACTCGATGCGCTCGCGCCGGGTGACGCGCAGCGTCAACGCGGCGAAGGTGATGGTCAGGAAGAACAGCGCCACCCCCATGGCGGAGGCGTAGCCGAACTTGGAGTAGCTGAACGCGTTCCGCCACGTCTCCACGGCGAGCACGGTGGTCGAATGATTCGGGCCACCGGCCTCCACGGTGAGCACCTGCACGATCGCGAAGCAGTCGAACGCCATGATGCCGAGATAGACCCAGCCGACCTGGAGGGTGTCCCAGAGCAGCGGGAGAGTGATCCGGAAGAACGCCTGGAACGGCCCCGCGCCGTCCAGCGCCGCCGCCTCGAAGATGTCCCTGGGAATGGATGACATGCCGGCCGAGAACAGCACGACGTAGAAGCCCACCGCCTGCCAGACCAGCACCCCGATGACCGACCAGAGCGCGAGCCTCGGATCGGTGAGCCATTCCACCGGGCCGAGACCCACCTTGTCCAACAGCCCGTTGATCACGCCCGCCCTGTCGGGCCCGTAGATCCTCTGGAACAGCACACCGATGATCGCCACAGCCAGGACCTGCGGTAGGAAGAAGATCACCTTGTAGATCGAGGCGCCGCGTACGCCGGTCATCGCGCCGGCCCGGGAGCCACCGCCTATGTTGAGCAGGAACGCGAAGAACAGCGCTATGGCTACGGTCGCCAGCGGCAGGGCAAGCAGGATCACGAGGTGGTTGCGCACTGCCTGCCAGAAGACGTCATCGCCCATGAGGGTCCTGAAGTTGTCCAGCCCGACGAACACCGGCGTTCCAGAGATCCCTCGCCAGTTGGTCATCGCGATGTAGAAGGCCTGCGCGTACGGCCCGATCACGAAGACCGCGTAGAGGATCACGGGTGCGGCCAGCATTCCTACGACGAATCGGTACTTGCCCTGCCGCATAGTCAGCTCCGCGTTCGGCTTCTCTGGTTCAGGCGCTGCGCGTCTGCTTCTTGACGGATGAGTCTTTTTTGATCTTGTCCGCCGCCTTCTGCATGTTGGCACAGAACTGTTCTGCGTTGCTCTTGCCGAACATGAGCTGGTTGGTCTGGTTGAGCAGCTCGTCGTAGAGCTCCTTGTACCACTCCTCGAAGAAGCTCTTGGTGACGACGTTGTTGCCTGCGGCCTTCTGCGCCGCGATGACGCTCGCGTTCCCCGGGGAGAGCTGAAGCCCCTCGACGGCGCCATTCACCACGGGCATGTTGCCGCTCTTCTGGAAGAAGCCCTTCGCCCCGTCCTTGGACAGCATGACCCTCAGATACTCCATGCCGCCGGCGGTGTTCTTGCCCTTGGCGGCAACGAAGTACGCTTCGCCCGCGGAGGTCCGGACCGCCTCGTAGGGCAGCTTGTCGGAGGCGGTCAGGCTCGGGGTCGGTGCGACCGCGTACGCGAAGCCCTTGGGCGTCGCCGACTTCTGCTCGTTCTCCAGCCAGGAGCCGGACGGGTAGAACGCGATCTTGCCCTGGTTCTGACGGGTCTGCACCTCGGTGTGGATGAGCCCGAGGGAGCTCTTGTCCATGTACTTCGTGCCGATCTCGGCCCAGGCGGCGGCGGACTGCTTTACGGGCTCCGCGGTCCAGGCGCCGTCGGCGAGGTTGTCGATGTTGATGAGGACCTCGTTGCCGCCGAGCTTGGCCGCCGAGATCAGGATCATCCAGAACTGGTAGTACGCGGCGTTCTTGCCCGCATAGCCGTATGGCGTGATGCCCTTGGCCTTGATCTTCTCGCAGAGCGCCTTGAACTCGTCGAAGGTCTTCGGCGCCGTCCAGCCCTCCTTCTCGAAGAGCTTGCCGTCGTACCACAGGCCGTACGTCGAGGCGACGTACATCATCTGGTACGGCTTGCCGTCGATGAGTCCGGCCTCGACCGCGCCCGGGATCAGCATGTCCCGGACCTTCTTGCTCGGATCGTCGATCGACGGCGCGTCGAAGAGCGGGGTCAGGTCCAGCAGCTGGCCCTCGGCGACCAGCGCGCCCGCGTCCATCATGTCGGCACCGGCGTTGGAGACGACATCCGGCGGGTTACCGCCGGTGAGGCGCGGGCGCAGGGTCTTGCCGATCTCCTGGATGCCGACGTGCTTTATCTTCGCCTGCGGGAACTTCTTCTGGTACGCCGGCTCGTGCACCTGGGTGGCGTAGTCGTCCCCCAGCCCGCCCTTGAAGATGATCACTTCCAGCGGGGCCGACGCCTGCACGCTGAACGGGTTGACGGGGTCCTTGCCGGCCTTGACGTTGTTGGTCTTGGTGTCACCACCGCCGCTGGTCGCGCAGGCTCCCAGCATCGTGATGCCGGGTCCGGCGATGAGGGCGGTCATGCCGATGCGTCGCAGCATCTGCCGCCGGCTCAGGTCAGCCGGCTGGGCGAGACTTTCGGACATGGGGTACTCCCGGGGGGTGAGGGGTTACTCGGCGGGGAGACCTGGCAGCTCGTCCCGGGCCAGGCTCGGCCACGCCGGGGAGCGCCCGACACGGCTGGGTCACCGGCACAGTCCTCCCTTACCCGATCACGACAGCCAACAGTTAAGAAACTGTCCTAATAAAGTGCCTACGGCGTCAAGACCAAGCGCCCCAGTCGCAACCAAGCCGTAATGCGTCGCCGAAACGAATTCGTGCGCCCCGTGGCGGTCACGAGGCGCACGATCATTTCCACAACGTAGTCGCCGGGCCGGACCTCCGCCCGGCTAATCGCGGATGGACCGCCGGGGCAGGCGCCCGCCGGAGCTTCCGACGAGCCTGGAGGAGCCGCGGGACTCCTCCCCGGCCTTGGGCACGAGCGTCTCCGGCACGGCCGGGCGCCGGATCTCCTCGATCGGATCGGCGTACGGTCCCTCGTCGGTCTGCGGCCGGTCGCGCAGCCGGTCCGCCGCCTTGCGCAGCGCCCGCTCCCCCACGAGACGGGTCAGCTCGAGTCCGAAGCAGTCCAGCTTGTCGGCGTCGGTCAGGTCCTCCCGCCGGCGCAGATCGGAGGCCAGCTCACCGAGCCGCTGTGCCTCCGCCAGCTCGAAACGCTGCAGCGCGTGGCAGCACAGCTCGGTCAGGGCGGCATGGTCACGGGTGAAGGACAGCCCGGCCAGGTCGTTGTGGGACAGCCGGCTGAGAGCCCGCTTGCGCTCCAGCGCCCCATCTACGATCTTGAGCATGCCATGCAGTACGGCGATGGGACCGAGGCTGATGTTCCGGTCCTGCGCGAGGGTGAAGGACATCCGGAACAGCGCGGCCGCACCGAGTCCGGCCGCCATGACCTGAACGAAGTAGACACTGGCCGGCGGCGCCAGCTCCGGAAGGCCGAACCGCCAGCCGACCGTCTCGACCGCGACGAGCGCGATCACCGAGGCCGCGGCGTTGACGAGGACGTACATGAGGCCGGATGGGGACAGCACCGCGGTGGCGGGCCTGTCGCGATAGCACGCGGCGAGCTCCGCCCCCCCGATGACTCCGCCCAGCAACGCGGCGAAGAACAATCTCGTGATCACTTTCGCTCCATGCCTCAGGCGCCCTGAGCCGCCAAGCGGCCCAGGAACGCGTCACCGGTCCGGGACATGGGCTTTTCGGGCACGAGCTCCTGCTCGTGTGCCGGCTGGTCGATCCACAAAGCAGCGCTCGCTCGTTCGAGGAAGACGAGCAGCCATTCTGCGGGGCCGACGGCCGCACCGGTACGGGCGCGTGGCGGAATGTCACGTGCCTGAAGAAAGACCAGCAACCATTCGGCGGGCCCTGAGGCGTCGCCGCGTAGAACTCGGGAATCCATGGAGTAACTGTCCCGTCACTGGGTAGTGCCGTCGACGCCCATCGCACCGCACTTTCAAACCCCCTGGTGGCAAGGGGTTTGCGAGCGTTGTGGCGAGTCCACACCACACCCGCGGATTCCGGGCATGTAGGTTCGCTGTGAAGATCGTGGATAGGGGAGCGCTGTGCTGATCGGGTTCGCCGTACCGATGTCCGGATCGTGGGCCACGCCCTCCAACCAGGTGCGGATCGCCGCACGTGCCGAGGAGCTGGGCTACCACTCCCTGTGGACGCTGCAACGGCTGCTGAACCCGGCGGACTCCACCGACACGACCTACCGCAACGTGGCCGACCCGCTCATCACGCTGTCCTACCTGGCCGCGCACACGAACCGGGTGCGGCTCGGCGTCGCCGTGCTGAACATGCCCTTCTTCTCCCCACCGCTGCTGGCCAAGCAGGCGGCCAGCCTCGACCATGTGTCCGGGGGCCGGCTCGACCTGGGCCTCGGCCTCGGCTGGATGCGCGAGGAGTTCGTCGCGGTGGGCGTGCCCTACGAGCGGAGGGGCGCCCGGGCCGAGGAGTTCCTGGCCGTGCTGCGGGAGCTGTGGACCTGCGAGGTCAGCGAGTTCCACGGGGAGTTCTACGAGCTGCCGCCGGTCCGCTTCGACCCCAAGCCGCTGCAGCGGCCCGCGCCGCCGATCCTGCTGGGCGGCACCTCCGAGCCCGCGCTGCGCCGCGCGGGCCGCCTGGCCGATGGCTGGGTCAGCTCCAGCCGCGCCGACCTGCCCCACATCGGCGAATCGATCGAGATCGTCCGCGAGGCGGCACGCGGAGCCGGCCGAGACGCCGAGGCGCTGCGGTTCATCTGCCGGGGCGTCGTCAAGGTCCGTCCCGACGCCGGCCCCGATCGGCGGCCCCTGACCGGCACGCTCGAGCAGGTCCGGAGCGACTTCGACGCCTTGGAAGGCCAGGGCGTCACCGAACTCTTCATCGACCTGAACTTCGACCCCGAGATCGGCAACCCGGACGCCGACCCGGCCGAGTCCATGCGCCGAGCCGAAGAAGCCCTCGTAGCCCTCGCCCCCTGACCCGCATCTCCAGCGACCGGGGGCCTTGCCGCAGGCGGGTCACAGGTGCGGGGGGCGGCCTTCGTACGGTGTGCTCAGGACGACGGTGGTGCGGGTGGCGACGTTGGCCGCGGCCCGGATCTGCTGCAGCAGATCCTCGAGCGCGCCCGGTGAGGCGACCCGGACCTTGAGGATGTAGCTCTCCTCGCCCGCCACCGAGTGGCACGCCTCAATGGCGCTGAGGTGGGCGAGCAGCTCAGGGGCCTCATCCGGAGCCGCGGGGTCGATCGGCTTGATGGATACGAAGGCCGTGAGGGTCAGGCCGATCTCCTCGGGGTCCAGCATCGCGCCGAATCCCCGGATCGCACCCCGCTTCTCCAGCCTGCGCACCCGCTGGTGCACGGCCGAGACCGACAGCCCCGTCTCCTTGGCGAGATCGGTGAAACTCATCCGGCCATCCCGGGCCAGCAGCCCCATGATCTGGCGATCGATCTCCTCCACGAGCATGAACCTACAGCCACCCCCAAGGGGAGCGCTCCCCGACCGTGGCCGGACCCTCGCGGGTGAACGGCGGCCCGACCTAGCCCCGCGGTGATCTGCCGGCGGGGGGTCCGCAGCTCCCGCGCACGACCAGCTCGGTCGGCAGCACGACCGGCCGGCCGCGCTCCCGGCGCGCGGGATCGCGCAACAGCACCTCGCAGGCGCGATAGCCCATGTCAGCGGCCGGACGGGCGACGGCGGTGAGCGGCGGGTCGCACAACTCGGCCCAGGGCACGTCGTCCACCATGGCGATCGAGACGTCGGCCGGCACCCGCAGGTTCAGCTCCCGAGCCGCGAGCACCGCCGCCTCACCGAGCAGGTGTCCCGCGGCCAGCACCGCCGTCACGTCCGGGCGGCGCTGGAAGAGACTTGCCGCGGCGGCGTAGGCGCTGTCGCGGCTCGGCCTGGCCCGTACGACCAGGTCGTCGTCGACGGGCACCCCGAGGTCGCGCAGGGTCGCACGGAAGCCCTCCTCCCGCGCGGTCAGCACCGGCGTACCTGGCGCCCCGGAGGCGGGACCGCCGAGCAGCCCGACGCGCCGGTGACCGAGGCCGACGAGGTACTCCACCGCCGAACGGACCCCGGCGCGGTCGTCGGCCAGCACAGCCGGCACCTCGGGAAGTTCCGCGAGCCCCCGGTCGGCGAAGACCACCGTGACGCCCGCCCGCAGCGCCGACCGCCAGATGGCGTCATCGCCGCCCGCGGGTACGGCGATGACGCCGTCGACCCGCTGCTCGAGGAACCGCTCCACGATCTCGGCCTCGCGCGCGGTGTCATCGTGCCCCACATCCAGGATCACGTGCTCCCCCAGCGTGCGCGCACAGGCGAGCACGCCCCCGGCCAGCGCCGCGTAAAAGGGATCGGTGACGTCGGGGATCATCAGGCCGAGGCTTCCCGTGCGCTGAAGCTTCAGGCTCCGGCCGAGCGCGCTCGGCCGGTAGTCGAGCTCCCGTACGGCCACCAGGACGCGGTCACGTGTCTTCGGGCTCACCGATCCCCGCCCGGACAGCACCCTGGACACGGTGGCCACGCCGACCCCCGCGGCGGCCGCGACGTCCTTGATCGTCATCGCCCGGTGGCCTCTCGCCACTGTGCACCTCTCTCCCGCCGCGGGAACGCCGCCCGCCGACGACATCCTCGCAGGACCGCTCTGTATGGAAACGTTTCCATAATGCCGTGCGATGACGCCGGTCGGCACGTCGCAACCAGGGACTCCCTTGAGATGGGCATAACCCCAGCCAGCACGACTGCCAACAGACTCCCGCGTTCCACCCTTGACAGGACATAGGGTTCGTATTGAGACTCCTTGGAAACGTATTCATCCGGAAGGTGTGCGATGGCCAAGATCGTGCTGGGCAGTGTCGACAAGGTTTACGCGGGCGGAGTCAAGGCAGTGGACGGGCTCAGCCTGGAGATCAGGGACGGCGAGTTCATGGTCCTCGTCGGCCCGTCCGGTTGCGGGAAGTCCACGGCACTGCGCATGATCGCGGGACTCGAGGACATCAGCGGCGGATCCATCGCCATCGGCGACCGCGTGGTCAACGATCTCGCTCCCAAGGATCGCGACATCGCGATGGTCTTCCAGAACTACGCGCTCTACCCCCACATGTCCGTCGAGCAGAACCTGGCCTTCGGCCTTCAGCTGCGCGGCATGCCGAAGCAGGAGATCAAGCAGCGGGTCACCGAGGCCGCCAAGATGCTGGGCCTGGAGCCCTACCTCAAGCGCAAGCCCGCGGCGCTGTCCGGCGGTCAGCGCCAGCGCGTCGCCATGGGCCGTGCGATCGTCCGTGAGCCCCAGGCCTTCCTCATGGACGAGCCGCTGTCCAACCTCGACGCCAAGCTCCGCGTGTCGATGCGCGCCTCGCTGAACCAGCTGCACGAGCGGCTCGGCGTCACCACTGTCTATGTGACCCACGACCAGGTCGAGGCCATGACCCTCGGCGACCGGGTCTGCGTGCTCCGCGAGGGCAAGTTGCAGCAGGTCGACACCCCGCAGCGGCTGTTCGACAACCCGGTGAACCTGTTCGTGGCCGGCTTCATCGGTTCACCCTCGATGAACTTCGTGACCGCCAGGCTGATCCGGGACGGGGGCGCCCACATCGACTTCGCCGGCTACAAGCTTCCGGTCCCCGACGCGCTGTTCTCCGCGAAGCCGGGCCTGGACGCCTACTTCGACCGTGAGGTCATCGTCGGCATCCGGCCGTCGGACTTCGAGGACGCTGGTCACGCCAAGCCGGACTGGGCCAAGATCCCGGTGAAGGCCCGCGTCACCGAGGAGCTGGGCAGCGAGATCAACGTCATCTTCACGATCGACGCGCCGCCGGTCGTCCACAAGGACACCGCAGACCTGGCACACGACGCCACCGAGGGCGAGGAGGACACCGCGATCCCCCTGATCGACAACAAGGCCCTCTGGACCGCCCGGGTCAACGCCCGCTCCACCGTGCGCCCGGGCAACGACCTCGAGCTGGCGGTCGACACCCGCAGCCTGCACTTCTTCGACCCCGAGTCCGGCCTGGCCGTCGGCCACACCGCCGCCGCCGAGGTGGACCTGGAGAAGGCCACCGCCTGAGCCCAGGTCGCCACCGGCTGTCCACAGGATGTGGACAGCCGGTGGATCATTTGACCGAGCCCGCGAGCACGCCCTGCACGAAGTAGCGCTGGAAGGCGAAGAAGACCAGGAGCGGGACCAGGAGAGACAGGAAGGACCCGGGTGCGATGACGTCGATGTTGGCGCCGAACTGGCGTACCTGCTGCTGGATCGCCACCGTCAGGGGCTGGGAGTCACGTCCCGCGAAGATCAGCGCGATGAGCAGGTCGTTCCAGACCCACAGGAACTGGAAGATGCCCAGCGACGCGATCGCCGGCCCGCCGAGCGGAAAGATCACCCGCAGGAAGATCGTCCACTCCGTGCCGCCGTCCATCCGCGCGGCCTCGAGCAGGTCGCGTGGGATCCCCGCGAAGTAGTTGCGCAGCAGGAAGATCGCGAACGGCAGCCCGAACGCCGTGTGGAACAGCACGACTCCCGGGATGGTCCCGAACAGGTGCAGCGTCCGGAACAGGTCCGCTACCGGGATCAGCCCGACCTGGACGGGCACGACGAGCAGCGCGACCACCCCGATGAACAGCCAGTCCCGGCCCGGGAAGTCGATCCAGGCGAAGGCGTAGGCGGCCAGGGCCGCGATCACGACCACGAGGATCGTCGTCGGCACGGTGATGAGGAGTGTGTTGACGAACGACTGCACCATCGTGTCGTTGCTGAGGAGATTGCCGTAGTTCTTGAAGGTGAGCTGCGACGGCCGGGTGAACACCTGCCACCAGCCGCCCTCGGCGTTGGCGGTCTCCGGGCGCAGCGAGGCGATGAAGAGCCCGAACGTGGGGACCAGCCAGATGAGCGCGATGGCGATCAGGGCCAGCTGCGCCAGTCCGCCGCCGAGCCGATTCGCCATACGGGAGGCCAGGCCTCTGTGGGGCGCTCCGGTCACCGGCTCCGACGTATCGGTCATCTCGTCACCTCTATCCCTGCTCCCGCCGGAATCGGCGGATATTGAAGATCATGGCCGGCAGGACCAATACGAGGAGCAGCACCGCGACGGCACTTCCCATGCCCTGGTCGTTGCCCCCGCCGAAGGACTTCAGATACATGTCCAGGGCGAGCACGTTGGCGTTCTGCTGTGTCGCCCCAGGAGCGATCATGTACACCAGGTCGAAGATCTTCAGCACGTTGATCACGAGGGTGACCAGGACCACCACGAGTACGGGCGCCAGCAGTGGCATCGTGACCCGCCAGAAGACCTGCCACTCCGTGGCGCCGTCGACCCGCGCGGCCTCGAGGGCGTCCCGCGGGATCGCGGCCAGCCCGGCGGCGATCAGGACCATGGCGAACCCGGCCCACATCCAGATGTAGGCCCCGATGATGGAGTAGGTCACCAGGCTGGGGCCCAGCCAGTTCACCCCTCCGTAGGGCGCCTGGAAGTTCGACTCTGGGAGGCGGAGCGTGTACGAACCGGCCGGCAGCCTCGGGAAGGCGAAGGCCCCGTCCTTCCCGGACATCGCCGTGGCCACGACCTTGCCGCCGGACAGCGCCTGCACCTTGGTCTTCGGCAGGCCCTTCTCGGCCGCGTCGGGCCGGTTGGGCTTGCCTCCACCGCCCGGCGCGAAGTCAAGCCAGACGGTGCCGGTGATCGTGCCCGGCTTCGGGTCCGCCGGACGAACCGGGGGGAGGCTCTTCTGGCGTTCCGGCGGGACCGCCACCACCGGCAGGAGGGCGGCCTGTCCCGGTCGCACCTTCTCCCGCGTGGCGAAGGCCTTGCCCTGGGCGACGAGCGACCCGTTGTCCCGCGGGTGCGCACCGGGATAGGGCGAGCTCTCCTTGAACGTGTCGTGCACGCCGACCACCACGGCGTTGAGCACGCCCCGGTCGGGGTTCTGGTCGTACACCAGCGTGAAGATGACGCCCGCCGCGACCATGGAGATGGCCATGGGCATGAAGACCACGAGCTTGAAGGCCGTCGCCCACCGGATACGCTCGATCAGCACCGCGAAGACCAGTCCCAGAGCGGTGATCACCGTGGGCGCGAGCACGACCCAGATGACGTTGTTCTTGATCACCGTGAGCATCGACGAGCTCAGGGCCATCACGAGATAGATCGCCACGTCGGCCACCGGCAGCGCCAGCAGCAGTATCTTCCCCGCGGTGCTCCGGGGCATGAGCCCGATGAGCGTGGCCGCTCCGACCACGGCGATCGTCAGCACAGTGATCACCACGACCACCGCGATGGCGCCCGCTCCGGACCAGTGGACCGTCACCGACTCGGTGAACATGTCGATGTAGTTGCCGAGCCCGACGAACCTGCTGCCGTCGGCGTCATGCAGGCTTCGCCACACCGTGTAGACGATCGGGTAGACCACCAGCAGGGCGAGCAACACTAGCGCCGGGAGGAGAAAGCCGGCGGACAGCAGGGGCGGCGGGCCCAGCCGCCCGCTCCCCGGGGACGGCTGGGACCGGGCGTCGTCGGCCGGAGTGGAGCCGGCGTCCGCGGCGGGCTGCTCGGTACTGGCTGCCATGAGATCTCCGGTCAGCTCTTGAATGCCTTGGCGGCCTCGGTCTCGAGCTTCTGCGCGGCCCCGTCGACATCCGTGGGGTTGCTCAGGAAGTCCTGCAGTTGCTTCCACTCACCGGCCCCCTTGGTGCCGCCGAACGCGGCAGGCGCCAGGTCGGACATGTCGAAGCGGAAGCTGTCGCCCGCGTCGATGACCGACTTGGCGATCTGGCGCTGGATGTCGTCGGGATAGGCGGCCAGGTCCAGAGCCTTGTTCGGCGAGGTGAAGCCGCCGAGTTTGGCCCAGACCCGGGCGGCCTCGGGCGAGGCGAGGTATTTCGTCAGCTCCTGCGCACCCTTGCTGTCCTTCATCACCACCGCGGCGTCGCCGCCGCCGACCACCGGAGGCTGCTGCCCGACGGCGGGGAAGGGGAAGAACTTGGCGTCCGTGCCGACCTTCGCCTTCGTCTGCTCACCGATGACGCCGGGAACGAAGTCGCCCTCGTAGACCATCGCGGCCTTGGCGGCGTCGCCGAAGGCCTGCGTGACCGAGGTCGGCATGTCGGTCTGGATGGCCCCGCCGACGACGAAGTTCTTCTGGCCCCAGATGGCCGCGAGCCTGCGCAGCGCGTCCTTGACGGTGGGATCGGTCCACTTGATCTGGTGCTTCGACAGCTTGTCGTAGTTCGCCGTGCCGGCGCTGGAGGCGTAGACGTTCTCGAACCAGTCGGTCAGCGTCCAGCCGTCACCGCCGGCCACCGCGAACGGCGTGGTCCCGGAGTCGGCGATGGTGCCGGAGTCCTTCACCAGCTGGTCCCAGCTCGTGGGCGGCTGCTGGATCCCCGCGTCGCCGAAGGCCTTCGCCCGATACCAGATCGTGGACTTGTTGGAGGCCTTGAAGTAGACGCCGTACAGCTTGCCCTTGTTGGAGCCCAGGTCCTGCCAGACCTTGGAGTAGTTCTGCCGCACCGCCGCTTCGGCGCCGGTCCCCAGCGGCTTGATCCAGCCCTTGTCGGCGAACTGCGCCAGCACACCCTGCTGCGGCAGCATCGCGACATCCGGCGGAGCCCCGCCCTGCACCTTCGACCCGAGGAACGTGCTCACGTTGTCCCCGGTCGGGGTGAGGTTGACCTTGGCTCCGGTCTGCTTGGAGAAGGCGGCGAGGACCTGCTTGAACTTGTCCTGCTCCTGCCCGGTCCAGATGGCGGCCACCTCGAGGGTGACCCCCTTGAGCGACCCGCCCGTCGACGGCGCCGGGGCCTTGCCGGAGCCGCCTCCGCCGCACCCGGCGACGGAGACCAGCAGACCTGCCGCGAGAACCGTGCAGTTCGCACTCCTGATGACCCTCATGACTCATCCTTCCTGCGCTGCGTTGCCGCCGGCTCCCAGATCGAAACGCCGGTGCCGGGATCGAAGTAGTGCAGACGGGCGGTGTCGACGTGCACCGTCACCCGGTCGCCCACCCTGACGCGGGTACGCGGGCTGAAGCGCGCGACCACGTTCGTACGAGCCGTCTCGGGGGCGGCGAGGACATCGGCGCCCGCGTCCCGCGCCAGCTCCTTGGTGTCCTCGGTGACGACCTGCGCGGAGTCCACCGCGAAATGGACGAGCACGTCGGAGCCCATCGCCTCGACGAGGTCGGTGGTGGACTCAAGGAGCGACGCGCCCTCGGCCCGCACCAGAGCGGCGTCCTCCATGTCCTCGGGACGCACGCCGACGATCACTTGCCGACCGACGTAGCCGCGCAGGCCGGGACGGGTCTCCAGCACCTCGTCCGGCAGCGCGAGCGTCTGACCGCCGATCTCCAGCCGCAGTCCCCCGGCGCCGTCGGAGCCTTCGATCAGGTCGCCGTGCAGCAGGTTCATGGCCGGGGAGCCGATGAACCCGGCCACGAAGAGGTTGGCCGGGTGGTCGTAGAGCTCCTGGGGCGGGGCGACCTGCTGCAGCTCGCCTCTCTTCATCACCGCGACGCGGTCTCCCAGCGTCATCGCCTCGGTCTGATCGTGGGTGACATAGATCGTCGTGACCCCGAGGTCGCGCTGGATCCGCGCGATCTCGGCCCGCATCTGCACCCTCAGCTTGGCGTCGAGGTTGGACAGGGGCTCGTCCATCAAGAAGGCCTGCGGCTCGCGGATGATCGCCCGGCCCATGGCCACCCGCTGGCGCTGGCCGCCGGACAGGTTCCGGGGTTTGCGATCGAGGTGCTCGCGCAGGCCGAGGATCTCGGCGACCCGGTCGACCTTCTCCCTGATCTGGTCCTTGGGAACCTTGCGCAGGGACAGCCCGAAGCCGATGTTGTCCCGTACGGACAGGTGCGGATAGAGCGCGTAGCTCTGGAACACCATCGCGACGTCCCGGTCCCGGGCCGGGACCCGGTTCACGACTCTCTCGCCGATGCGGAGCGTTCCCTCGGAGATGTCCTCGAGGCCGGCGACCATGCGCAGCGCGGTGGTCTTGCCACACCCCGACGGTCCGACCAGGACGAGGAACTCGCCGTCGACGATCTCCAGACTCAGGTCGGTGACGGCACGGGTGCCATCGGGGTACAGCTTTCCCAAACCGCCCAGGACCACCTGTGCCACGGCGTCTCCCTGATCTCTGATCTGCGCCCTCTGCAAGACCCGGACATGTCCCCGCGGCGGCGGCCGTGGCCACCCTCGTGAGTACACGTGACTAGGTCTTATCACCGGGCCACTCTCCGTGGCGGAATCCGGACAGACTGCCAGGGGTTTGTAAAGAGATCGTTATTTAAGACTCTGCGGCCTTTATCCGGTCAGGCAGGCGGCGTGAGCGCCGACGGCGTCACGGACGCCGTCGAAAACGCCTCAGTGATCGATCACCACGAGGCCGCGATCGACCAGGTTCATCCGCTCGTGACCGGCCTCGGTGCAGACCACGATGTCCTCGATCCGGGCGCCGTGCGCCCCCGGGTAGATCCCGGGCTCGATCGAGAACGCCATGCCGGCCTCCAGCGGCTCGGTGTTCCCGGCGACGATGTAGGGCTCCTCGTGGGTCTCCAGGCCGATGCCGTGCCCCGTGCGATGCACGAAGAACTCGCCATACCCGGCAGCGGCGATGATGTCCCGGGCCGCCGCGTCGACCGCCTCCGGCGTCACACCCGGCCGTACCGCCTCGCAGGCGGCGAGCTGGGCCTCGTGGAGCACTTCGTAGTAGGCGAGGAAATCCGCCGGCGGCCGCCCGACCACATAGGTGCGCGTCTCATCGGAGCAGTAGCCGCTCGGCATGGCGCCGCCGATATCGACCACGACCGGGTCCCCTGACTCGATGACCCGGTCCGAGACCTCATGGTGCGGGCTGGCGCCGTTGGGGCCGGAACCCACGATGACGAAGTCCACAGTGCTGTGTCCCTCGGCCATGATGGCCTCGGCGATGTCCTTGGCCACCTCGCGTTCGGTGCGGCCGGGCCTGAGGAGCTTGGGCACGATCTGGTGGACCCGGTCGATGGCACCGCCGGCCTCGCGGAGTGCGTCGACCTCCGCGGCGCTCTTGCGCATCCGCAGCTCGCGCAGGACACGGCCGGCCGGCACCTGCTCGGCGCCGGGCATCGCGTCGCGCAGCCGCAGCGCCATCACCGCCCACATCCGATCGGCGACGCCGACCCGGGCGACGCCGCGCGGCAGCCGCCCGGCGACCAGCGGTAACGGGTCGTCGGTCTCGTGCCAGGCGACCCACTCGATGTCCAGGGCGCCCGCGGGGGAGGCCTGTGCGGCGGGCAGCTCCAGCCGAGGCACCACGAGGAAGGGGGCATCCGCGGCGGGCACGACCAGGCAGGTCAGCCGCTCCAGCTGGATCGCGTCGTAGCCGGTGACATAGCGCAGGTCCGGTCCGGGCGTGAGCATGACCGCGCCGAGTCCGGCGCGTGCGGTGGCCTCCTGCACCCGGGCCAGCCGTTCGGTTGGATACAGCTCCGCTGTCGCATCCGCGTTCACTTGATTCGCGCCGTTCCCTCCCACCTGTCCCGGGCGGGGAGGCCGGCGCTTCCCTCCCTTGAGCTGACCGTGGGTCGCTGTCCCCGGCGTGCACCGGGGAGGACGTCAAATCGCCAATCTAGCGGCGCGGGATCCCGCGGCGCACGTCGGCCCGCGGCCGGCGCCGAGTCATGACGGCGGCCCGTGCGGCGCGGAGCGAACGTGCGACGATGGGCGCGTGCCCGGCCTGATGCTGCTCGATACGCCGTCGCTGTACTTCCGCGCGTTCTATGGCGTGCCCGCCTCCATCACGGCGCCGGACGGCACCCCTGTCAACGCCGTACGCGGCCTGATCGACATGATCGCGAGACTGGTCCAGGACCGCTCCCCCGAACGTCTGGTGTCCTGCATGGACGCCGACTGGCGACCGGCGTTCCGGGTCGCGGCGCTGCCCTCCTACAAAACCCATCGCCTGGCGCAGGACGCCGCCGCGGAGGGCGGCGAGGAGACCCCCGACCTGCTGGAGCCACAGCTCCCCATCATCGACGAGGTGCTGGACGCGTTCGGCCTCGCCCGGCTGGGCGTGCCCGGCTATGAGGCCGACGACGTGATCGGCACGCTGGCGACCCGTGCCGTCGGTCCGGTGGACATCGTGACCGGGGACCGCGACCTGTTCCAGCTGGTCGACGAACGCGGCCCGGTCCAGGTCCTCTACACCGTGCGCGGGATCCGCAATCTGCAGGTGCTGGGTGAGAAGGAGATCGCCGGGAAGTACGCCATCCCGGGGGGCGCCTATGCCGACTTCGCCACGCTCCGCGGCGATCCGAGCGACGGGCTGCCGGGCGTGCCGGGTGTGGGCGACAAGACCGCGGCCGCGCTGATCACCCGCTTCGGTTCGCTCGACGGTGTCCGCACGGCCCTGGCGGCCGGGGAGACCGACGGTTTCCCGGCGGGCAGCCGCCTCAAGATCGACCGGGCGCGCGACTATCTCGCGGCGGCCGAGACGGTCGTACGGGTGGTGACCGACATCGCGATCCCGGAGCTGCACGACCCCGTGCCGGCCACGCCCGCCGATCCCGAAGCGGTGGTCCGGCTCGCCGACCAGTGGAATCTCGGCGGCCCGGTGAACAGGCTCCTGGCGGCACTGCGAGGCCGATGATCCGAGTCTGTGTCAGGTGACACAGACAGAGCACGGCCTGTCGCACAGCACTCCATCCGGGTGCCGGCTCTTGTCAGGTCTTGTCAGATTGCCCGGGAATGGTTCCACTGGAGGCTCGTCGTCCCCTAGCGAATCCTCTGAACAAGAGGGCTCACGGAAACGGATGCCCTGTGCCCGAAAGGAACGCCTCACCGCCCCGGAACGGCTTCTGGAACGCACTCGACGAGGCTGAGCGTGACGCCCTGCGGGCGGCCGCTCGGCCTCGTACATATGCGGTCAAGATGCCGCTGTGTCACCAGGGCGACGAATCCGACCACATCATCGTCATCGAGAACGGATGGGCCAAAGTGACCTCGGCGACCGAGGACGGGCACGACGTGGTGCTCGCGGTCCGCGGGCCGGGCGACATCGTCGGCGAGAGCGCCATCCTCGGCCACCGCGAGCGGTCCGCCACGGTCACCGCGATCAGCTCACTCCGCGGTCTCGTCGTGCCGGCCAGCCGCTTCACCGGATTCCTCGACGAACATCCCCGTGCGTGGCGGATGGTCAGCGGCACGGTCGTACGCCGCCTCGACGACGCGGACCAGAGGCTGCAGGCCCACGCCTCCGCGGATGGAGGCCGCCGGCTCGCACTGCTCCTGATCTATCTCTCAGAGTTGTCGGAGCAGTACGAGCGGCCAGGCCCGGACGGCAGTATCGCGATCAGGCCACCGCTGTCCCAGGAGGAGCTGGGCAGCTGGGTGGACGCCTCGCGCGAGACCGTGGCGCGGGCCCTCAAGGCATGGCGCGAGCAAGGCGTCGTACGGACCGGATGGCGCAAGATCACCATTGTGGACCGGCCACGGCTGCGAGCCTATGCCCGCGGGCTCCCGGCGCAGGGCGGTAGGCCGCCGGACGCCGCATCGGATCTCAGCTGAAGGGTCTCCTCGCCGCGGCCCCGCGTGCGGCGTCGGCCCACCGCCGGCACGGTCACCGCCGCCGGGGTCGGTTTCGGTGCGCCCGGGTCCCCGAAGCGCACACCAGAGATCTCCCGGTTGTTCTGCCTGAAACACACCCGTTGATCCTGCGAACGGTTCGATGCGCAATAGAGACCCGATCGCCGCCGGGCGGCCGTGCAAGTGGCCCGGCCGCTCGGCGGCGATGAGCGTCAGGCGACGGAGGAGTAGGCCACGACACCGCGGCGCATGGCGTCCATGGCCCGGCGCGCGGTCGAGCGGATCCGGCTGCCCGGAGCGGCGGCATCGGCCACCTGGCCGAGCAGATCGAGCAGCTGCTTGACCGCGCGCACGAAGTCGCCCGCCGTCATGTCGGCCTCGGTCAGCACGGCGTCGAGGTTGTGGCCCTTGGCCCAGCGGAATGCCGCCCAGGCGAAGCCGAGGTCCGGTTCACGCAGGAACGACACCCGGTTGTCCTTCTCCACCGACTCGAGCTCGCCCCACAGCCGGACCATCGCCGCCAGCGCGTCACGCGTCGCCCCGGGCGGGGTCTTGGGTGGGGTGGCGTCGTCGGGCTGCCTGGACTCGTAGACCAGCGCGGAGACGCACGCGGCCAGCTCGGGGGCTGTGAGGTCCTCCCAGATTCCGGCGCGCAGGCTCTCGGCCGTGAGCAGGTCGAGTTCTGAGTAGATGCGGCCGAGCCGGCGGCCCTCGTCGGTGACGGCGCCGCCGCGCAGGTAGCCGAGCTGCTCGAGCACCCCGCACACCCGGTCGAAGGTGCGGGCGATGACCTGGGAGCGGCTCTCCACCCGGCGGCGCAGGTTGACGGTGTCACGCTCCAGCCGGAAGTAACGCTCGGCCCAGCGGGCGTGGTCCTCGCGCTCCGCACACCCGTGGCAGGGATGGCGCCGGAGCTCCTCGCGTAGCTTGGTGATCTCAGCATCCTCGGCGGCCGCGCCGCCCGGCCTGCGGGGCGTCTTGACGTCGTCCTCCTCGCCGCCGACCTTGTCACGCAGCGTGGAGGCGAGATCCCGCCGATGCTGCGGCGAGCGCGCGCTGAACCACTTGGGGATGCGGATCTTGTCCACCGGCTCCACCGGGGCGGGGAAGTCCAGCACCGACAGCCGCTTCACCTGCCGGTTGGCCGTGAGGACCAGCGGGGCCGGACCGTCGGAGCGCTTGGCCAGACCGGGGTCGAGGACGACGGCCATGCCGGCGCGCCGGCCGGAGGGCACCACGATCACGTCGCCGGGCCGCAGGTGCTCCAGGGACCGGGCGGCATCGGCGCGCCGGGCGGAGGAACGTTCCCGGGCCAGCTCGGACTCGCGGTCCGACAGCCGGCGGCGCAGGCCGGCGTATTCCATGAAGTCGCCCATATGGCAGGTGGCCGCCTCGGCGTAGCCCTCGAGGGCCTCCTCGTTCTTGCGCACCTGCTTGGCGAGCCCGACCACGGCGCGATCGGCCTGGAACTGCGCGAAGGACTCCTCCAGGAGCGTACGGGCGCGCTCCCGGCCTACCGCGCCCACCAGGTTGACCGCCATGTTGTAGGACGGCCGGAAGCTGGAGTTGAGGGGGTAGGTGCGGGTGCTGGCCAGGCCGGCCACCGAGCCGGGGTCGACGCCGGGTGCCCAGATGACCACGGCATGACCCTCGACGTCGATGCCCCGCCGTCCGGCACGGCCGGTCAGCTGGGTGTACTCCCCCGGGGTCAGGTCGGCGTGCACCTCGCCGTTCCACTTGTCCATCCGCTCGATGACCACCGACCGGGCCGGCATGTTGATGCCGAGGGCCAGCGTCTCGGTCGCGAACACGGTCCGGATGAGGCCACGGACGAAGAGCTCCTCGACGATCTCCTTGAAGGTCGGCAGCATGCCCGCGTGGTGGGCGGCGATGCCCCGCTCGAGCCCGGCCAGCCATTGGTCGTAGCCGAGGATGCGCAGATCCTCCGGGTCGATCTCGGCGGTACGGATCTCGACATGCGCCCTGATCTCCTCGGCCTCCTCCTTGGAGGTGAGCCGCAGACCGGCGTCGAGGCACTGGGCGACGGCCCCGTCGCAGCCCGCCCGGCTGAAGATGAAGGTGATCCCCGGAAGCAGTCCGGCCCGGTCCAGCCGTTCGATCACGTCGGGCCGCGCCGGGAGGCGGAATCGCTGCGGACGCCCCTGCGGACGCCGGCGGCCGCTCCGGCGGCTCTGGCTGATCTTGGCCCGCCGCACGTCGTCGAGGGCGATCCGGCGCAGCTCCGGGTTGACCTTGGGCTCGTCCCCCGGCTTCCCGGTGTCGATGAACAGGTCGTACAGCCGGTTGCCCACGAGCATGTGCTGCCAGAGCGGCACCGGGCGGTGCTCGTCAACGATCACCGCGGTGTCCCCGCGGACCTCCTGGAGCCACTCGCCGAACTCCTCGGCGTTACTCACCGTGGCCGACAACGCCACGACCCGCACGGCCTCGGGAACGTGGATGATCACCTCTTCCCACACCGCCCCGCGGAAACGGTCCGCGAGGTAGTGCACCTCGTCCATGACCACGTAGGCCAGCCCGGACAGGGTCGGCGAGTTCGCGTAGAGCATGTTCCGCAGGACCTCGGTCGTCATGACGACGATCGGGGCCTCCCCGTTGACGCTGTTGTCACCCGTGAGCAGCCCCACCTGCTCGGGACCGTAGCGGCGGACGAGGTCGGCGTACTTCTGGTTGGACAAAGCCTTGATCGGCGTCGTGTAGAAGCACTTCTGCCGGTCGGCCAGGGCGAGGTGGACGGCGAACTCCCCGACCACCGTCTTGCCGGATCCGGTCGGCGCCGCCACGAGCACGCCCTTACCGTCCTCCAGCGCGCGGCAGGCATCGAGCTGGAACCGGTCCAGCCCGAAGTCGTACAGTCCCTGAAAATCCGTGAGCGCCACCCCGATGTCGCGGGTGCGCGCGCGGTGCGCCGCGTATCGTTGGGCGGGCGACTTGTCGGGGGAGGTCATGTAGTCGAGCCTACGGTTCGATGCTGACCGATTCACACCCGACCGGGGGTCATCGCGTCTCTATCTCGTCATCGATGTCGTCCAGCCGCAGCGGCGACGCCTCGTCGTCGGAGAGCCCCTCGTACGGATCGGGGCGCCTGGCCTTCCGCCGGTCGTGGAAGAACGCCAGCAGCGCGGCGATCTCGAAGAGCAGGACGGTCGGCAGAGCCAGCGCGAGCATCGTGAACGGGTCCGCGCTGGGCGTCGCCACGGCCGCGAAGACGA
This sequence comes from Streptosporangiaceae bacterium, assembly GCA_025964715.1. Taxonomy (GTDB): domain Bacteria; phylum Actinomycetota; class Actinomycetes; order Streptosporangiales; family Streptosporangiaceae; genus Actinomadura_C. The sequence goes on along the minus strand of JAOPYH010000144.1, from coordinate 31,127 downwards.
AGATCCCGAAGATGATCATCCGCTGCGACTTCGCGATCCGCTCGGACGTCAGCACCCCGGCGAGGTTGAGCACCACCACGAAGAGCGGGAGCTCGAACGTGAGCCCGAATATCAGCAACATGGCGAGCACGTAGCCGAGGTAGTGGTCGACCGTGATCAGCGCGGCGACGTCACTCGGGGTGAAGCCCAGGAAGAGGCTCAGGCCCTTGTCGACCGTGACGTAGGCGAGCGCCACGCCCACGAAGAACAGTGGGACCGCGGCGCCGACGAAGACATAGGTCCACCGCCGTTCCCGCTTGTACAGGCCCGGGGCGATGAACGCCCACAGCTGGAACAGCCACACCGGGCTCGACAGCACGAGCCCGATGATGAAACCGATCTTCAGCCGGATGAAGAACGCGGAGAAGATCCCGTTCACGACGAGCGTGCACTTGTCCTTCTCGAGCGCATGTGACGCCGGCAGCGAGCAGTAGGGCTCCTTGAGGAACTCCCAGACGGGATTGAAGACGATCCACCCGATGATCGTGCCGATGAGTATGCCAAGCATGGCCTTGATCAGGCGGTTGCGGAGCTCGCGCAGATGCTGGACGAGCGGCATCCGGCCTTCGGCGTCGACCTGCCCGGTCTGGGGTGTCATCGGCAGTCTGTTCTCGTGGTCGCTCGGCTCTGGAGACAAGTCCAGGGATGTGGTCAGGAGGTCCGGCGGTCGCGGTCGGCCTCCGGCAGCGGCACCCCGTTAAGCGTGGTGCCGTCGGCACCGCGCGGCAGCTGACGCTGCGGCTGCGGCTGCTGGTAGGACTGCTGAGCGGCCTGGTCGGCCTGCGCCTTGGCATGCGCAGCGTCCGCCTGCGCCTTGGCCGCCTCGGTCTGAGCCTGCTGCGCGGGGTCCTCGTCGTCGTCACGCAGGCCCTTGGTCTCGGCCTTGAGGATCCGCGCCGACTTGCCCAGCGAGCGGGCCAGCTGGGGCAGCTTGGTCGAGCCGAACAGGAGAAGGACCACCAAAAGGATGATCAGAATCTCGCTCGTGCCGAGTCCAGCCATGTCAACACCTCTTCAGCAGGGGTTACTCACGACGATCGTACGCCGTCGCGAGCGGTGAGAGACTCACGCGCGTGCCGCAGGGCCTGAAGTTCATTTTGCAGCGCCAGCCGTCTCGGCTCCAGCAGCCTCTTGGTCCGCTCGAGTTCACGGGCCAGCCCTCGTACGGCCAAGAACACTCTGAATGCGCACACCGCCAGGACGGCGAGCCCCGCGAAGGACACGCCCACGGACATCATGACCCACACCACGCCTGCCACCGTAGCGAATAGCCGATCCCGGCGTCACCCTTGATCACACGGTGTCGTAGAGCGCCAGAGCACGCTCGGCGTCGCCTCGGATCATCGCGGCGACGTCCGGTGGCCCGACGACCCGGCCCTGATCCCCCAAGCGGAGGGCGAGGCCGCGCACCCACCGGGTGTCTCGGGTCCGCAGCACCACGCGCACCCGGCCCTCGCCCAGCTCCTCGACGCTCTCGCACGGGTAGTAGTCGGGGACCCAGCGGCCCGAGGGCGCCAGCTCGACGGTCACCCGTACGTCCTCAGCCGACGGGCGGAACAGTCCGCCGTCCACGTCGACGGGTTCGGCGTGGTCGGGGACCTCGGCGGGCACCCGCAGGACGACCAGGTCGCCGATCCGATCGAGCCGGAACAGCCGTACGGCCTCGGCGCGGCGGCACCAGCCCTCGAGGTAGGACTGCCCCTCGACGAACAACAGCCGCATCGGGTCCACGTCCCGCTCGGTGTTCTCGTCCCGGCCTGGCACGTAGTAGGTCAGGTGCACCCTGAGACCCTGCCCGATGGCCTCGCGAACGCGCGTGATCACCTCGCCGCGCGCTTCCACCTGCACCGAGACCTGGCTGCTGACCGCCGCGGCGGCCGCTCCGGCGGCGCTCTCGAGCTTGGCGATCAGCCGGCTCAGCGCGTCCCGGTCCTCCAGATAGGGGATCTCGGCGAGCATGCGCAGTGCCACGAGCAGCGCGCTCGCCTCGTCGACCCCGAGCCGCAACGGCCGGGCGATCGACTCGGCCTGGCTCACCGTGATCTCGCCGCCCTCATAGGACAGGTCGATCGGGCAGTAGGGATCGGGGGCGCGCAGCTCGACGCACCACAGCAGGTTGAGATCATCGATCAGCTGCTTCTCGCTCACCCCGAAGGCGGCGGCGGCCGACTCCAGCGCCACCGTGTCGCGGCTGACCACATAGGGCACCAGCGCCAGGAGCCGGGTGAGGCGGTCCGTCGAAGTGGTCGTCATGTCACTCTCCTGCACCGCGTCCGGCCGGGTCCCCGGCCAGGACCGCCTTGAGCTGGTGGATCACGGCGTCGCGGACGTCCGGCGGATCGATGACCACGACATCGTCGGCGAAGCGGGCGAGGAAGGGAACGAACCGGTCCACCTCGTGGAACTCCAGCGCGGCCTCGTCCCAGGCGGCGTCGACCGGCCGCAGGCCGCGGGCCCACCGCCGCACGCCCTCCGCGGCGCCCTTGCGCAGCCGTACAGTCGCGGTCCTGGGCTCGGCCGGGGGCTCCCCGCGGTCGAAGGCCAGCTTGCGTACGTCCACGCCGGGCGGAACGGCCACGCTTCGGGCCGGCCCGTCGGGGGTCACGTCGCCCGCGATCCGGCTGAGCCGGAAGACCCGGACCCCGTCCCGGTCGCGATCGTGGCCGACCACGTACCAGCGGCCGTGACGGCTCACCACGCCCCAGGGCTCCAGATGCCGCCGCTGCATCGTCGCGCGGCCCACGCCCTGGTAGTCGAAGGCCACCGGGTGCCCGTCCCGTACGGCCTCCCACAGCGCCGGGAAGGCCGGCTCGTCGGTGTCCACCCGTGGCTCGATGCCGAAGGCGGCGGAGCCGTCGGTGTCTATGCCGGCCGCCCGCAGCTTCAGCAACGCGCCGGAGGCCGCCTCGGCCAGGCTGGCGCGCTGCCACACCCGGGCGGCCAGGCCGAGCACGGCGGCCTCATCCGGGGCGAGATGCAGCTCGGGGAGCTCGTAGGCCTGCGGCGGGATGCGGTAGCCGGTCTCCTCCTCGCCGTCGGAACCGACCTCCAGCGGGATGCCGAGCTCGCGGAGCTCCTCCTTGTCGCGTTCGAACATGCGCTTGAAGGCCTCGCCGGATCCCGGATATCCCGGCACGGCCCGGCGGATCTGCTCGGCCGTCAGGTAGCGACGGGTGGCGAGCAGGCACACCACCAGGCTGAGCAGGCGCTCGGTCTTGCGCCGTGACATCGCCCCACCACCTCTCCTCCAGGGAACGTCCCGCCCGTACTCCGTCGTCGCCGCGCTCCAAGCCCCGCCTGACGCTACCCTCGCGACGTGATCCGATGGCGCAAAGGCAGAGTAGAGGCCGTCCGCAGGGAGTGGCCGGGAGCGGTCGAGCTTGATGTCGCGGTCGAGGGGGACGGCTCCGAGGCGCGTTGCCGCGCCCTCGCCTACCCCGCACTCGTGGGACGACCCGAACCCGGTGACACCGTACTGCTGAACACCACCGCGCTGGCCCTCGGTCTGGGAACCGGAGGATACGCGATGGTCATCGCGGTGCCCGACCGGCTCCCCCCGGACCCGGAGGGGCCCGGCCATCTGGTCAAGGCCCGCTACACCCCCCTGCAGGCCACCGTGCTCGGAGCCGACGAGCAGGACTCACCGCACCACTCGCTGCTGGCCGACGCGGACTCCATCGATGGCATGCCGGTCATCGTCGCCGACCTGCACTCCGCGCTACCGCCGATCCTCGCCGGGCTGCTCGCGGCGCGCCCGGGGGCCAAGGTGGTGTACGTCATGCCCGACGGCGGGGCTCTTCCGGCCTGGTTCTCCATGTCCATCGCGCGGCTGAAGGACGCCGGAGCCCTCGCGGCCACTGTCACCGTGGGCCAGGCGTTCGGCGGCGACCTCGAGGCGGTGACCGTGCACACGGGGCTGCTGGCGGCCCGGCTGGTCCTCGGCGCCGACGCGGTCGTGCTGGCGCAGGGGCCGGGAAACCTCGGCACCGGGACCCGCTGGGGCTTCTCCGGTGTCTCGGCCGGCGAGGCGGTCAACGCGGCGGCGGTCCTGTCCGGACGTCCGGTCGGGTCGCTGCGGGTCAGTGCGGCCGACCTGCGGGAGCGGCACGTCGGCGTGTCCCATCACAGCCTCACCGCGTACGGCCGGGTGGCGCTGGCCCCGGCCCAGATCGCCGTGCCGCGGCTGGGCGGCGAGTTCGGAGCCCGGGTCCTGGACCAGGCGTCGGGCCTGGCCGGGCGGCACGAACTCGTGCGGGTCGCCGTGGAGGGCCTGGAGGACACGCTCCGGAGCGCGGAGAAGGACTGGGGCGTACGGCTGTCGACCATGGGCCGCCGGCTGGACGAGGACCTGGCCTATTTCCTCGCCGCCGCCGTGGCCGGCCGGCACACCGCCACGCTCCTCCCGGCCTCCCCACCGCCATGCTGACGCGAACGGCCCGGCCGGGTCAGTGGGCGCCGAGGATGTCCACGACGAAGACGAGGGTGTCGGTGCCCTTGATGCCGGCCTGCTTGAGGCCCTTGGGTCCGTAGCCCCAGGCCGGAGGCACGACGAGGAGCACCCGGCTGCCCACCCGCTGTCCCACCAGCCCGTCGTCCCAGCCCTTGACGACCTGTCCCTTGCCGATCGCGGTGGCGAAGGCCTGCCCCGAGCTCCACGAGGAGTCGAAGACCCGGCCGTCTCGCCAGAACAGCCCGGCGTAGTTGAGCGCCAGCAGCTGTCCTGACCGCACCGGCTGCCCGGAGCCCTGGATCAGGGCGCGGACCTGCAGCTTGGCCGGCGCGTGGGTGCCCGGCATCCGCACCGGCGGGGCCTGGCCGGGCCCGGAGGCGCCGACCTGGGGCAGCCCGGCGTCGTCCTGCGGCAGTGCCCGTCCCTTCGCCGCGGCGGTCTTGGGGTAGGTCCCGACGACGTCGAGCACGAACACGAGCGAATCCCGTGGGCCTACCTGCAGCTGCGTGTTACCGGTGTCGCCGTAGCCCTGCTTCGGCGGGATCACCGCCACCACCCGGCTGCCGACCTTGCTGCCGACGAGCGCCTTGTCCAGCCCGGGCACGAGCTTGCCGGCGGGGAACGCGCTCGGCCGCCCGTCCCCGCCATAGCTCGTAGAGATCATCTTGCTGCCGCTCTGGCTCCAGCGATAGCCCACGTAATTCGCGATGACCAGGTCTTTCTTGGCTATCTGCGGGCCCTTGCCCTCGACGGGCGTCGAGATCGCCAGGGAGTCGCCGGGCTTGGAGCCCGGGAAGGTGACGTCCGGGCGGGTACCGAACGGCCCGGTGACCTTGACCGGCACGTCGCCTGCGCCGCAGGAGGCGGCGAGCGGCATGACCGCGGCTAGCATTCCGGCCGCGGAGACGACGGCGAGACGACGGCGCATGGCAGCCCTTCGAGCGGTGGGGGGAGGACAGAGCGCTCACCCTACCGCCCTCGTCAGCGGCCGACAGCGGACCGTGAGGCCGCTCCTGCCGGCCGGGCTCACATGCCCGCGATGAGCTTGTCCACGCGCTCGTCGGTGGCCCGGAACGGGTCCTTGCACAGGACCGTGCGCTGGGCCTGGTCGTTGAGCTTGAGATGCACCCAGTCGACGGTGAAGTCCCTGCGCTTCTCCTGCGCCTTGCGGATGAACTCGCCGCGCAGCCGGGCCCGGGTGGTCTGCGGAGGTATGGACTTGGCCTCGAAGATGTTCAGGTCCTGGGCGACCCGCTCCACCGATCCCCGCCGTTCCAGCAGGTAGTAGAGCCCACGGCCGCGGTGCACGTCGTGGTAGGCCAGGTCGAGCTGGGCGACGCGCGGCGAGGACAGCGGCAGGTCGTACTTGTTCCGGTAGCGCTCGATCAGCTGGTATTTCGTCACCCAGTCGATCTCCCGGGAGACGAGGTCGAGGTCGCTCGTCTCGACCGCGCGGAGCGTGCGCTCCCACAGGTCCAGGACACGTTCCACCGTGGCGTCGGACCCATGCCGGTCGACGAAGTCCTTGGCCTTGGAGAAGTACTCGCGCTGGATCTCCAGGGAGCTGGCCTCGCGGCCGTTGGCCAGGCGGACCTTCCGGCGGCCCGTCATGTCGTGGCTGACCTCGCGGATGGCCCGGATCGGGTTCTCCAGGGTGAGGTCGCGCATGACGACGCCGGCCTCGATCATGCGGAGCACGAGGTCGGTGGCCCCGACCTTGAGCAGCATCGTGGTCTCGCTCATGTTGGAGTCGCCGACGATGACGTGCAGCCGCCGGAAGCGCTCGGCATCGGCGTGCGGCTCGTCGCGGGTATTGATGATCGGCCGCGAGCGGGTGGTGGCGCTCGACACGCCCTCCCAGAGGTGCTCGGCCCGCTGGCTGACGCAGTAGACGGCCCCCCGTGGCGTCTGCAGCACCTTGCCTGCGCCACAGATGATCTGCCTGGTGACCAGATAGGGGATGAGGACGTCGGCGAGCCTCCCGAACTCCCCGTGCCGGCCCACGAGGTAGTTCTCGTGACAGCCGTAGGAGTTGCCCGCCGAGTCGGTGTTGTTCTTGAAGAGATAGATGTCCCCGGCGATGCCCTCCTCGCGGAGCCTGCGCTCCGCGTCCACGAGCAGGCCCTCGAGGATCCGCTCCCCCGCCTTGTCGTGTGTCACGAGATCGACGATGTTGTCGCACTCGGGAGTGGCGTACTCCGGATGGCTCCCCACATCGAGGTAGAGCCGCGCGCCGTTACGGAGGAAGACATTGCTGCTGCGGCCCCACGACACCACGCGGCGGAACAGGTAGCGGGCCACCTCGTCGGGTGACAACCGCCGCTGTCCGCGGAAGGTGCAGGTGACGCCGTACTCGTTCTCAAGACCGAAGATGCGCCTGTCCACACCGCGAGCCTATGCGGCCACGGCCCGCCGCGGCACCGTCTGGAGCCCACGGGTTCCGGATGCGCGGGCCACAGACGGGAACGCCGTGTGCCGGGCCCGAGGGCCCGGCACACGGCGTCGTGCAGCGTCTAAGGACTGCAGGTGTTAATGGAAGATGCTCACACCTCCCGGGCCGATGAGCAGTCCGACGACGATGAGGACGATGCCCCAGAGGATGTCACGGCGGGCGAGGAGGACATAGACGCCAGCGATCACCAGGATCACCGCGATCAGCCAAAGCAAAGTAGTCATGACCGCCGAATCCCCGCAGGGAGTCCAAACAAACCGAAACCTTCCTAAAATCTTTTCGTGTTCATCTTTCCGCTCACGGTGCGTAAGGAGTAAGGGCGCCTGGCGCTACATATCTCCGCCGGCGGCGGTCCTAGACCGTGTTCGAGGCGCGGTCTCGTCCGCGGCAGAGCCGCAGGACGTTGGCCACGATCTGGTGCCCGGCCCGGTCCACCGCGGTGAGGATCGACTCCGGGTGGAACTGCACCCCCCACCGCAGGTTGGCGCGGTCCTCGATGGCCATGACGACGTCGCCGGTCAGCGCGGTCACCTGGAAGCCGCCGGTGACCTGGTCCGGCGTCGCGTGCAGCGAGTGGTAGCGCGCGGCGGTGAACTCGTCGGGCAGCCCGGCGAAGAGCTCACCACCGGAGACCTTGACCTGCCCGGGCTTGCCGTGCGACGGCTCGGGCAGCAGCGCGAGCTCTCCCCCCGCGTGCTCCACCATCGCCTGCAGGCCCAGACAGACGCCGAAGGCCGGGAGCCCGCGCCGGTCGATGGCGTCGAGCAGGGCCGCGGTGTCGAAGTCGGCCGGCCGCCCCGGCCCCGGGGACAGCACCACCAGATCGGGCGCGATCCGGTCCAGCATCGCCTCGGGGAACCCGTGCCGCAGAGTGGTGACCTCCGCGCCGTGCTGGCGGAAATAGTCGGCGAGGGTGTTGACGAAGGAGTCCTCGTGATCGACGAGGAGCACGGTCAATCCGTCACCGGCCCGTTCCGGGGCGGGCCGCCCCGTGCCGTCCTCCGAGCGGCCCTTCAGCCGCAGTGCCTCGAGGAGCGCGCGCGCCTTGAGATGGGTCTCGCGCTCCTCCTCGTCGGGGTCGGAGTCGTACAGCAGCGTGGCCCCCGCGCGGACCGCGGCGATCCCGTCGCGGATCTGCGCCGTGCGCAGGGTCAGCCCGGTGTTCATCGAGCCGTCGAAGCCGACGAACCCGACCGCCCCGCCGTACCACCGGCGCGGGGTCTCCTCCTGGTCCTCGATGAACTGCATGGCCCAGGTCTTGGGAGCACCCGTCACGGTGACCGCCCACATGTGCGTGAGGAAGGCGTCGAAGGCGTCGAAGCCGGGGCGCAGGCGGCCCTCGATGTGGTCGACCGTGTGGATGAGCCGTGAGTACATCTCGACTTGACGGCGGCCGATCACCCTGACGCTGCCGGGCACGCAGACGCGGGACTTGTCGTTGCGGTCCACGTCGGTGCACATGGTGAGCTCTGACTCGTCCTTGGCCGAGGTGAGCAGCGTCCTGATCTGCTCCGCGTCCTCGAGGGCGTCGTCCCCGCGCTTGATCGTCCCCGAGATCGGGCAGGTCTCCACCCGCAGGCCGGTCGCCGGGTCCCCGGTGACGCGGACGAACATCTCCGGTGAGGCCCCGACGAGATACTCCCCCTCACCGAGGTTGAACAGGAACTCGTACGGCGCCGGGTTCGCCTGGCGCAGGTGCTCGAAGAAGTCCGCCGGCGACTCGCATCGCCCGTACATCATGTGGCCGGGCACGACCTCGAAGAGATCACCCCGGATGAACTTCTCCTTGGCGTCCCGTACGACCTGGGCGTAGACCCCCGGCACCGGCTGAGCGGGCAGCTCCCGCAGGCCGGGCGCCGGCTGGGGGGTGGGCGCGGTCTCGCGCGGCAGCCCGGCGGTACTGACCCCGCCGACGACGAAGTCGTAGGACATCCGGGCCGACACCTCGAGCTTGCGGTCCACCACGACGATCTCGTCGGCCAGATGGAGCACGAGGTCACGCTGCTCCGCCGGGCGCGGCGTGCTCAGCCGGATCGGCTCGAACTGGAAGGCCAGGTCATAGCCGAACGCCCCGTACAGGCCGAGGTGCGGGTCAGCACAGCGGAACAGCTCGGTGACGGCGCGCAGCGCGGTGAAGATCGTCGGCTGGCGGCTGCGCTCCTCCTCGGTGAAGACCTCCTGGGCCGGCGGGACGAACACCTCGACCAGATCGGGCTCCTGCGCCCTGACCTCTCCGACCGGCCGCATCGCGTCCGCGACGGCGGGAAGCAGCACGCGGCCGCGCTCGTTCAGCGCTCGTGCGGCGATCGTGCGGCCGCGCGCCACAAGCTCCAGGCATGGGTCGACATAGCCGAGATGCCAGCGGCTGTAGCGGCCGGGATACTCCATGCCGGAGCTCAGCACGCCGCCGCGCCGCTTCGCGACCGCCGCGGCGAGGGCGTCCATCGCCTCGGACTTGTCGGCTGAGTCCACGGGTGCCGAGGTACGGATGACCCGGATGCCCCCGGCGGTGAGATATTCGGTCGTAGCCACCTGCGTCGGCCCTTCGATTAGGGACGCTCTCCCAGGACGGACACGAAAAACGACCGCCGGGGAGGGCGGTCGCCTGACTGGTTCGGAAACGTGGGAACCGGCACCGCCTCAGCGGCGCCACCACCACTGGCGCGTCACGTTTCGCATGATGCGCCACAGGTTACCGGGTGCCGCGGCCTGCACCAAGCAGCCACCCCGGTACGGCGTGCCGCATCGGGGTGAGGGCTCGTCACGGCAGGTCCATGCGGGCGGCCGCCGGGAGGCCGTCCAGCACGAGATCGACGAGACCGCCGACCACCGTGTCCCTCGGCACGTTCTGATGGTCGAGCCACCAGTCGCCGGCCGTCTGCACCATTCCGACGATGGCGTGGCCCCACACGTAGGCCTGGGCCCTGTCTCCGACCTCACCCTCGGCGATCATCACCTCGGCCAGCTCGCGGCTCAACCCGCGGATCACCGTGCTCATCGCGCTGTGGATGGCGGCGTCCTCGACGCTCGCCCGCTGCATGAGGAAGCGGTAGAGGTTCAGGTTGTCGGAGATCGAGGACAGGTAGACGTCGATCGTGGCCCGGGTCCTGGCCCGCAGGCTGTCGGACCTCAGGAACTCGGCTCGCACGGTCTCGATCAGCTTGCGCGTGTGCCGGTCGGCCAGGGCCTGGTAGAGGCCGCTCTTGTCGCCGAAGTGCCGGTAGAGGATCGGCTTGCTGATGCCGGCCTCGGCCGCGATGGCGTTCATGGAGGCCTCGGGCCCCTCGCGCTGGATCACCCGGTCCGCGGCCTCGAGCAGGGCGCGGCGACGGTCCGGGTCGCGCCGCGCGGCTCCGGCGGACATGCCACGGCGGGCAGGTCCCAGGGGCTTCGGCGCGGTGGTCATGGGATCACCGTACGGGGACTCCCCCGCCGGGCGCGACCGTACACGACCACACGGGACCGCTGGTCACAGCTCCCGCAGGGCCGGAAGCAACTCCTTCTCGGCGAAGTCGAAGAACGCGTTCTGCCGTTCTCCGCCGATCTGGACCAGCGCGACATGGGTGAACCCGGCGTCCCGATAGCGCCGCACGGCCTGCACGTAGGGCTCCGGATCGGGCCCGCACGGCACCTGTGCGGCCACCTCCTCGGGCGGGACCAGCCGGCTGTAGGCGGCGAAGTTGCTCGGCCCCGGGAGCTCGGAGAGCACTCCCCAGCCCGGGGCGGCCCAGCTCCAGAGCCGAGCGGCGTACTGCAACGCCTCCTCGGCCTCCGTGCCGTAGCAGACCGGCAGCTGGCCGTACTTCGGCTTGCCGGCGCCGGCCTTCTCGTCGAACCGCTTCGCGAGCTCGCGGTCCGGCTGCACGGCCACCAGCGCGTCACCGTGCCGCGCCGCGAGTTCGAGCGAGCGCTTCCCTGCCCCGGCGATCGCGACCGGCACCCGGTTCTCGGGCAGGTCGTAGAGCTTGGCCCGGTAGGCGCTGAGATATTTACCGCGGTAGGTCACGTATTTACCTTCGAAGAGCCGCGTGATGATCTCCACGGCCTCCTCGAACATGGCCTGCCGGACGTCGGCCGAGGGCCAGCCCTTCCCCACCACGTGCTCGTTGAGGTTCTCCCCCGCTCCGAGGCCGAGCGTGAACCGCTCGTCGGACAGGACCGCGACCGTCGCCGCCTTCTGCGCCACGACCGCCGGGTGGTAGCGCATGATCGGGCTGGTCACGAAGGTCATCAGCGGGATCCGCTCGGTCGCCTGGGCCGCGGCCCCGAGCACCGCCCAGGCGTACGGCGAGTGTCCCTGCTCCTCGAGCCAGGGGAAATAGTGGTCCGAGGTGACGGAGAAGTCGAACCCGAGCGACTCCGCCCGCACCACATCGCTCACCAGTTGCTTGGGCGGGGCCTGCTCGCACATCATCATGTACCCGACCTGCGTCATCGGTCTCTCCCTCCATGCCCGATCCGCCGCCTGTCACCCTGGGCCCTACCCGCCGCGGGCGGAACATGCGGATCGCCGGGCACGCGAGCCGGCCCCGCCCCTGAGGTCCGGCGCCGGGCCCTGGTCTGGTCCGGTGTAACCATCTGTTCGGTGGGTAAAGTCGGGCGACACGTGACATCGCGGAGGAGAGCACATGGGAATCCCCCGGTGGATCGGCTCATGGCCGGTCTATCGCCAGCTGACCGGCTCCGATCCGACCGGGCGAGGAGTGGCGGTGCGCAGCTCGCACACCGATGCGCTCAAGCCCCGCGTCAGCACCGCGGACAAGGTGGTCAAGTCCGTCTGCCCGTACTGCGCCGTCGGCTGCGGCCAGAAGGTCTTCGTACGGGACGGCAAGGTCACCCAGATCGAGGGCGACCCGGACTCGCCCATCTCGCGCGGCCGGCTGTGCCCGAAGGGCTCGGCCAGCCTCCAGCTCACCACCGGCTCCGCCCGGCTGGACAAGGTGCTGTACCGGCGCCCGCACGGCACCGAATGGGAGACCCTCGACCTGGGCACGGCGATGGACATGATCGCCGACCGGGTGATCGCCTCCCGCCGTGAAGGCTGGCAGTGGGAGGACGACGAGGGCACCCGGGTTCGCCGGACCATGGGCATCGCGAGCCTCGGCGGCGCGACCCTCGACAACGAGGAGAACTATCTCCTCAAGAAGCTCTTCACCTCGCTGGGCGCAGTGCAGATCGAGAACCAGGCCCGTATTTGACACTCCGCCACGGTCCCCGGTCTGGGGGCCTCGTTCGGTCGTGGCGGCGCCACGACCTTCCAGCAGGACCTGCAGAACTCTGACTGCATCGTCATCGAGGGCTCGAACATGGCCGAGTGCCATCCGGTCGGGTTCCAGTGGGTGATGGAGGCCAAGGCGCGCGGCGCCACGGTGATCCACGTCGACCCCCGGTTCACTCGTACGAGCGCGGTCGCGGACCTGCACGTCCCGATCCGGGTGGGCACCGACATCGCCTTCCTCGGCGGCCTGGTCAACTACGTGCTCCAGCACGAGAAGTACTTCCGTGAGTACGTGCTGGCCTACACGAACGCGGCCAACCTGGTGTCCGAGGACTTCAAGGACACCGAGGACCTCGACGGCGTGTTCTCCGGGCTGCACGAGGAGACGCGCACCTATGCCCCCGACACCTGGGCCTACGAACGCACGGACGCGGCCGCCGAGGACGAGACCGAAGCGGGCGTGCGTCCCGCCACGCGCGAGGCGGGACGCGGTGAGGGGCACGGCGCGGGCGGTCCCCATGTGCCCGGGGACGCGCGGACCGACGAGACCCTTCAGCATCCGAGGTGCGTGCTGCAGGTTCTCAAGCGGCACTTCGCCCGCTACACCCCGGAGATGGTCGAGCAGATCTGCGGCATCCCGCCGGAGACGTTCCTGAAGGTCTGCGAGCTCATCACCGGCAACTCCGGCCGTGACCGCACGACGGCGTTCGCCTACGCGGTCGGGTGGACACAGCACACGGTCGGCGCGCAGTACATCCGTACGGCGTCGATCCTGCAGACCCTCCTCGGCAACATAGGCCGGCCGGGCGGGGGGATCCTGGCGCTGCGCGGACACGCCTCCATCCAGGGCTCGACCGACATCCCCACGCTGTTCAACCTGCTGCCGGGCTACATCCCCATGCCCCACGCCCACGAGAACCAGAGCCTCGAGGCCTTCATCGAGGCCGAGGGGACGGACAAGGGCTACTGGGGCAACATGCGGTCGTACGTCGTCAGCCTGATGAAGGCCTGGTGGGGCGACGCCACCGCGGGCCACGACGACTTCTGCTTCGACTATCTGCCCCGGATCACCGGCAGCCACGGCACCTACGAGACCGTCATGGCGCAGCTCGACGGGATCTGCAAGGGCTACTTCCTCATCGGCGAGAACCCGGCCGTGGGCTCGGCCAACGCCCGGCTCCAGCGGCTGGGCATGGCGAACCTGGACTGGCTCGTGGTGCGGGACTTCTCCCTCATCGAGAGCGCGACGTGGTGGAAGGACGGGCCGGAGATCGAGACCGGCGAGCTCCGCACCAAGGACATCGGCACCGAGGTGTTCTTCCTGCCCGCCGCCGCGCACACCGAGAAGTCGGGGAGCTTCACCAACACCCAGCGGCTGCTGCAGTGGCACCAGCAGGCCGTCGAGCCGGCCGGAGACACCCGCAGCGACCTGTGGTTCGCCTACCACCTCGGCCGGATCATCCGGGAGAAGCTGGCCGACCCCGGCTACCGTGCCCGGCTCGACATGGACCAGGACGACCGGGCGGCCGAGCGTGACCGGCCGGTGCTCGACCTGACCTGGGACTATCCGCTGCTCGGCGAACAGCAGGACCCCGACGCCGAGGCGGTGCTGGCCGAGATCAACGGCCGGGACGCCGAAGGCCGGCCGCTCTCCTCGTACGAGCAGCTCGCCGGGGACGGCTCCACCTCCAGCGGCTGCTGGATCTACTGCGGCGTCTACGCCGACGGCGTGAACAAGGCCGACCGTCGCAAGCCCGGTCAGGAACAGGACTGGGTGGCCGCGGACTGGGGCTGGGCCTGGCCGATGAACCGGCGCATCCTCTACAACCGGGCCTCGGCCGATGCCGACGGCAGGCCGTGGAGCGACCGCAAGGCGCTGCTGCGCTGGGACGCCGAGCAGGGCAAGTGGACCGGACCGGACGTGCCGGACTTCCAGGCGACGAAGGCCCCGGACTACATACCGGAGCCCGGGGCGAAGGGTCCGGACGCGCTGTCGGGCACCGACGCGTTCATCCTGCAGTCCGACGGCAAGGCCTGGCTGTACGCACCGGCCGGGGTCGTCGACGGCCCGCTCCCGGCGCACTACGAGCCGCAGGAGTCGCCGTTCGAGAACCTGCTGTACCCCCAGCAGCGCAACCCCGTACGGCAGTTCCTCAAGAACGACCCGGAATTCCTGCATCCGAGCGGCGGCGAGGCCGGCGCGGAGGTGTTCCCCTACGTCGCCACGACCTACCGGCTGACCGAGCACCACACCGCGGGAGGCATGTCGCGGTGGCAGCCCTACCTCTCGGAGCTCCAGCCGGAGTTCTTCTGTGAGGTCTCGCCGGAACTGGCCCGCGAACGCGGACTGGAACACCTCGGCTGGGCCACGATCATCAGCGCGCGCAACGCCATCGAGGCGCGGGTGCTGGTGACGGAACGGGTCACCCCCATCGAGATACAGGGCCGCCGGCTGCACCAGATCGGATTGCCCTACCACTGGGGTCCGAACGGCTACTCGACCGGTGACGCGGCGAACGAACTGGCGCACATGGTGCTGGACCCCAACACCCACATCCAGGAGTTCAAGGCCCTCACGTGCGACATCCGCCCAGGACGCAGGCCGCGCGGACCCGCGCTCCGCGCCCTGGTGCGTGAGTACCAGGACCGCGCAGGGATCACCGAAGACACCGGGAGGCAGATGTGACGATCTCGGAGCACGATCCCGCCACGACCGCGGGATACCCGGAGGGGCACACCCTCCGGATGGGGTTCTTCACCGACACCTCCGTGTGCATCGGGTGTAAGGCGTGTGAGGTCGCCTGCAAGGAGTGGAACGCGATCCCCGAGGACGGCCTGCTCCTCACCGGGATGTCCTACGACAACACCGAACGGCTGAGCGCGGACAGCTGGCGGCACGTCGCGTTCATCGAGCAACGCCGGCCGGTCGATCTGCCGGACAGCGCGGACCACTCCGGACTCGACGTGCTCGGCATGGCCGCCCAGGGGCCGGCCGCCCTGGCCGGCCAGAACGGCGCATCCGCGACGGTCCCCGGTGCGGGGGACATGCGCTGGCTCATGGCGAGCGACGTGTGCAAGCACTGCACCGAGTCCGCCTGCCTCGACGTCTGCCCGACCGGCTCCCTCTTCCGGACCGAGTTCGGCACCGTCGTGGTTCAGCAGGACATCTGCAACGGGTGCGGCTACTGCATCCCGGCCTGCCCGTACGGGGTCATCGACCAGCGCAAGGAGGACGGCCGCGCCTGGAAGTGCACCCTGTGCTATGACCGGATCGGTGACGGGCTGCAGCCGGCCTGCGCACAGGCCTGCCCGACCGAGTCGATCCAGTACGGGCCGCTCGACGAACTCCGGGAGCGCGCCGCGCAGCGTGTGGACAAGCTGCACGGGGCGGGAGTTACGGAGGCGCGCCTCTACGGCGAGTCCCCCGACGACGGCGTGGGGGGCGCCGGAGCGTTCTTCCTGCTGCTCGACGAGCCGGAGGTCTACGGCCTGCCGCCGGACCCGGTCGTCACCACCCGCGATCTGCCCTCGATGTGGCGGCACGTGGCAGTGGCCGCGGCCGGCCTCGTCGGAGCCACCGCCCTGGCCTTCGTGGCCGGGCGCCGAAGGAGCCTGTGATGACTGAGACGCCGCGCGACCGCGATGCCGTACCAGCCATGGCCTCCGCCGGTCGCCGACGCCGGCGCGGCGGCCGGCGGGGTGAGCAGCCGATGGTCCCCGACGCCGAGTTCACCTCCTACTACGGCAGGCCGGTCCTCAACGGGCCGGTCTGGAAGGCCCGCGACATCGCCGGCTACTTCTTCGTCGGTGGTCTGGCCGGCGCGTCCTCGGTCCTGGCCGCCGGCGCGACCCTGACCGGGCGGCCGCAGCTGGCGTACGGCGCCAAGGTGGGCGCCGCCGGAGCGCTCGGACTCGCGTTGTACGGGCTGGTGCACGACCTCGGCCGGCCCGCCCGATTCCTCAACATGCTGCGGGTCGTCAAGCCGAGCTCGCCCATGAGTGTCGGGACGTGGCTGCTCACCGCCTATGGCCCGCTGGCCGTCGGCGCCGCGGGCTCCGCCGTGACCGGCTGGGTGCCCCGGCTCGGGACCGCGGCGACCCTGGGCGCGGCGGCCGTGGGACCGGCCATCGCCGGGTACACGGCGGCGCTCATCAGCGACACGGCGGTGCCGGCCTGGCACGACGCCTACCGCGAGCTCCCCTTCGTCTTCGTCGGCTCGGCGGCGACCGCCGCAGGGGGCCTGGGCCTGATCACGGCGCCGGTCGCGCAGACCAGCCCGGCCCGCGCCCTCGCGCTCGTGGGGACGGCGGCCGAACTGACCTCGCTTCAGCTGATGGAGCGGCGGCTCGGCATGGTCGCCGAGACCTATCGCGCGGGCCGGGCGGGCCGGCTGATGCGGGCTTCGCAGGTGCTCGCCTGCGCAGGTCTGGCCGGGGCCTATCTGGGCCGCCGGAGCCGGGTGGTCTCCGCCGTGTCGGGGACCGCGCTGCTCGCGGCCTCCGCGGCGACGCGGTTCGGTGTCTTCGCCGCCGGTGTCGAGTCCGCGGCCGACCCGAAGTACACCGTCGTCCCGCAGCGTGAACGGCTGCGCAGGCGGGAGGAGCAGGCCCGTCAGGCCGCAGCCGAAAAGCCGGGTCCGTCCGCACCTCCCGTCCCGCCGGCAGGTGATCCCGAGGCCCGGCCGTAGCCCTCAGTCCAGAGGTCCTGCCGTCCCGGCGCGCCGGAACGCCGACGCGATCTCAGCATGCGGTGCGCCGGTGGCGAGCAGCAGCCGCAGCAGGATCCGGGCCTTGTAAGGATCGAGGAAGCCGGCGCTGATCAGGCCCCGGTCCAGCAGATCGCTCTCCGACCCGGCGAAGCCGTACGTCCGGTGCAGGACGGGCCCCGCGCCCGTACGGGAGGCCAGCACGACGGGGACCCGTGCGGCGAGCGTCTCGAGGGACTCGACGGCGTCGGACGGGACATGGCCGGCGCCGAAGGCCGCCACGACGAGGCCGTCGACCTGCGCCGTCACCGCCCGTACGAGAGCGGCGTCGTCTCCGAGGGTCATCGGGATCACCGGGACCCTGGCCGTGACCGGCTCCCCTGCGAGCTTGACCGTGAACCCGCCGGCCGGCCTGGCCAGCACGCGTGGCTCGCCCTCGGCGACCTGCCCGATCGGCCCCGCACTCGGCGAGGCGAACGCGGCGATGCTCGTGCTGTGCGCCTTGCGGACGAACCGCGCGGCGTGGATCTCGTCGGCGAAGACGACGACGGCGCCGAGCCCCCGCGCGCTGTCGCTCGCGGCCGTCTGCACGGCCGCGAGCAGGTTGGCGGGACCGTCGGCCCCGGCGAGCGTCGGGTTCCGCATCGCCCCGGTGACCACAACGGGGGCATCGTGGTCGTGCAGCAGATCGAGGAGGTAGGAAGTCTCCTCGATGGTGTCGGTGCCCTGGGTCACCACCGCGCCATCAACGCCCTCGGCGATGCGTTCACGGATGGCCCTGGACACCGCGATCACGTCCTCGAAGCTCACCGACGCCCCTGGCACGTTGCGCAGGTCGTGGACCTCCACCTCGATGCCCGTCCGGTCAAGTCCCGGGACCGCGGCGAGCAGCTCCGCTCCGGAGAGGGCCGGCACGACGCCGCCGGTGCCGTCGCCGCTCATCGCGATGGTCCCGCCGAGCGAGAACACCGCTACCCGCGGACGCTTCAAGCCTGATACTTCGGTCATTGCACTCCTCGCCCCAAGGACGTGAAGGTCGGCCGGGGCACGAATCAGCCTCACTTCACCGTTTCGCGGTCGCAAGATCTTTGGCGCTCATAGTCTCGCACTGCGGTCAGTCCCCGAGCCGAGGACGTGACGGGCCCTTCCCCATCGGCGCCGGCGGATGTCTCGACCGCCCCCGGCCTTCTGGCGCAGACCTGGAGCGGTGTTGTACCGGGATCCGGGCGACATGACGATGACACGAAACCACCACATGCGAACCGGGTACAGGTCAGGGCGAGGTGGCCGGATCCGGGGTTCTTGGAGTCACGGACCCCGACCCCGCAGGGAAACCGCGCCACCTCGACACACGCCTGGTCGTTGACACCGCCGCTCCGGGAGCTCTTGCGCCATTGCTTGCGTACCACCGCAGTGACTCGTAGAGCCGGCCGGTGCCGGAATGCTTGTCGATGACTATGGCCTGTTTTTCACATTCGCATCTGAGCTGCCAGGCCAGGAAGTGCCAGATTTTGGGTCGAGTGGATCTCGAAGATGTATCGGCATTGACCCTCCGGTGTTTCGGGTCTTTGGGGGGACGGCCAATCCTATGTCGGACGAGTCCATGGTCTCGGAATGAAAGGAAAGAGCCCCAAGGACGACCAAACGCTGACCACCATGACCGAAGATCTCCGAATAACCCTGTCCGCTTCTGCGGCGACGCCCCGACTCGCACGCATCCCAAACCCTGACCCGATGCGTTCGTCACCAGATCGGAAGAGGGAGGCCACGCTCCGACACCGGACGCGGGCCGAAGATCCGGCGGTCGGATTCGGTGATCCGGCGGTCGTTGATACTGGCCTCCCGGCGGCTCATCAGCCCGTCCGCAGTGAATTCCCACATCTCGTTGCCGTAGCTCCGCCACCACCGGCCGTCGCCGTCGTGGCATTCGTACTGGAACCGCACAGCGATCCGGTCTCCGGTGAACGTCCACAGCTCCTTGCGCAGGGCGTAGTCGAGCTCCTGCGCCCACTTGGCCCGCAGGAAGGCCACGATCTCGTTGCGGCCGGAGAAGAGCCGTGCCCGGTTACGCCACACTGTGTCCTCGGTGTAGGCGAGCGCGACCCGCTCGGGATCGCGGGTGTTCCAGGCGTCCTCGGCGGCCTGGACCTTCTCGGACGCGCTCAACTCGTCGAACGGCGGAAATGGCGGCCGTAGCGTCATGACGCGCTCCTCCCCACTCCGGGACCGAGCCGTGATCCTCGGGTTCGGTGGCCCTGACCAGGGCCGCCGAACCCGAGGATCACGGAAAGACGGCGGACGCCGTACGACCTAGCGGACGGGCATCGCGCCCTTGGCGCGCTCCCTCATGTCGTCGACCATGTCGTACCGGCCCTCGTCCCCGCCCCACTGCTCTTCCAGCCGCATGGCGGTGCCGACGGCGAAGAAGGTCGGGGCCCACTCCCCGATGAAGATGCCCCACCGGTCGGCACGGTCCTGGCCGCCCTCTTCGAGCTGCCGCGACATGATCCACGCGGCCATGGATGCGCCAATGGATCCGAACCCGGCGGTGTAGAGCATGGATGAGGAAATGCCCAACTTCCGCAGCGTATTGATCATTATGTCCCCCCGCTGATCAGCGATTTCGTCCGTCCGTGTCCGGTTACCCGCGTGTTTTCGCGGTTAATCCGATAGGCCGTCCAAGTCGCGCCCAACTCCATGAGGGCGCGCTCTCTCAGCCCGATGACCGCACTCGCCCGACCTGGGCGTCTGCCATTGCCGGTCCCGTTATCTTCGACGTCCACGCATTTGTCCACGTCACCGCTCACCAGGTCCCCGGCGGCGTTCAGAGGCACGTGGTTCGACACTCGTATTGGCCCTCAGCCCTCCAAAGCGGCACCGCGACAGCGTCCGGCGAAGTACGGGCGGAGCCGGTTGCCGAACATGCCGAGGGCCGAGCCGATGGCCATGTGCATGTCCAGGTACTTGTAGGTACCGAGGCGGCCGCCGAACAGGACGCCGGGCTCCCTGCGGGCCATCTCCCGGTAGCGGCGCAGCCGTGCCCGGTCCCCGGCGGCGTTGATGGGGTAGTACGGCTCGTCGGCCCGGCCGGCGAAGCGGGAGAACTCCCGCATGATCACCGTCTCCCCCGGCGGGTACCAGTCCCGCTCCGGGTGGAAGTGCCGGAACTCGTGGATCCGGGTGTACGGGACCGCCTCGTCGGCGTAGTTCATCACCGGCGTGCCCTGGAAGTCTCCCGTCGGGAGGACCTCGACCTCGAAGTCCAGCGTCCGCCAGCCGAGCTCCCCCTCGGCGAAGTCGAAATAGCGGTCCACCCGGCCGGTGTAGACCAGTGGCACGGCACCCACCAGGCCGGTGCGCACGCCGAAGAAGTCGGTGCCCAGCCGCACCTCGATGTTCGGATGGTCGGCCATCCGGGTCAGCCAGGCCGTGTAGCCGTCGACCGGTAAGCCCTCGTAGGTGTCCTGGAAGTAGCGGTTGTCGAAGGTGTAGCGCACCGGAAGCCGGCTGATGATCTCCGCCGGAAGGTCTGTGGGATCGGTCTGCCACTGCTTGGCGGTGTAGCCGCGGATGAACGCCTCATACAGCGGACGACCGACCAGCGACACCGCCTTCTCCTCCAGGTTGCGAGGATCTCTGACCTCGCCGGCCTGCTCGGCCACGAGGGCACGCGCCTCGTCCGGGGACATGGCCCGGCCGAAGTACGCACAGATGGTGCCGAGATTGATCGGCATCGGGTAGACCCGGCCCTGGACGATCGAGAAGACGTGGTGCCGGTAGGCCGTGAAAGGGGTGAACCGGTTGGCGTAGTCCCAGACCCGCCGGTTCGAGGTGTGGAACAGATGGGCGCCGTAGCGATGGATCTCGATGCCGGTCCGTGGTTCGGCCTCGCTGTAGGCGTTGCCGCCCAGATGGTCGCGGCACTCCAGGACGAGGACCTGAAGCCCCAGCTCCCTGGCGCAGCGCTCGGCCACGGTGAGGCCGAAGAACCCGGATCCGACGACGACGAGATCAGGCGTCACGGCTGGTGAGGGCGAGAGACGAGGCGGGGGTCACCGATCGATAGACCTCCAGCACCCGATGGACCAGTTTGTCCCACGTCTGTTCGCGTACGCGCTCGTGTGCGCGGCCCGCCATGGCCTCCGCCCGCTTCGGATCAATGAGCAGCTCATGTATCGCCGCGGCCAGCAGGGGCGGAGATGCCGGCGGAACGAGGAGCCCGCTGTGCCGGTGTTCGATCAGCTCCGGGACGCCGCCGACCCCGCTGGCCACGATGGGGACCTGGGCGTACATCGCCTCCAGCAGCACCGAACCCAGCTCCTCATAGCGTGACGGGAGCACCAGGACGTCGAGGTCGCGAAGCACCGCGGGGATCCGCGCGTGCGGGACGAAGCCCACGAAGTGTGTCCGGTCGGCGATGCGGAGCCGGGCGGCCAGCCGGCGGAGCCGGACCCGCTCGGGCCCGTCCCCGACGATGACCAGATGCCCTGCGGCGGCACTGGTGAGGAGCGCGAAGCCCTGCAGAAGGGCGTCGACGTCCTTCTGCTTGTGCAACCTGCCCACATAGCCGATCCGTGGGCCGGGCACGTCTTCGGGCAGGCCGGTCGCCGCCGTCCCGGTCCCACACTCCCCCGTGAACTCCCCGCCGATCCCGGACGGGACGACGTGCACATTGTGGCCGGGTAAGGCGCGCCGCAGGCGATCGGTGAGTGTGATCACCGCGGCGGCGCGGCCGAGCCCGTACGCTTCCAGAGTCCCGCCAAAGGTCTTCAGCAAAAGTGATCTGGGGCCGTCCACCTGGAGGGTGTGCCGCAGGCTGCAGTGGACCGTCACCACGAGGGGCGCCGCCGCCAGGGCCGCGGCGCGCAGAGCCAGCGGCAGCATGGCCAGGTCCTCGCCCACATGCGCGTGCACCAGGTCGGCGTCCTCGGTGAGATGGCGCAGCCGACGCCACGCGGACAGCCCGTAGAACTGCCGGCAGAGCCGGATCGGCAGGCCGAGCCGGATCACCTGGCCATGCTCTCCGAGCGGAGATGTGGCGGACGCGGTCAGCGGCCGGGTCGTCACCACGGTCTGCCGCACCCCGAGCCGGTCGAGGGCGCGGCTCAACTGCGCAGTGTGATTCTGCATGCCTCCGATCGGATCGAAGCCCACCCCGCGGCCGGTCAGGGCTGAGGCCGGCGGTTCGTAGACCGAGCACAGCCGCAGGACGTGCATGTGTGACCTCATTCGAAGACGTCGTCCGGAACCACCACGCGGGGGACCCGGCGGATCCGGCCCCTATGGCGCAAATGCCCAGGCCAGTCCTCCTTTAAGCGTTCTGGGGTGAACCGCTCCGGACCCGGGGGTAGGTGTCCCGGTGTGAGCGCACGAATCGTCAAGGTCGGTTTTGTCGGCGCCGGTTACGTGGCGACACGGCACGCGGAGACGTTGTCCCGCCTCGACGGCGTGGGCATCACCGCGGTGGCCGATCCGCGCGCGGACCGGACGGAGCGGTTCTCCCGGCTCACCGGCGCCCGGCCGTACCGCGGCCATGAGGAGATGTTCGCTCGCGAGCCGCTCGACGCCGTCTACATCTGCGTGCCGCCCGCCGCGCACGGCCCGCCCGAACGCGCCGCGATCCAACACGACCTGCCGTTCTTCGTGGAGAAGCCGCTCGCCTGTGACGTGGCGACCGCCGAGAGCATCGCGGCTTTGGTGAAGGACCATGCCCTGGCCACGGGGACCGGCTACCACTGGCGCTACCTCGACACCGTGGAGCGGGCCGCCGAGTTGCTCACCGAGACCCCGCCGCTGCTGGTGCTGGGCTTCTGGCTCGACCGGACCCCGGGTGCGGACTGGTGGATCCGGCAGGACCAGTCCGGCGGACAGCTCGTCGAACAGGCGACGCATCTGTTCGACCTGGCCCGGTTGCTGGTCGGGGATTTCGAGGTCGTGCACGCGGACGCTTCCCGCCTCCCCGGAGCCGCCGATGGCGAGATCCATCGGGCCGCCACGGCTTCGCTGCGCTTCTCGTCCGGCGCCATAGGGACCATCGCGGCCACCTGCGTGCTCGACCGCGGATACCGGATGAGCATCGAGTTCTTCTGTACCGGCCGGACGGTCACGTTGTCGGAACAGGAACTCGTCGTGGAGGACGCGACCGGGCGCTGGACCATGACAGCCCACGGCGACCCCTTCCTGCGTGAGGACGCGGACTTCATCGGGGCGGTACGCGAAGCCCACTGGAGTATGCGAGCCCCCTACGGAGAGGCGTTGCGCACGCACCGGCTCGCCTGCGCCGCCGCTGATGCCGCCTACGCCGGCACGGCCTGCGAGGCCGCGGTCCATGACTGAGATGACCGGGGTGCGGAGCCTCGGCGTGCGCGCCCCCGGCGAGCCGGAGATCTTCACCGAGCCGGGCGGGCCGTTGACGGCCGGCGGGTTCGAGGTCGAGACGCTCTTCAGCGGGCTGTCCGCCGGCACCGAGCTGGCCACGGTGAAGGGCACGAGCCCGTTCCTCAGCCGGCGTTTCGACCGCCGCTTGCGGCTGTTCGAGGACGGCGCACCGACCGGGAGCTATCCGGTGCGCTGCCTCGGCTACATGGAGGTGGGCCGGGTCCGGGAGAGCCGGTGTGCGGCCGTCCCGGTGGGGGCGACGGTCGCCATGGCCTACGGGCACCGCGCCGCCTATCGCGCGGACCCGCGCTCCGATCACGTGGTCGCACTGCCCGGGGATCTCGACCCGCTGCTGGGCGTCTATGTCGCACAGATGGGGCCGATCTGCGCCAACGGGCTGCTGCACGCCGTCGCCGAGCTGGGCCGTACGGACGCGGCGCGGGGCGACGGGCTCGGCGGAGGCGTGGCCGGACGGCGGGTCCTCGTGACCGGTGCCGGTGTCGTGGGCCTGCTGACCGCGCTGTTCGCCTTGCACCACGGGGCCGCCGAGGTCGCGGTCGCCGACCCGACCCCGGCGCGGCTCGCGGCGGCCGGGGAGCTCGGCTGCGTGCCGGTGGACGAGCGCACCTACGACCCCGCGCGTTGGTGCAAGGAGCGGTGGCGCCGCCCGGAGCCCGGAGCCGACGTGGTCTTCCAGTGCCGGGGTCTGGGCCGGGCGCTTCACACCGCGCTTCGAGCCTTACGGCCGCAGGGGTCGGTCATCGACCTCGCGTTCTATCAGGACGGAGCGGCTGACGTGCGCCTCGGCGAGGAGTTCCACCACAACGGGCTGACCGTCCGGTGCGCTCAGATAGGCCGGGTGCCACGCGGCTCCTCGTGGTCGCGCGCCGACCTGTCCGCGGCGACCGTCGAGCTGCTGCGCGCCCGCGGCGCGGACGTGCTGCGGCACCTGGTGACCGACGTGGTGCCGGTGGAGGAGGCGCCCGCCTTCCTGCGGGACCTGGCGGCCCGGCGGCGCCACACCATCCAGGCCGTCTTCACTTTCTGAAGCGGCCGGCCTCCTCATGCGCGTCCTGCTGCTGACCAGTCACTACAAACCGGGACCCGGCGGCGCCGAGACCATGGTGTCCTTGACTGAGGAGCTGCTCCGTGGCGCGGGCCATGAGGTGGTGCCCTTCGCCACCGCCGAGCCGGATACCGCACCCACACCCTGGGCCGGGTGGTTCCCGCCACCGGCGGGGGCCGGGGGCCGTACGGAG
Source organism: Streptosporangiaceae bacterium (assembly GCA_025964715.1). Classification (GTDB taxonomy): domain Bacteria; phylum Actinomycetota; class Actinomycetes; order Streptosporangiales; family Streptosporangiaceae; genus Actinomadura_C. Next base: position 6,625 of record JAOPYH010000144.1, on the reverse strand, counting down.
CCGGGCCGCCGGCTGGCCGGCATCTACAGCCGGCCCGCGCGGCGGGCGCTCGACGCGCTCCTCACGCAGGTCCGCCCGGACATCGCCCACGTCCATCACGTCCACGAGTTCCTCACCCTGTCGGTGCTGGACGCGCTGCGCGACCACGGGATCCCCGTGGTCATGACCCTGCACGATTACAAGGCCGTCTGCCCGAACTACCGGCTGTTCACCCAGGGCCGCCCCTGTGAGCGATGCCTGAACGGCGGCCGGCTGGCCAACCCGCTCCGGCACGGGTGCCTGGCCGGCGAGGGTTCGGCGTGGCGAGCGGCCGCGGCCGGCGCCGAGGCCGGCCTGGCGGCGGTACGGGGCTGGTGGCGGTCGGTGCGGCTCTTCCTGGCGCCCAGCGCCTTCCTGCGCGACCGGGTGGTGTCCGGAGGCCTTCCCGCGGACCGGGTGGTGGTGTTGCCCAACCCCGTGGCGCCCCCGGCACATCCACTGGCCCGGCCGGCGCGACCTGCCCGGTTCGTCTACACCGGACGACTGGTCCCCGAGAAGGGACTCGACGTGCTGCTCACCGCGGCTGGTCAGCTGACGGCAGGGTCCACGATCCACCTGTACGGATCGGGCCCGGCCGAGGCCTCGATCCGCCGCCGGGTCTTGGCCGAGGGGCTTCCCGTGCGTCTGCACGGCTTCGCCGTCAGGAGCGCGCTGATGGAGGCGTTCGGCGCCGCGACGGCCGCGGTCCTGCCCGCGCTGTGGTACGAGAACTGCCCGATGAGCGTGCTCGAAGCGGCGGCCTGCGGAGTCCCCGTGGTGGCGTCCCGGATCGGCGGCCTGCCAGAGCTCATCGATCACGGCCGCACGGGGCTGCTCGTGCCCCCCGGCGAGCCACGCGCCTTGGCGGTCGCCTTCCGGCTGCTCGGGGGCGACCCCGCCTACGCCCGGACACTCGGCGCCGCCGCACGCGATCAGGTCATCCGCCATCACGCCCCGGCCGCCCATCTCGACGCACTCCTGCGCCATTACGCCGCGGTGATGAGCCCGAGCTCGCCCCCGCCGCATTGATCACGCCGCACCGGCGGCGAGGCTCCTGAACAGCGTGACGAGGTCGTCAGCGTGCGCGTCGAAGGTGAAGGAGTTCCGGTGGGTGGCCACCGCCGCGCGGGCGCGCGCCAGCGTCGCCTCGTCGTGCAGCCGGTCGGCGAGATCGCCGGCGTCGTCGTACAGCAGTCCGATCCCGGTCTCCGCCACCAGCCGGTCCGCGGCCACCCGGCAGCCGGGGCTGCGGTGCTGCAGCAGCGGGACGCCGGCGGCCATGAGCGGAGGGATCCGAGCCGGAACATTGAGATCGTTCCAGGTCGCGCCGCGCAGATCCCCGCCATTGGCGCTCGACACCCGGTGTAGCCACCCCGCGTCGTACTGGGACAGCTCGGCGACCCAGTGCCTCTGGTCGGCATGCGGGTGGACGTGGACATGGCCCGGTGCGGCGCGGATGGCCCGCTCCAGCCAGGCCGTCCAGGCGCCCTTGGCACCCGGCGCGACAACGAGCCCGTGCAGGTGCGTGTGCACACCGCGCCGGGCCAGCGCTGTGACGAACTCGGCGTCGAGCCCCAGCGGCCGGCCGAGGACCACGGTGTGGATCTCGCCGTCGTGCTCCGACAACCGGCGGCTCCGGCGCCCGGCGAACCAGTCCGCCTTGGGCAGGTCGCCATCGAGAACGTGCGCGCGGCCGGGATCGGCCAGACCCGGCAGCGCGGTCAGGAACCAGTCGCGCTCCTCGGCCGAACAGTAGAGTTGCGCGTCGGAGCGGGTCGCGAGCTCGGCCAGCAGGGGCCACTCGCCCCGCCGGATGCTGTGCTGCGGCGCCTCCTTGAAATGCCAGACGAACGGCACCTCGGGCAGGGCCCGCAGCACCCGGTGGCAGAAGGGGACCGCCCGCCAGTTCAGCTGCGCGTAGATCACATCCGGCCGCAGCCGGCGCGCCGCCTCTCGCCAGCCGGTGCGAGGGAGATCGATGACGTGCCCGAACGGCAGCGGCCCGACGGTGTTACAGCCCAGGGCGTCCTCGGTCCAGATTCCGTACAGCCGGTGGCCGCGCTCGGCCAGCGCCACGACCCGCTCGGGGTTATAGGCGAGCTCACCGGCGAGCAGGATGCGCAGCCCCTGCGGGTCCGGAGGCAGGTGGCGGCGCCGGAACCGGCCGTACAACGCCACCTCGTCCGTCTCGCCGCTGTCGGTGGAGTGGAAGCGCAGCGGCACGGAGACGCGGTAGCGGGACCGGAAGACGTTGAGGCCCCCGTCGTGGCTCTCGCGGATCGCCTTGTGCCGCTGAGCCGGGTGGTCGGTCCAGGTGCAGGTCACCCGGCCCGTGGCGGCCACCTGGCCGAGGGGCCGTAACCGCGCCCAGTAGAGCCGGTCGAGGTCGTCGCTCTCCAACTCCGCCCGTTCGGTCCACAGCTCGCCGGTCCGCCGGTGGGCCACCTGGACGAGCTGCAGGCAATGACCGCCGCCCGGGGCTCCGGGGGAGCTGTGTCCATCGTGGTGATGAACTCCTGAGTGGGCGAGGACCACGGCAGGGTCGGCCAGCAGGGCCAGCAGTGTCTCGAGGTGCCGGGGCTCGTAGAGGTCGTCGGAGGGCAAGTAGGAGATCACCGGCGCGGTGGTCAGGCCCAGTCCCACGTTGAGCGCCGCGCCAAGCCCCTGGTTGCCCGGCAACCGGTGATAGCGCACCCGCGGGTCACCGAGAAACCGCCGGGCGACGTCGGGGGTCTCGTCGGGGGACCCGTCGTCGACGATCAACAGCTCCCAGTTCCGGACCGTCTGTGCGAGCAGGCCACCGAGCGCGCGGGGCAGGAAGCTCGCCTGCCGGTAGGTCGGCATGATCACCGACACGGCGCATTCCGGCCCATCCCCCGGGTACGGGTTCACCGGGACGTCCGCGGATTCGGCCCCAGGGGCGTCTGGAGGTTTCGGTCATGCCCGTCCCGCCGCTCGCCGATCCCGCGGTCCGCCGCGTGGCGTTTCTGCGCGCGCGCGTCGGCCTCGGTGATCTGCTCTGCTGGGTGCCGGCGCTCCGGGCCCTTCGCCGGGCCCGGCCGGACGTCCGTACGACTGTGATCACCTGGGCGGAGACCGCGCCAGTACTGGCCCGTTTCTCGCGCTACATCGACGAGCTCCTGCCGTTCAGCGGCTACCCGGGCATCCCGGACCGGCCGCCGGACCGCGCGGGGCTGGCCCGCCTGTTGTCCGCGGCGGCGGAACGCCACTTCGACCTGGTCCTCCAGGCGTACGGCGACCGGGTTGCCGCCAACGAAGCCTGCGAGCGGATCGGCCGATCCGCGGGGGCCCGGGTCGGCGGGTTCGCCGCCGCGGGGTTCCCGGGCTGTGGCGAGCTGTATCTCCCCTATCCGGGACAGGTGCACGAGGTCCACCGTCACCTGGCCCTCCTCCGGCATCTGGGCGTGCCGTGGCATGACGACGCGCTGGAGTTCCGTGAGCTTCCCGCGGACACCGCCGCGTTCGCCGCGCTCGCTCGCCGGCACGGCCTGGCGCCCGGCCGGTACGCGGTCCTGCACCCCGGTGCGTCGGCCCCTACCCGCCGCTGGCCGCCGGCGCACTTCGCCGCCGTGGCCGACGAGCTCTCCTCTCGGGGGCTGCGGGTCGTCGTCAGCGGACTCGCCGCGGAACGGAACCTGGCCCGTGATGTCGTGCGGCACTCCCGATGCCGGCCGGTGGACCTCACCGGCGTCACCACGCTCGGCGCGCTGGCGGCGCTCCTGCGCAATGCCGCCCTGCTGGTCTCCAACGACACCGGCGCCGCCCATCTGGCCGCCGCCACCGGGACGCCGAGCGTCACGCTGTTCATGGCCGGGGATCCGGTGCGGTGGGCGTACAGGCACGACCGGCATCGGGCTGTCCGGGCCGGCGTGGCCTGCAGTCCATGTCCGCATCTGTCCTGTCCCATCGACTTGCGGTGCGCTCATGAGCTGTCGGTCGGCGCGGTGCTGGGGGAGGTCCTGGACCTCCTCGGGTGATCGGGCGCCGCGCACGGACCGGTGGCCGCGGCTCGGAGCAGCCCGGCGACGGGGTCCACCATGTCCGCCGCATCGAAGCGTTCCACGGCCACCGCCCGGGCCCGCTCCCCCAGCCGCCTACGCCGGGCCGGCTCGGCGATGAGCCGCTCGAGTGCGTCGGCGAGTGCCACCGGGTCCTCCGGCCGCACGGTCACCGCGGCGTCGCCGACGGCCTCGGGGATGTCCCCCACCCTGGTGGCGACGCACGGCAGCCCACGCGCCATGGCCTCCAGCAGCGTGAGTGGCAGCCCCTCCCGACGGGAGGGGAGACAGAAGACGTCAAGCCCCTCCAGGAAGGCGGGGACGTCCGCCACAAAGCCGGTGAAATGGATCGGCAGTCCGGCGGCACCGGCCTCGAGCGCTCTCCGGTCACGCCCCTCCCCCGCCACGACGACCTCGACCACCCTGCCGCGCCCGATCAGCAGCGCCACCGCGGCGGTCAGGACGTCGAAGCCCTTCTGTCCAGTGAGCCTTCCCACCGCGCCGACTCTCGGCGGGCGGTATGGCAAGGACCTCGGAGGTGAGCAGACCAGGGCCGTCGGCAGATCAACGCCGTTACGGACCCGCACGACCCGCTCCGGCGGCATTCCAAGGCGCCCATGCAGCAGCTCGGCGATCTGCGCGGACACCGCCACAACGGCGCTCACCCGCGCGTACGGTCCGTCCGGTGCCCCCAGCCCATCCGGCACCGTGCCGGGCATGTGCAAGGTCGCCACGGTCGGCGCGGCGGCGCACGCCGCCGCGAGTACGGCCCGGTTGCTGGCCGGATCCACAAGGTTGACGTGCCAGACGTCGGCCCCGACCTGGCCCAGCCGCCTCGTCAGCTCCGGGACCCACTCCCGGCCACGCAGCACGGGGACCCATGTCGAAGACGCACAATGGCCGTCGAGATCGTCGAACCAGGGCGCCACCGGCTCGGCGACCACGAGGTGCCGGTCGAACTGCGCCGGAAGGCGGCGCAGCAGCTGCCGGACATAGGCCTCGGCGCCCCCGTAGGCGTCGCTGTCCACCAGGAGACCCAGCCGGATCGCTCCCATGAGATCCCGCTTCCCGGCACGCGGCCAGGGAAAACGCCCAGGCGTGCGCCCACCGGGCGACACGCGAGTATGTTCCAGCGGGCCGGCCCACGGCGCCTACGGCCGCCGCGCGCGACGGTGATCCACACCGCTGGGCGATCAGGGTTTCACCTCGCGGAGCCTCCCCGTCTCCACCTCGTACACGAAGCCGCGCACCTGGTCGGTGTGCGGAATGAACGGATCGGTCTTGATGCGCGCGATCGACTGCCTGACGTCGTCCTCCACCTCCGTGAAGGCCTCGGCCGACCAGTCCGGCTTGAGCCCGGTCTCGGCCTGGATACCGGCTTTGAACGCGTCGTCGGTGAACGTGAGCATTCCGCAGTCGGTGTGGTGAATGAGGATGATCTCCCGCGTGCCGAGGAGCCGCTGGCTGATGGCGAGGCTACGCCGCTCGTCCGCCGTGATCACGCCGCCGGCGTTGCGGATGACATGCGCGTCTCCTTCGGTCAGGCCCAGCAGGCCGTACGGGTTGAGGCGGGCGTCCATGCAGGCCACCACCGCCACACCTTTACCGGGAGGCAGCGACAGGTGCCCCTTGTCGAAGGCGGCCGCGTATCGCTCGGCGTTCGCCAGCAGTTCGTCCGTCACGCTCATGGAGAATCTCCCCTCACAGGATCCGGCTTCCGGCCACAGCCTCACCCCGATTTCCTATCAAGTCAATAGGTATTGTGATCTCGGGTGTGGGGCCATGTCGTCCCAAAGATTCGTAAAGCCACGGTCATCTTTGGGTCAAGCCCCGTACGGATCTACCACCCATATAGCCAGAAACATGTAGAAAACGTAATGTATCGGCCTATATCCCGTGAACGTCGGGTCAAGACGAGGGCCGGCGAGACCGACCAATGGAGGGAGGTCCATGCTCGCTCTACGCCCCCGATCGATCCGGGCACGCTACACACTGATAGCCACGGCACTGTCGCTCGTTGTCTTCACCATCATCGGCGTCGGCCTGGACCTCGGGATCCGCAACACCACCCGGGACCGCATCCTCACTGACACACACCGATCCGCGCTTCAGTGGATCGCGACGGCACGGGCCGGCGGCATACCTCACAAGGCCCCCACCCCCGCCCGCGTCAAAATGCTCCAGCTGGTGGACTCCCACGGCCGGGTCGTGGACTCGAGCAATGCGGCTTACAACACGCCGTTGAGCCATGTCAGGCCCGCGTTGAATGACCGGATCGAGAATGTGACCGTCTACCGGTCAGAGGGCAGGTGTGCCATCTTCACGGCCATCCGTTTCTCTCTGCAGGACAAGTCCGCGAAGGACGATCCACACTTCGTCTACGCAGGCGTAGAAGCACCCGCGATCCTCGCGACGCATGCGCTCGAACTCATCATCGGCGTCGGAGTCCTCGCGCTGGCCGGTCTGTCGGCGGCAATGACCTGGAGCCTGGTGGGCCGATCACTCCGCTCGGTGGAGGCCATCCGCGCTCAGATCGGCAAGCTTTCGGGCAACGACCTGAGCGCGCGGCTGCCCCAACCCCACGGACA